>JBKECG010000334.1:0-13473 GCA_047974395.1 Pikeienuella sp. | reverse complement strand
CCGCGCGCTTCCAGGGGCCAGGGCCCATCTCAGCCTCGCGCCGGACCCCGAGGCGACGGAGCCGGCGGTCGATCTCTTCGTCGAGGGGCCCGAAGGGATCTATGCGCACGGGGTCGCCATCGCCACTTTCGACCCGCGCACCGGCGCCACTTTCTGGATCGTGGATCCCTTCCGCCTGATCGCGATGGCGCTCGGCGAGCCGGTCCGTCCGGTTCCCGACGTCGCCACGCTGAACGGCCGGCGGCTGTTCTTCGCAACGGTCGGCTCGGAAGGCTGGCTTTCGGCCGCCCCGACGCTGGATTTCGGGCAGGAGCCGATGATCGCGGCCGAGATCCTGCGGGACCGGGTCATCGTGCCGCATAGCGACCTGCCGCAGACCGTCGCCGTGCTCGCCGGCGATCTGGGGGCGCCGACCGCCCGCGCCGCAGCCGCGCAGATCTTCTCGCAGAGACAGGCGCAGATCGGCTCGAACGGCGACAGCATGATCCGGAACTGGGGGTTCTTCGAACGTTACGACCGCGCGACCGAGCTCCGCCAGATCGACGAATTCGTCGCCTCGCGCGGCGACGCCGCCGACGCGCTGATGAATATCGCCGTCAGGAATCTCGAAGACGCCTTCGCCCGCATCGGGACCGCGGCGGATCTGGCGCCGAACGCGCCGCGCAAATACACGGGAACCTCATTCGATCTCGACCGGGAGACCACCGGCGCGCTCGCCGCGGTCGAGCGACTGGCGCCGGCGGGAAAAAGGGCGTCGGCCTATATATGGACCGGCAACGCCCACCCTTTCACCGCAGCGATGGCGCGGGTGAGAGAGGCCGGCTATCCCGCCATCGGCGGCGGCGGCGGCGTCTACAACCCCTTCGCTCCTTCGCTCTCCAATCTCTGGCCCTTCGGCGCCTCGATCGGCTCCGAATTGCAGGTCTATAACGCGCTAAGCGGCGACGACGCCTATACCGGGTTCTGGACCGGGCCGATGCAGGGGTTTCACATGCTGGCCCAGACCGTCGCCGCCACGGAAACCCCGCGGCGGCTGAAACCTTTCCATCTGTCCTACAACGCCCAGTCGATGATCGACCACGCCACGCGAAGCGCGGTCCTCAAGGCGCTGGAGCTGGCGCGGTCCGAGCCGGTCATCCCCGTCGCCGCGACCGACTATATCAGGATCGTCGAAGGGTTCTGGACATTTCGCGCCGAAGCCGACGGCCCGAACCGCTGGCGCATCCTGAACCGGGGCGATCTTCAGACCGTGCGCTTCGACAACGCCGCGGGGCTGGCGCTGGACATGGAGGAGAGCCGCGGGGTCCTCGGGGCGCGGCGAAAAGGCGATGCGCTCTATGTCGCGCTTCTGCCGACGGCCGAGGAGCCACTGGTCGCGCTGACCGGGGATGATGGCGAGGCGATGCGCCGCGACCCGGCCCGGCTCGGCCTGATCGAAAGCCGCCTCTGGATAGACACGCTGGAGGAAACCGCGTGCGGGCTGGTTTTTCAGGCCGGCGGCTGGGGCGCCGGCGCGATGACATGGGCGGCGCCGGCCGCGACGACCTATCGTTTCGTCATCGAGAATGAGGAAACGGCGGGCGGGATCATTCAGGACGTGAACGTCGCCTCCGACGCCGACGGGCGGCTTCGGCTCGTCTTTCCGCCGCTACAGGGGCAGAGCGTCACGGTCCGGCTCGGGACCGGGTGTTGAGGTGATGTGACATGGGACGCCAACTGATCCTCGCACTCGGCCTTTTCGTCCTCGCGGTTCTCGGCGCGGCGATGCTGCGCCCCGGCCCGGCGATCCGCTTCGAGGCCGATCTCGCCGCGCTGGAGCCGGAAGAGGCGCTGGCGCTTCTGTCCGAAGCCGATCCGGCCATCGCCGGCCAGGCCAATATCCGCCTCATTCAGGCGCGCCTTTCGCTGGCGGCGGGCGATACGGAGGGCGTGCGCGACGCGCTTTCGGGGCTGGCCGGCGACCCGAAGCTGAACGATATCGCCGCCGAATTGCAGGCCGACGCCCTGACGCTGGATGGCGATCTCGCCGGCGCGGCCGCCCGGTTGCAGGAGGCGCATCTGGCGCGGCCCACGACCGAACGCCGCTTGCGGCTCGGCGCGCTGCTGCGCCTTCAGCGGCGGGTGGATGACGAACTGGCGCTGCTCGAATCGGCGCCGATCTCTGGCCTGACCACGGGGGAGGCGAAACGGCTCGCCCAGCTTCTGCTGCTGACCGGACGGCAGGACGAGCTGACGCGCGTCTATCGGCTTCTGGCCGATAATCCCCGCCGCGAGGACGACACCTTCCGCCGGCGCCTGATAGATCACCTGACCGAAAGCGGCGATATCCGCGAGGCGGTCGTCACCACATTGCGCTGGTTCGACGAAGGCGACCGGAAGGCGGGCCCGATCGAGATCGCGATCGCCTCGCTGATCTCGCGCGGCGCGCTTGACGAGGCCTATTATCTCGCGACGGTTTACATGGACGCGGCTCATGACCTCGGCCATATCGCGATCCCGGCCTTCGCCCGCAGCGGCGACATCCCCATCGCGCTGGCGCTTCAGGACCGCTGGCTCGCCACAGCCGGAGAGATCTCGCCCGAAGCATGGGAAACGCTGATCTCGGTCACCAACATGACGGGAGATGACCGGGGGCTGCGCGCCGCGCTCATGGCGACGCGGCTCGACGCCATGGCGCCCGCCGCCCTTGACGGCGCGCTGACGCAGATCCTGCGCTATCGGGGCGTCGCCGCGCTCGCCCCCTATCGGGCCGCGCTCTCGCCGGAATTGTTGCGCCGCACGCCGCTGACCGGCGCGGCGCTGATGCAGAGCCAGGGGCGTCAGGATGCGATGGTCGATTATCTTCTACTCGCCGCGGCGGGCGATCTCAGCGACTGGCAGGTCCGGATCTGGCTCTCGCTGGCCACGCAGGCGCAGCGCGGGCCGGCCTATCGCCTGCTGCTGCTGCGGGGCACGGGCGATCCGCGAATCGACCGCGCCCTTGGCGTCGGGATCATCTCCGAAGCGACGCCCGTCACCGGCCGATAATCGGTTCATAGAGCCGGTCAAAGCTGTCATTATCCGCGACATAGGCGGCGAAGCCGTGCTCCCTCGCGCGGGCCGCCACCTCGCTGCGCACCTGATCGGGCGACTCGTCGGGAAAGAAGGAGGCGAAATCAATCGTCAGGACGGAAACCCCGCGTGACTGATAATCCTCGCGCATGACCGTCAGCACTTCGGGATTGGAATGGGGGGAGAACAGGCTTTCCATCAGGATCCCGTCGATCCCGGCGCGATAGGCGTCGAAAGCCGCGACTTCGGCGCCCTGCGGCTCGGGCCCGGCGTCGCGGCCGATATAGGCGCCGTTGTTCACAACGACCAGCGCATCGCAATCATGGGCGCGCACCCGGTCGGCGACCCGCGTGACAAGGCGCATCATCGCGCGGGCGAAGGCGGGCGCATCCTCCGGCGTGGCGGCGTCGGGCTTCAGCGATCCGGGCTGCAACAGGCCGTCGCCGGCGAAAGTGTAGTAATGCAGCACATCGTCAAGCAGCACGCCATCGTAACCCTGCGCCATGATCCTGTCGACGCGCGCGGCCAGGACCTCTTCCCATTCCGGCGTCCAGTATTTCGCCAGCAACTCGCCATGGCGCGATTTCGGGCCGTACCAGGCGAAGGCGCCCTTGTCCCCCACGCCGCCAAGCGCCGCGCGGACGGCGTCGGACCAGTAATCGCGATAGGTTTCGATCTCGCTGACATTGATGTAACCGAGAATGACCTGCCGGCCGTCATCCCTTATCTCGCGCACCTCGTCGGCGGAGAAGTAGATCTCGCGCCCATTGTCGCTATAGGGCGCGCCGATCCGCGCGGCTTCGATCATCAGAAGACCGTGTCGCGCCCGCGCCAGCGCGGCCGCGTGATAATCGGGTCCCCAGTACTGGATGCCGACGCCCCGGCTTATGGCCTCCGCGATGGTCGCCTTGCGGTCCAGGCCGGCCGCGTCCGTCACCCTTCCCGACGCCGCCGCGATTTGACCGCAGAGGTCAGACGACATCGGCGCCGCCTTCGGCGCATCGGCGCGCGCCTCGCCCGGGACCAGAGCCGCCAGACACAACCCGGCAGCGAGCGGCAACGCCCGCAGCGGCGCGAGCCAATTCCGATTTCCGCAACGGAATGACGCAGTTATTCGTCCCAATCGTGCAACCCAACCGACAGTACATCGCCTTCGCCTCGCGGCGTAACTTGGTCTGAATCACCGCGCCCGGTCAACCTGTTATCGGGAAAATCAGCCCCCGGCCGCAGGCAGGGTCGTGTTCATGGGGGTTACGAGTTCCCGCTTGGCCATCCTGTTCGAGATGAAGGCCCACTGATCGGCGCACATCCGGTCAAGCCCCAGCTGCGCGCTCCAACCCAACAGGGCGTGGGCGCGGCTCGGATCCGCCACCGAGGCCGCCGCGTCGCCCGGACGCCGGGGCGCGATATGATAGGGAATGTCGAAACCGCAGGCGCGCGAGAAAGCGTCGATGACCTCCAGAACCGTATAACCCTTGCCGGCGCCGAGATTCACGCGCTGATGCCCGCCCTGCATGCCGCCGTCGCGAAGCAGCAGCTCGATCGCGGCGAGGTGGCCCCGCGCCAGATCCTCGACATGGATGTAATCGCGCAGCCCCGTCCCGTCATGCGTATCGTAATCGTCGCCGAACACCTGAACGGAGGGCAACTGGCCCGTGGCGGTTCGCGCCACATAGGGGAAGAGATTGTTCGGCGCGCCGCGCGGATCCTCGCCGATCAGGCCGCTGCGATGAGCGCCGACCGGATTGAAATAGCGCAACGATATGCAGGAGAAATCGGGCTCCGCGACCAGCAGGTCGTCGATCATCTCCTCGATCACCAGCTTGGTGCGGGCGTAGGGATTGGTGACGCCGACAGAGGCGCCCTCATTGATCGGCAGGCTTTCAGGGTAGCCATAGACCGTGGCCGAAGACGAAAAGGCGAGCCGGCGCACGCCGGTGTTCTTCATCGCTTCGAGCAGCGCGATGGCGCCGTTGAAATTGTCGTTGAAATAGAGCAGCGGATTCGCGACGGATTCGCCGACCGCCTTCTTGCCGGCGAGATGGATCACCGCATCCACTTCATGATGCAGCATCACCCGCTCCAGCCGCAGGCGGTCGCGCACGTCGCCCTTGATCGCGGTCACCGGCTGGCCGGCGATCTCCGCGATCCTGTCGATTGTCGATGGGTCGGAGTTCTCGAAATTATCGAGGACAACCACGCGATAGCCTGCCGCAAGAAGCTCGGCCACTACATGCGAGCCGATATAGCCCGCGCCTCCGGTCGCAAGAATGCAATTGGGCATTTTTCAATTCCCCACGTTCACCACAGTACATCCCGATCACCGACCGGGGGCGAATTCCTTCAGCACACTGAAACGCTCTCCACATCCCCGGACCCGCCGATATCGCCGCCTTTCAGCGACGCGACGCGCCGGAGTTCGATCGACATACGCCGCACCCACATGAGGCCGCCGATCATCACGCGCCGCCCCTGCGCGCCATGACGACGCGCAAACACAGGACGGTTTTCCGGGACTACGCCACAAAGGGGCCGCTCCGAACACGGGGCGGCCTGTCATCCCAGAATTTCGGAATGTCGCCATAGCCGGCGATCGAAACAAACTGCAACATTTCTCATCCCGAAACAGATCGTCCGGAGCGAAGCCCCGACAATTTTTCTATTAACATAATATTAAAGATGAATGTATGGGCTTTTCAGCCAAAAACAAACGAAAATATCAGAAAATCACCGCCGCAGCTCTCATTACTATCGACCATAGCAACCGCAGGACGATTCATGCAACCATTACGATTGCACTGTGCAAAACATCTCTGCATGGTTGATTCGCGACTGGCGTTTCGCTCGTCGGCGGCTGACGGATTCAGCAGGTGTCGCGAGAATCGCGCGGCGAATCCCCCGCAGTCGGAACATCCGGGTTTCGCGTCAGCCCCTCAGCCGGAGACGCCTCACGCGCCCCGCCCGGCAGGCCGGGATCGACGCCGATATAGGGCGCGAGATCGGTCTTATACACCACCAGCAGATCCGAGCGAGCCCGCCCCCCGGCCGCGCTAGCGGGAAACGCCCTCACGCCGGCGACAGCGGCGACGACCCACATGGTCAGACCGGCCGACCGGCCCGCGTCGGAGACCTCGCCCGACACGGGGCGGCGGGCGGGTCAGGCCGGCTCCTTCACCCGCTCGAAGTTCAGCGCCTCGTAACCGTCGCGGGCCGCGGCCTCGCAATACTCGCGATAGCGGTCGAAGCCGCCAACGAACATGGTCAGCCCCTCGGGCTTGCCCTTGACGTTGGAGCCGACCCACCAGGTCTTGGCCTTGCGCACCAGCGATTTCTCGGCCAGGGCGCGAACGATCTCCATCCAGCGGTCTTCGGCCTCTCTGGTGGCCTCCACCGTCGCCAGCCCGTGCTTTTTCATGTGGGTGACGAGGCCGGCGAACCAGTCGATATCATTCTCGGCGATGGTGATCAGATTGGCCAGCGCCGCCGGCCCGTTCGGCCCCGAAGAGGCGAAAAGATTCGGGAAGCCTTCGAGCATCAGGCCGAGATAGGAGACCGGCCCGCCCCGCCATTTCTCCTTCAGCGTCCGTCCGCCGCGGCCGCGCACGTCGAAAGCCAGAAGCGCGCCGGTCAGCGCATCATAACCGGTGGCGAAGATCAGCATGTCGAGCTCGGTCTCGCCGGATTCGGTGCGCACGCCCTTTTCGGTGATCTCGACGATCGGGTCCTTCAGGACATCGACCAGATGAACATTGGGCAGATTGTAGGTCTCATAATATTCGGTGTCGAGACAGACCCGCCGGGCGAAGATCGGGTAGCCGCGGGGCTTCAGCGCCTCGGCGGTCGCCTTGTCCTCGACGATCTGGTCGATCTTCCCGCGCACGAACTCGGCGACCTGATCATTGGCCTCCTGATTGGACAGAAGATCCGAGAAACAGGCGAGGAACGTATGGCCGCCATCGGCCCAGGCATGTTCCATCACATCGCGCCGCTGCGAGGGCGGCAGGCTGAAGAAGGGCCGGGTCGAGACCGGCCGCGTGCCGCCGGTCGGGTTGCGGCGCATCTCGGCGCGCATCGCCGGGTAATGGCGCTTCATCTCGGCGATATAGTCGGGTTCGAGATCGTGATTGCGCATCGGCAGGGTCCAGCTCGGGGTGCGCTGGAAGACGAAAAGCTCGCCCGCCTCGCGACCCAGGGTCTGGATGATCTGGATCCCGGTCGAGCCGGTGCCGATCACGCCGACGCGCTTGCCCGTGAAGTCGATCTTCTCATCCGGCCAGATCTGGGCGCGGAGGATACGCCCCCTGAACCTGTCGATGCCGGGAATGTCCGGGTCCTTCGGAATCGAGAGCGGACCGGTGGACATGATGCAGAACGGCGCCTCCAGCACGTCGCCCTTGTCGGTGGTCGCGCGCCAGAGACTGGACTCGTCATCCCAGATCGCGCTGGTGACACGTGTGTTGAACCGGTAGCTCCGGCGCAGATCCAGCCGGTCGGCGACGAAATTGGCGTAGGCGAGGATTTCGGGCTGACCGGCGAATTGCTCCGACCAGTTCCATTCCTGCTGCACCTCCTCGGAGAAACCGTAGGAATAATCGACCGACATCAGGTCGCAGCGCGCGCCCGGATAGCGGTTCCAGTACCAGACGCCGCCGACATCGCCGCCGCCTTCGACGCCTTGCACGTCATAGCCCATCTCGCGGAACCTGTAGACCGCGTACATGCCGCCAAAGCCCGCGCCGACCACGATGATATCGACGCGCCGCGCGCCGGCCGCTTTCCCTGATTTAGCCATTGTGCCACCTCGCTGATGAATTGTTGCGCAAAACCCGGTTCAGATCGCGTCGCCGCCGGGCTCGAATGCGTCTCCCGCATTGCCGAAAGAGGTCCAACCGCCATCCACGTAGAGGATCGCGCCGTTGACATAGCTGGCGGCCTCGGAAGCGAGGAAATGCGCCGCGTCGGCGATATCCTCGGGGCGGCCGAGATCGCCCATGGGTATGCGGCGGCGGATCCGGTCGATGTCGATCAGGCCGCGGCTCTCCAGATCGGCGACGCCGCCGGTGCGGATATATCCCGGCGCCAGCGTGGCGGTGCGGACGCCTTTCGGGCCAAGCTCGGCGGCCATGCAGCGGGTCAGCATGTCGATCGCCGCCTTGGAGGCGCCATAACCATGGCGCGGCGCGAAGGGCAGGAAGGTGTTGATCGAACCGAGATTGACGATGACGCCGCGCCCTTCCGGCATCAGCTTCAGCGCCTCGCGCGCGCAGGAAAACGCGCCGGTCAGGTTCACCGCAAGCACGCGGTCCAGATCGGCGGCGCCCTGATCGGCGAGGGGCTGGAACGTGTCCGAAATCGCGGCGTTGTTGATCAGCACGTCAAGCGGACCCATTCGCCGGGCCATCTCGGCGAAGCCCGCTGCGACCGAGGCGTCGTCGGCGACATCCATCGTCAGCGCGACATGATCGCCGCCGAGCGCCGCGGCCAACTCGCCGAGCCCTTCGGCCTCCCGATCCACGATCGCCACCCGCGCGCCATCGGCGGCGAAACGCCGGGCGATGGCGGCGCCGATGCCGCGCGCAGCGCCGGTGACAAGGATATTGCGGCGACGCGCCCACGCCTCGGGCCGGGCCAACTCGTCGGGGGGAACCCCCTCCACCGGCGGATGCGCGTCGCCGGGCTGGTTGAAGGAGGCCCAGCCGCCATCCACCACCAGCACCGCGCCGGTGACATAGCCGGCCTCTGGCGAGGCGAGGAAGCCGATGGCGGCGGCGATCTCGTCGCCGCGCGCCAGCCTTCCCATCGGGATGCGCCGCCGCACCATCGCGAGATCGGCCTTGCCCGCCCGCTCCAGCGCGCCGACCATCGGCGTGCGGACATAGCCCGGCGCAACCGCAGCGACGCGCACGCCGCGCCCGGCCAGTTCGCAGGCCAGCGATTTCGTGAGCGAGATCAGCGCAGCCTTGGAGGCGGCGTAGGCGTTGCGCGCGGGATTGGAGACGATCCCCCCCAGAGAAACAGTGTTGACGATGGCGGCGCCGCGCCCCATCCGCGCCGCCGCCTCGCGGGCGAGGGTGAAGGGCGCGTAGAGATTGGTGCGGAGCGCCGCGCGGAGCTCGTCGCTCGGCGTCTCCACGGTCGGGCGCATGGTCGGCCCGATGGCGGCGTTGTTGACGAGAACGCCCAAGGGCTCCTCCAGCGCATCCACCCGCCGGAAAAGCGCCGCGATCTGGCCTTCGTCCGAGAGATCGCAGGGCAGCGCCAGATGATCTCCGCCAATATCGGCGACAAGTTCGTCCAGCCCGGAATCCGACAGATCGACCGCCAGCACCCGATGCCCGCGTCCGGCGAATTCGAGGACCAGCCCGCGACCGATGCCGCCGGCGGCGCCGGTGATCAGGGCGAGGCGTCTCTGCGTTCCGTTGGTCATGATCTCACTCCGGGGCTACACGGCGGAAGAATTCGTCGCGATAGAGCAGCGCGCTGGCTTCGGTGCTGTCGACGCCGACGACGCGGCCAAGGAGAATCTCGTGATTCCCGCAGGGGATCGACCGGTCGGTCAGGCAGTCGAAGACGCTGACCGCATCCTTGAGGACCGGCGCGCCGGTGGTCAGCGTGGTCCAGTCGCCGAGCTTCAGCCGGGTTTCACCGGCGAGCCCGCGGGTCGAGAAGGCGCGGGCGATCTCGGATTGCTCGTCGCTGAGGAAATTCACCGCAAAACGCCCGGTCCTGCAGATCAGGGCCAGCGCCTTGGCTTCGCTGTTGATGCAGACCACCACTGTCGGCGGCTCTGTGCTGGCTGAGCAGACCGCGGTCGCGGTCAACCCGTTGCGGTCATTTCCATCGGCGACGGTGATCACCGCGACCGGAGACACCACACGCCGCATCGCCAGCCGATAGGCGTCCGTCGCGACAGTGGCCGCCATCTCCGCTCCGGTTGCTGAGGTTTCGTTCGTCACGTCGCCCGCGTCCTTTCGCCAATCGCGTAGACAGGATCGTCGGGAAAGGCCGCTCCGATCGGCCTGCGCGGGCCGAAACGGTCGGCTTCACCGCCCTCCGGCGGGGCCTGGTGATCGACCCAGTCATAGACGACGGTCCGGTCCTTGACCCGCCATTCCTCGCCGCGCTTCTCGAAGAGATCGCAATAGCGCCCGGCCAGCAGCACCTGGCGGGTGATCCCGTCCGGCCCGGCGCCGCGCTGCAGCGCAAGGAAATAGGTCTCCACCGCCGCCCGGTCGGGGGCGCGAAACTCGATCAGAGTATTGCCGACATTGTGGATATTGCGCGGCCCCGTCGCCCAGGCGGCGCGCACCCAGGTGAAGAACTCCGCGGCCGAGCCGGTGAAGGCGCCGTGACTGTCATGGGCGTCCGGCCAGTAGGCGGAGACGAGCGCCGCCTCGTCGGCGCGGTCGATCCCGCGGCAATAGCGGTGGATGCAGTCGCGGATCGCCTCGCGGTCCAGAAGCTCCCGCAGCTTCGCCTCGTCGATCATGCGTCCTCTCCCTTCATGACCAGAAGCGCGTCCAGCGCCATCACCCCCTCGCCCGCCGGCATCACCCGCACCGGATTGAGGTCGATCCCCGCGATCCGGTCGGCATGAGCGGCGGCGAAGCGCGAGAGATCGGAGAGGAGCCGCGCCAGCGCGTCGATATCGGCGGGTCTGGCGCCGCGCGCGCCTTCGAGCAGCGGATAGCCGCGAATTTCGCGGATCATCCGGTGCGCCTCCGCCACATCGAAGGGCGCGGCGCGGAAGGTCACATCCTTCAGCACCTCGACGAAGATGCCGCCGAGGCCGAACATCACCACTGGCCCGAAGCTCGGATCGTCATGGACGCCGATGATGGTCTCGACGCCGCCGGAGACCATGGGCGCGACCAGAACACCCTCGACCCGCGCCTCCGGCCGGGCCTTGCGCACCCGCGTCAGCATCGCCGCCGCCGCGCGGGCCGCGTCGGCGCCGGAGATGTTCAGCGCAACGCCGCCGATCTCGGTCTTGTGGGCGATGTCGGGCGAGCAGATCTTGAGCACGACCGGACCGCCGAATTCCGCCGCAGCCGCGGCCGCGGCTTCGCCATCGACGACAAGCCGCTCCGCCGGGAAGCCGACCCCCGCGCGAGCCAGGATCGCCTTGGCCGCAGCCTCGCTCAGCGGCCCCTCGGGCAGGTCCATACGCGGAGCCGGGGCGGGAGGCGCGCCGGCCTGATCGAAGCCGCGTCTGATCCGCGCAAGAGCGCCAAAGGCGTTGGCCAGCGCCGCGCCATCCTCGAAGACCAGAAAGCCCTGCGCCTCGTAATCGGCCACCGCCGCGCGCGGCGCGGACATGGTCAGGCCGAGAATCCTGTCCTCATGGCCCTGAAGCCCGGCTTTCAACGCTTTCAGAAGCGGTTCTGAAAAGCTGCGCGCGCCCGGCCCCGCACCGAGGATGGCCGAGAACATGTCATAGCCGCCCCGCTCCATCATCGTCTTCACATAGGCGGTCATGATCGACATGTCGCTGACCGCCTGCGCCGTCGCATCGACCGGATTGACCGGGGAGGCGTAGGGAAGAAGCGCCTTCAGATCAGCCTGCGCATCCACGGGCATCGGCGCGACATCCAGCCCCGCCGCGGCGCAATCATCGGCGAGCTGGATGCCGAAACCGCCGGACATGGTGAAGATGCCGATGCGGTTCGCCTCCGGGTATTTGCCGCCGGCGGCGGCGTAGGCCACGTCGATCTGCTCCGGCGTGGTCAGCGCCCGATGCGCGCCATACTGGCGCAGCACCGCGTCGAACACCGCGTCCGACCCGGCCAGAGACGCGGTGTGCGAAGCCGCAGCCCGCGCGCCGACCTCGCTGCGCCCGGTCTTGGTGAAGACCACCGCCTTGCCGAGATCGCGCGCCCGCTCCAGCGCCGCGCGAAGACGGTCGCCATCGCGAACACCCTCGGCATAGGCCATCACCACCCGGGTTTCGGGCTGAGCGATCACATGGTCCAACGCTTCGGCCATGGTGATGTCCAGCTCGTTGCCGGTGGTGATCCACTGGCTGATCCCCATCCCGCGCGCCCGCGCCAGATGAGCGATATGGGAGCCATAGGCCCCGCTTTGCGAGACGATGCCGACCGGGCCGCTCTCGATCTTCTCATTGTCCAAAATGACGGAGAAAGTGCCGTACCAGCCGATCCCCGGCGCCATCACCCCAAGGCAGTTCGGCCCCAGAAGCCGCATGCCGCCTTCGCGGGCGAGACCGGCGATGCGCCGCTGCATCTCCGCGCCTTCCTCTCCGGCTTCTGCGAAACCGGCGGAGAATATGACGGCGGAGGGGATTCCCCGCGCGACGCAGGCCTCCACCGCCGCGCCCGTCGCCGCCGCCGGCAGGGCGAGGATGGCCGTGTCGGGCGTCTCCGGCAGCGCGCCGATATCGGTATAGGCGGTCAGGCCCTGCACCGTCTCGCGCTTCGGATTGACCGGGTAGATCTCGCCCGCAAAACCGCCCTCTCGCATGTAGCGCAATGGCCGCCCCCCGATGCGGGCGACATCGTCGGACGCGCCGATCACCGCGACGCTTCGCGGCGCGAGAAGAGCTTCGAAAGGGTTGCGCCGCTCAGCCATAGAGCGTCTCCGGTATTCCCGTGACCCCGAGCCCGTTCAGCGCGAAGAGATAGCCGCCATGGGGGTGGCGGGAGATCGCGCGACCCGAGCCCGAATCCTTGATCGAGGTCATGAACAGGGTGGACATGTCAGGCCCGCCGAAGGCGACGCAGCTCGGCATGTCGGTCGGGGCTTCGATCATCCGGTCAAGCGACCCGTCCGGCGCGAAGCGGCCGATCTTGCCGGCGTTGACCAGCGACACCCAGATATAGCCCTCGGAATCCACCGTCGATCCGTCGGGGCCGGAATTGAACCGGCTGGTGTCCACATGAACCCGCGGTTCGGTCAGCGGCTCGGCCCCGGGCGCGTAGCAATGCGCGCGCACCATCCGGTCCAGACTGTCGGCGAAATAGAGAATGGCCCCGTCAGGGCTGAAGCAGATCGAGTTCGAGATGCGGATTCCGGTTGCAAGGCAATCGACCGTCCCGTCCGCCGACACACGGACCAGCGTGCCTTCGGGCTCGGCGTAAACGCCCATGGTGCCGCAAACGAAACGCCCCTGCCGGTCAACCTTGCCGTCATTGAAGCGGACCCGGTCATTCGCAGGATCGAGCCGGCAGACCGGCTCCAGCGCGCCATCGGCGAGCGAAACCAGATAGATCCCGTCGGCGAGCCCCGCGATCAACCGCCCCGGATCGCGACAAAGCGCGATGGAGCCGATGGTTGAGGGAACCTCGACGGCTTTCACCTCATCTCTGGCGTAGTCGAGATAACGGATCAGGCGAGAGACCCCATCGACCCAGTAGAGCCGCCCGAGACGGTCGTCCCAGACCGGGCTTTCGCCCAGCATGTCAG
>JBKECG010000293.1:0-4330 GCA_047974395.1 Pikeienuella sp. | reverse complement strand
TGGCCACGAACAGCGTGGTGACGAAATCGTCATCCTTCATCGCCATGCCGGAAAGGCCCTTGCCGCCGCGCGCCTGCGAGCGGTAATCGGCCAGCGGCGTGCGCTTCAGATAGCCGCCATGGGTGACGGTGACGACCATGTCCTCGCGCTCGATCAGGTCTTCGTCATCCATGTCGCCGTCGAATTCGGCGATTTCCGAACGGCGGGGGACGGCGAATTTCTCGCGGACCTCGCGCAATTCGTCCGAGATCATGCCCATGATCCGCTCGCGCGAGCGCAGGATGTCGAGATAATCGGCGATCTTCGCGGCGAGGCTCTCCAACTCGTCGGTCACCTCGCGCACGCCGAGCGCGGTGAGGCGCTGGAGGCGAAGCTCCAGAATGGCGCGGGCCTGCGCGTCGGAGAGGTTATAGGTGCCGTCCTCGTTCACCGGGTGGTTCGGATCGTCGATCAGCCGCAGATAATCGACGATGGCGTCGGCGGGCCAGCGCCGCTCCATCAGTTTCCGCCGCGCCTCCGCCGCGTCGGCGGAGCTGCGGATGGTGCGCACCACCTCGTCTACATTCTCCACCGCGACGGCGAGCCCGCAGAGGAGATGCGCGCGCTCCCTCGCCTTCATCAGCTCATAGGCCGTGCGCCGCGTCACCACCTCCTCGCGGAAGGCGATGAAGGCGGTGAGGAAACCGCGCAGGTCCATCTGCTCCGGCCGGCCGCTGTTCAGCGCCAGCATGTTGCAGGGGAAGGAGGTTTGCAGCGGGGTGTAGCGGAAAAGCTGGTTCAGGACGACATCGGGCGTGGCGTCGCGCTTCAGCTCGATCACCACCCGCACGCCGTGGCGGTCGCTCTCGTCCTGCACATGATGCAGCCCGTCGATCTTCTTTTCGCGCACCAGTTCGGCGATGCGCTCGATCATGGTCGATTTGTTGACCTGATAGGGGATCGCCTCGACGATGATGGCGTAACGGTCCTTGCGGATCTCCTCGATCCTGGTCCGCGCCCGCATGATCACCGAGCCGCGCCCCTCGTGATAGGCCTTGCGCGCGCCGGAGCGGCCGAGGATCAGGCAGCCGGTGGGGAAGTCGGGCGCCGGGACATGCTCCATCAGGTCGTGGTTCTGAAGGTCCGGATTCTCGATCAGCGCCAGCGTGGCGTCCACCACCTCGCCGAGATTGTGCGGCGGGATATTGGTGGCCATGCCGACGGCGATGCCGCCGGCGCCGTTGACGAGGATGTTCGGGAACCGCGCCGGCAGGACGGTGGGCTCCCGGTCCTTGCCGTCGTAATTGTCCTGAAAATCGACCGTGTCCTTCTCGATATCCGCGAGAAGCGCGCCGGCCGGCTGGTCCATCCGGACCTCGGTGTAGCGCATCGCCGCCGGGGCGTCGCCGTCCATGGAGCCGAAATTGCCCTGACCGTCCAGCAGCGGCAGCGACATGGAGAAATCCTGCGCCATCCGCACCAGCGCGTCATAGATCGCGCTGTCGCCATGCGGATGGTATTTACCCATGACATCGCCGACCGGCCGCGCCGATTTGCGATAGGGCTTGTCATGGGTATTGCCGGTCTCGTGCATCGCGAAAAGGATGCGCCGATGCACCGGTTTCAGCCCGTCGCGCACATCGGGAATGGCGCGGCTGACGATGACCGACATCGCATAGTCGAGATAGCTGCGCCGCATCTCGTCCTCGACCGAAATGGTCGGGCCGGCGTGGACGGGACGGGGCGGGACGGGGGCGTCGCCGCCATCCTCGATTTCGTCGTCGCTCAAGAGGTTGTTCCTGCTCGCTCGGGGCTTGTCGTATTTAGGTCATTTATACGCAGCGATGTCCGAAAGGTCCACCTTGAGCGGCGCGATCCGGGTCTTCGCGTCAGGCGCTTTCGCGGCGGCGTTCCCCGTTTTTTCTTCGGGATCATCAGGGGTTCGGAACTATTCGCTCTCCGCTTCGCCTTGCGGGCGTGGAAGGTCGCGAACGCCGTCCCTGCCGGATGGCCGCGGGGACGATCCCGAACCATGGCGTCCTTGTCCCCTGAAGCAGCACGCGCCGCCAGAAGGCGAAGGGCTCCTTCCCGTCGGCGCTGAGCTTCACGGCGTATCCCGGGCCGCCATCCCCTTTGGGGACGATCCGGCGATATTCCGATCCGAACTTATGGCGGGCCTGTATCGTCGCCGCCGTCCCGACGACCAGTCCGGGCAGGTAGGCGACGGCGAGGGCGATGACCGTGATGGCGAGGAGCCGTTTCATGCGTGGTCCCGGATTTCGGGCGCGTTCGCCTTCGCCATGGGGGCGAAATGCGGGCGCCTTGCGCCGCTGGCGTGCGGGAAATCGCCGATCTCACCGGATGCGCCGGGGCGGGTGGGCGTGTTCATGGCGCCGGGCGGTCTCGTCGGCTTCGCGTTTCTCGAATCCCGCCTGAAAGGTCGAGAACAGGAAACCCGTGGCCAGCCCCGCCATCAGGATGCCGTTGCAGGCCTCCATCGGCCCCAGAATCGCGTTCCGCCCGCTCAGCACCACATCGCCATAGCCGAGCGTGGTGAAGCTCGACATCGAGAAATAGATCGCGGTCTGGAAATCCGGCAGGTCGCCGTTCAGCACATAGACCAGGGCCCAGATGCCGACCTGCGCGCACATGCCGAGAAAGAGCGCGGCGACGATCACGCTGAGATGCAGCGTCTCGTTCATGAAACCATGCGCCGCCGCCCGATTGTCGCGCCAGCGCCGGGCGCGGCGGCGCAGGAAAGCGATCAGCGCGCATTGCACCGTGGCGCAGACGATGACGATGGCGACGCCAAGAAAGAGGATCGAATTCATCGGCTGTCACGCTCGGATCTGGTCGCGGGGCGGCGCCGGCGGCGCATGGTTGCAGGAGCGGCGGAGACTACGCGCTGCGCTTTGCAGCGTCCACCGGCTCCGCCCGCCGGATCGGCTTGCGGTCGCGGGCTTTGTCCGCCAACCTCCGCGCCGAGAGGATGTCAGCCGCAGGAGAGTCTGTCATGAGCAACGAAGATCCCGTCGTCATCGTCGGCGCCGCGCGCACGCCCATGGGCGGGTTTCAGGGAGAACTGGCGGAGGCGACCGCCGCCGATCTCGGCGGCGCGGCGATAAGGGCGGCGCTGGAGCGGGCGGGGCTCACCCCCCCGGATGTGGACGAGGTGCTGATGGGCTGCGTCCTGCCGGCGGGGCAGGGGCAGGCGCCGGCCCGGCAGGCGGCGTTCAGGGCCGGGCTGGGCGAGGATGTGCCCGCGACCACGCTCAACAAGATGTGCGGCTCGGGCATGAAGACGGTGATGGTCGCGCATGATCAGCTTCTGGCCGGCAACGGCGCCGTGGTCGTCGCCGGCGGCATGGAGAGCATGACCAACGCGCCCTATGTGCTGCCGAAGATGCGCGCCGGCGCCCGGCTCGGCCATGCCGAGGTCAAGGACCACATGTTCCTCGACGGGCTGGAGGACGCCTATGAACCCGGCCGCCTGATGGGAACCTTCGCCGAAGATTGCGCCGAGACCTATCAGTTCACCCGCGAGGCGCAGGATTCCTACGCGCTCGCGTCGCTGGAAAACGCGCTCAACGCGCAGAAATCCGGCGCTTTCGCCGCCGAGATCCAGCCGGTGAAGATCGCCACCCGCAAGGGCGAGATCGAGATCGTCGAGGACCAGCAGCCGAAATCGGCCCGGCCCGACAAGATCCCGACGCTGAAGCCCGCCTTTCGCAAGGATGGCACGGTGACGGCGGCGAATTCCTCCTCGATCTCGGACGGGGCGGCGGCGCTTGTCCTGATGCGGGAATCGGCGGCGAAGGCGCGGGGCCTGCCGATCCGCGCCCGCATCCGCAGCCACGCCAGCCATGCGCAGGCGCCCGGTCTTTTCACCACCGCGCCGGTCCCGGCGATGCGTACGGCGCTCGCCCGCGCCGGCTGGAAGGTGGAGGACGTGGACCTCTGGGAGGTGAACGAGGCCTTCGCCGTGGTGCCGATGGCGGCGATGGCGGAGATCGGCATCCCGCGCGAGAAGCTGAACGTGAACGGCGGCGCCTGCGCGCTGGGCCATCCGATCGGGGCCTCCGGGGCGCGGATCCTGGTGACGCTGCTCCATGCGCTGGAGGCGCGCGGCGGCAAGCGCGGCGTGGCCTCGCTCTGCATCGGCGGGGGCGAGGGAACCGCGGTGACGGTGGAGTTGCCCTGAGGCGGGCCGGCCGGGAAAGGGGAACGCCCCGCCGCCCGCGGCGCGGCGGGTTCCCGGATGGTTCGCCTTGGTCGAGGGCGGGTGGCTCCGGCGGTAGTATTGTTCATGCGCGCAGTCGATTGTATCAATGGCAATCAACGGCATGATATA
>JBKECG010000274.1:0-8855 GCA_047974395.1 Pikeienuella sp. | reverse complement strand
GCGCTGGCTATGGATTTCCGCTCCGACCGCGCCACCCGCACCAAGGCGGAGCGGGCGGCGCTTCTGGCGATAACGCTCGGCGTCCTCTTGATCCGGGGCGGGGAGCGGGTGAGCCGTCTGGGCGGCGACGCCGCGCGCCCGGCGGGGGGCGAGACCCAGCTTATCCGCATGGGCGCGGCGCTGACCGGGGAGCGCCCGGGCCGGCCCGATTTCGGCGCGCCGCCAAAGGCGGATTTCGCCCGCGGCGGGCGGGCGGTGTTCCTTTCCGATTTCATGGGCCCGCGCGAGGAGATCCTTCCCGCCCTCCTCCACGCCGCCGACGCGGGCGTTTCCGGCGCCTATGTCCAGATCGTGGACCGGGCGGAGGAGACATTTCCCTTCGACGGGCGGCTGATCTTCGAATCCATGGGCCGGGAGGTGAAATTCGAAACCGACCGCGCCCGCGGGCTTCAGGCCGCCTATCGCGAGAAACTGGCGGCGCGGCGGCGCGATCTGGAGCTGACCGCGCGGCGCTGCGGCTGGCGCTGCCTGATTCACCGCACCGATGAAAGCCCGCGCAAGGCGCTTTTGTGGCTCTACGCCACGCTGGCCGGGGGGCGGCGTTGATGCTGTCCTTCGGCGCGCTGGCCTTTCTCAATCCCTGGCTGCTGGCGGCGCTGGCGCTGCTGCCGGCGCTCTGGCTCCTGCTGCGGGCGACGCCGCCGGCGCCGGGGCGGATCGCCTTTCCGGGGGTGCGGCTGCTGCTCGGGCTTCAGGACCCGGAGAAGACCCCGCACCGGACCCCCTGGTGGCTGCTGCTGCTCAGGGTGCTGATCGCGGCTGCGGTGATCCTCGCCTTCGCCGCGCCGGTGCTGAACCCGCGCGCGCGGTTCGCCGGCGACGGGCCGGTGGTGCTCGCGATCGACGCCGGCTGGGCCAGCGCCCCGGACTGGGAGGTCCGCCGCGCCGCCGCGCTGGCGGAGCTGGACCGGGCGGAGCGGGCCGGGCGGCCGGTCTCGCTGCATGTGCTTTCGGCCCCGGTTCCGGCCGAATTCCGGCTGAACCTGCGGGCCGCGGCGGAGTGGCGCGGACGGGTGGAGGCGCTTTCGCCCGCGCCCTGGACGCCGCTCGCTGCGGATTACGCCGAAGCCGTCGCCGGCGTCGCGCCCCCGGAGGGCGTCGAGGCGATCCATGTCAGCGACGGGCTGGACCATGGCGACGCCGGCGCGCTGGATCAGGCGCTGGCCCGGCTCGGCGCGCTGCGCGTCATCCGCCCGGCGCGGACCGCGCGGGCGCTGTCGGCGCCGCGGCTGGAGGAGGGGCGGCTGCTCGTCTCCGCGCTGCGCGCCGAGACCTCGCCGGCGGAGCCCCTGCGCGTCGCCATCTTCGGCCGCGCGCCGGCCGCTGCCGGGACCGAGCCGGCCGAGCGCCGTCTGGCGACGCTGGAGACCATGTTCGAAGAGGGCGAAACCCTGCGGGATCTGGAGATCGACCTGCCGCTTGAACTGCGCAATCAGGTCGCGCGCGCCGCGATCATCGGCGCGGAAAGCGCCGGCGCGACGGTTCTGACCGATGAGGGCGTCCGCCGCCGCCGCGTCGGCCTCGCCGCCGGCGGGGTCGAGGATCAGGGGCTGCGGCTGGTCTCCTCTCTCCATTACCTCCGGACCGCGCTGACGCGGGACGCGGAACTGGTGGAGGGCGATGTCGGCGCGCTGCTCGACGCCAACCCGGACGCGATCTTTCTGGCCGATATCGGCCGTCTGACCCCGCCCGAGCGCGCGGCGCTGGCGACATGGGTGGAGGCGGGCGGTCTTCTGGTCCGTTTCGCCGGGCCGCGCATGGCGCGGGGCGTCGATCTCGCCGCCGGCGAGAGGGCGGCGGAGGAGGACCCGCTCCTGCCGGTGCGGCTCAGGGCCGGCGGGCGCGCGGTCGGCGGGGCGATGGCCTGGGGCGCGCCGCAAAAAGTGCGCGACTTCACCCGCGAAAGCCCGTTTTTCGGCCTGACCGCGCCGCGCGAGGTGTCCGTCTCGCTCCAGATCCTGGCCGAGCTTGGCCCGGATCTGGCCGAGAAGACCTGGGCGACGCTGGAGGACGGCACGCCGCTGGTGACCTCGGCCGCGCGGGGGGCGGGGCGGGTGGCGCTGTTCCATGTGACGGCCAACGCCGAATGGTCCTCGCTGCCGCTCTCCGGCCTGTTCGTGGAGATGCTGGGCCGGCTGGTCGCCATTTCCGGCGGCGGCGGCGCGGGCGATCCGCCGCCCGATGACGCGCCGATGCGGCAGGTGACGGCGATGGACGGGTTCGGCGCGGTGATGGCGGCGCCGGGGGATCTCGCGCCCGTGCCCGCGCGGCGGCTGGCCGAGGCGCCGGGGCCGGACGCCCCGCCGGGGGTTTACGCGGGCGAGACCGCGCGCCTCGCCTATAATCTCTTCCCTGCGCCCGAACCGCCGGTCCTGGCCCCGCCGGTTCCGGCCGGCGCGGCGGAGGAGCGGCTGGGCGGACGTGAGGAGCGGCCGCTGGCCTGGTCGCTCCTGTCGCTGGCGATCCTGCTTTTCGCCGTCGATCTTCTGGCCGCGCTCCGGCTTTCCGGGCGCCGGTTGCGGTTCAATCCGGGCGTCGGCGCGGTCTTTCTGCTGGCGGCGCTGGCCGCGCCGCGGGCCGAGGCGCAGCAGGCGGCGCAAGGCGCGGGACGGACGGAGGCGGAGGCGCGGGCGCTGATCGCGGCGAACCAGACCGTGCTGGCCTGGGTCGTCACCGGCGACGAGCGGCTCGACGCCATGTCCGAGGCGGGGCTGCGCGGTCTCAGCCGGTTGCTGGCCGCGCGGACCGCGGTGGAGCCGGTGGAGCCGATGGGCGTGGATCTGGAGCGCGACGAGCTGGCCTTCTTCCCGATCCTCTACTGGCCGATCGGCGAGGCGCAGCCAACCCCTTCGGACGAGGCCGCGGCGAAGCTGAACATGTATATGCGCGAGGGCGGCATGATCGTCCTCGACACGCGCGACGCGCATATGGCGCGGCCGGGCTCGGCCGCCGGGCCGAACGCCGCCGCGCTCCGCCGGCTGGCGGCGGCGCTGGACCTGCCGCCGCTGACGCCCGTGCCCGAGGATCACGTGCTGACCCGGACCTTCTATCTGCTGGACCGGTTCCCCGGCCGCTGGACCGGCGGCGCCGTTTGGCTGGAGGCCCCGCGCCCCGCGCCCGAGGGCGAGGAGGGCGAGCCGGCGCTGATTTCGGACCCGAATGACGGCGTGTCCCCGGTCGTCATCGGCGCCGCGGACTGGGCTTCGGCCTGGGCGGTGGACGAGGCCGGCGAATATCTGGCCCCGGTCGGGCGCGACAACGGCTTTCGCCAGCGCGAGCTGGCCTTTCGCTTCGGCGTCAATCTGGTCATGTACGCGCTGACCGGGAATTACAAATCCGATCAGGTCCATGTGCCGGCGCTGCTGGAAAGGTTGGGCAATTGAACGCCTCGGTCGTTTTCGATCCGCTGGTCCCGCCGCTGGCCATCGCGCTGGCGGGGGCGGGGGCGCTGGCGCTTTCGGCGCTGGCGGGCTGGCTGCGCTCGCCCTCCTGGGCGCTCCGGGCCTGCGCCTTCGCGGCGCTGCTGGCGGCGCTGGCCAATCCGGCGCTGGTGAGCGAGGTCCGGCGCGCGCTGTCCGACATCGCCTTCATCGTCGTCGATGAGAGCCAGAGCCAGTCGATCGGCGAGCGCCGGGCGATGACCGAGGCGGCCGAGGCCGAAGCGACCGCCGCGCTGGCGGCCCTGGACGCTGCGGACCCGGAGAACCCGATCGAGACCCGCATTCTCCGGGTCGGGAACGAGGGCGGCCCGGTGGGCGACCCCGGCACGCGGCTTCTGGGCGCGCTCGAAGCGGCGGCGGCGGAACTTCCCGCCGACCGGATCGCCGGCGCGGTGCTGATCACCGACGGGCAGGTCCATGACGCGGAGGCGATGACCGGTTTCCCCGGCCCGGTTCAGGCGCTGATCACCGGCGCCCGCCATGAATTCGACCGCCGGCTGAACGTCGCCGCCGCCCCCGCCTTCGGCATTGTCGGCGAGCGCGCGGCCTTCCGCTTCACCGTGGAGCAAAGCGGGCCGGAGGCGTCGCTCGCCCGTCTCGGTCCGGCGCGGGTGACGATCTTCATCGACGGGGAGCAGGTCGGCTCCACCACGGCCGCGCCGGGTCGCGAAGCCGAGCTTGAAGTCGAGATCGCCCATGGCGGCGCCAATGTCGTCGAACTGGCGCTGGACCCGGTCGAGGGCGAGATCACGCTGCGCAACAACCGCGCCGCCTTCACCGTGAACGGGGTGCGCGACCGGCTGCGGGTGCTGCTGGTCTCGGGCGAGCCCTATTCCGGCGAGCGCGCCTGGCGGAACCTGCTGAAGGCCGATCCTTCGGTCGATCTGGTGCATTTCACCATCCTGCGCCCGCCGACGAAACAGGACGGCACCCCGGTTTTCGAACTGTCGCTGATCGCCTTCCCGACGCGCGAGCTGTTTCTGGAGAAGGTGGACGAGTTCGACCTGATCATCTTCGACCGCTATCGCCGCAGGGGCGTGCTGCCTTCGCCCTATATCGCCAATATCGGCCGCTATGTGCGCGATGGCGGCGCGGTGCTGATCGCCGCCGGCCCCTGGTTCGCGGGGGTCGAGAGCCTTTATCGCACGCCGCTCGCGGATGTGCTGCCGGTGGCGCCGAGCGCGACCGTGACCGAGGCGCCCTACCGCCCGGAGATCACCGACGCCGGCGACCGCCACCCGGTGACCGCCGGGCTGGACCGGTTCAAGGGCGGCGAGGCGGGGGGCGAGCCCCGCTGGGGCCGCTGGCTTCGCCAGATCGACATGGAGCGGCGCGCGGGCGAGGTGCTGATGACCGGCGCCGGCGAGAAGCCGCTTCTGGTGCTTGACAGGGTCGGGGAGGGGCGTGTCGCGGTGCTGGCCTCCGACCAGGCCTGGCTCTGGTCGCGCGGCTATGAGGGCGGCGGGCCGCAGGCGGAGCTTCTGCGCCGGCTCGCCCATTGGCTGATGAAGGAGCCGGAGCTGGAGGAGGAGGCGCTTTCCGCCATGGCCGAGGGCGCGCGGCTGACGGTGACGCGCCGCTCGGTCAAGGAGACCCCGGAAAAGCTGGAGATCATCGCCCCTTCGGGCGAGCGGCGGGAGGAGGATTTCACCCCCGCCGGCCCCGGCGTCTGGCGCGCGGTCTTCGATGCGGAGGAACAGGGCCTGCACCGGCTCTCGGACGGGGTGCTGAGCGCCATCGCGGCGATCGGCCCGCCCGCGCCGATCGAATTCGAGAAGGCCGTGGCCACCGGCGAGGTTCTGGCCCCGCTGGCGCAGGCGACGCGCGGCGGCGTTCACTGGCTGGAGGACGGCGTTCCCGCCATCCGCCGGGTTGACGAGGGCCGCGCCGCCTCCGGGCGCGGCTGGATCGGGCTGGCGCGGCGCGAAGCCTATGCGGTGGAGGATGTCCGCCTGACCCCGCTCGCCCCCGGCTGGCTGATGCTGCTGCTCTCGGCCGGGCTGATGCTGGCGGCCTGGCGGGTGGAGGGGCGCTGAGCGGCGCGCCCCGCCGCGCTTTTCCGGGCTGCCCCCGGAGCGGGGCGAGCCCGCTATTCATGGCCGGATCGGCATGGGGGGTGGCGCGCAGGGCTTCGTCAACACCCGGGAACGTCCGGGCGAGGAGGAATATCCGGGTTGTCTCAGGGGGGAGACGCCCGCCCGAATCCGGCGCGCCGGCTCAGTCCGGCGGGCGGAAATCGCGGATGATCCGCCGCAGCGCCGGCTCGCGCACCGCGGCGGCGGCTTCCTTGCGGGTCATCCAGCGGCTTTCGCGCTGGCCCTTCTCGGGGAAGTCGGGTTTCACTCCGGTGACGCGCAGCGGGAAGATCGCGACGGTCAGCTTGCGCCAGTCGTCATCCTTGCGCAGCTTCAGGGTCTTGTAGACGCCGAGCGGTTCGGGCGATATCTCGCCCTTCACCCCCGCTTCCTCCCAGGCCTCGGTCGCGGCGCTTTCGGCTGCGGTCCTGTCCGCCATCAAACCGCCCTTGGGCGGGGTCCAGCGGCCGGTGCGGCGCGTGGTGACCAGCAGAATCTCCAGCCCATCCGCGCCCATGCGCCAGCAAAGCGCCGCCGCCTGACGGTCGTCGGCAGGTTCCGAATTCGCGTATTCTTGCGGCAGGTTCGATCTCACCCAAGGAAACATGGCCGTTCTACTATCCTTTGGCGCCGGGAAAGTCGATTGCCCGCAGAAGGGGTTTATTTTAAGCGTGTAAACAAATGCTATTCGAGGAGACGGCAATGGTCGCGGAGCTTACCCATTTCATCGACGGGGCGCATGTGAAGGGGGCCTCCGGCCGCTTCGCCGACGTCTACAACCCGGCGACGGGAGAGGTGCAGGCCAGGGTTCCGCTCGCCAGCCAGGCGGAGATGGAGGCCGCGGTGGCCAGCGCCAAGGCGGCGCAGCCGGGCTGGGCCGCGACCAACCCGCAGCGCCGCGCGCGGGTGCTGATGGAGTTCGTCCGCCTTCTTCACCGCGACATGGACAAGCTGGCCGAGGCGCTTTCGCGCGAGCATGGCAAAACCTTTCCCGACGCCAAGGGCGACGTGATTCGCGGGCTGGAGGTCGCCGAATTCTGCATCGGCGCGCCGCATCTGCTGAAGGGCGAGTTCACCGACGGGGCCGGGCCGGGCATCGACATGTATTCGATGCGCCAGCCGATCGGGATCGCCGCCGGGATCACGCCGTTCAACTTTCCGGCGATGATCCCGATGTGGAAGTTCTGCCCGGCCATCGCCTGCGGCAACGCCTTCATCCTCAAACCCTCGGAGCGCGATCCCTCCGTCCCGCTGATGCTGGCCGAACTGATGATGGAGGCCGGGCTGCCCAAGGGCGTGCTCAATGTCGTCAATGGCGACAAGGATGCGGTGGACGCGATCCTCGATCATCCCGAGATCGGCGCGGTCGGCTTTGTCGGCTCCACCCCGATCGCCCATTACGTCTATTCGCGCGGCACCGCCGCCGGCAAGCGGGTGCAGTGTTTCGGCGGGGCGAAGAACCACATGCTGATCATGCCCGATGCGGATATGGATCAGGCGGTGGATGCGCTGATCGGCGCCGGCTACGGCGCGGCGGGCGAGCGTTGCATGGCGGTTTCCGTCGCGGTGCCGGTCGGGGCGGAAACCGCCGACCGGCTGATCGAGAAGCTCGCGCCAAGGGTCGAGGCGCTGAAGATCGCCCCCTACACCGCCGGCGACGATGTGGATTTCGGCCCGGTGGTGACCAAAGAGGCGCAGGGCCGGATCATGGGCCTGATCGACCGCGGCGTCGAGGAGGGCGCGAAGCTGGTTGTCGACGGGCGCGGTTTCAGGATGCAGGGCTACGAGAAGGGCTTCTTCGTCGGGGCCTGCCTTTTCGACAACGTGACCCGCGACATGGACATCTACCGGACCGAGATCTTCGGCCCGGT
The DNA here is from genome assembly GCA_047974395.1 of Pikeienuella sp. GTDB lineage: Bacteria > Pseudomonadota > Alphaproteobacteria > Rhodobacterales > Rhodobacteraceae > Pikeienuella. The sequence continues at coordinate 1,409 of JBKECG010000274.1, read as the reverse complement.
CCTCTCCACGGTGCGGGCGAAGACCTATGAGGAGGCGCTGTCGCTGGCCATGGACCACGAATACGGCAACGGCGTCGCCATCTTCACCCGCGATGGCGACACGGCCCGCGATTTCGTCAGCCGGATCAATGTCGGCATGGTCGGCGTCAACGTGCCGATCCCGGTGCCGCTGGCCTATCACACTTTCGGCGGCTGGAAGAAATCCGGTTTCGGCGACCTGAACCAGCACGGGCCGGACGCGTTCCGCTTCTACACGCGCACCAAGACCGTCACCTCCCGCTGGCCCTCGGGCACCAGGGAAGGCGCCGAGTTCTCGATCCCGACCATGTCGTAGGGCGGGCGGGGCGCCGTGTTCGAGCCGCCCTTCACCATCGGCGTCGAGGAGGAATATCTCCTCGTCGACCGGGAGACGCTGTCGCTGGCCGCCGCCCCCGAAGGGCTGATGGCGGCCTGCGCGGCGGAGCTGGAGGGGCGGGTTTCGCCCGAATTCCTCCAGTGCCAGATCGAGGTCGGCACCCGCGTCTGCGCCGATATCGGCGCGGCGCGGGAAGACCTCAGGCGCCTGCGCGCCGTGGTCTCGCGCGAGGCGGCGAAGCGCGGGCTGGCCCCGATCGCCGCCGGTTGCCACCCTTTCGCCGACTGGAAGGAGCAGCGCCACACCGAAAAGGACCGCTATCGCGAACTGGAGCAGGCGATGGCCGGGGTCGCGCGCCGGTTGCTGATCTGCGGCATGCATGTGCATGTCGGGCTGGGCGAGGGGCCGGCGGGCGACGCGCTCCGCGTCGATCTCCTGCCGCAGTTCAGCTATTTCCTGCCGCATCTTCTGGCGATGTCCTGCTCCTCGCCCTTCTGGCAGGGGGCCGATACCGGGCTTTCCTCCTATCGGCTGTCGGTTTTCGACGGGATGCCGCGCACCGGCCTGCCGCCGGAGCTGGCGAGCTGGGGCGAGTATCTGCGGATGCTCTCGATCATGACCGATATCGGCGTGATCGAGGACGGGTCGAAGATCTGGTGGGATCTGCGCCCCTCGCACCGGTTCCCGACCCTGGAGAGCCGGATCTGCGATTCCTGCCCGCTTCTGGAGGATGCGCTGACCAGCGCCGCCGTCACCCAGGCGCTGATGCGGATGCTCTGGCGGCTGAAGACCGGCAACCAGCGCTGGCGCGTCTATGACCGTTTCCTGATCGCCGAGAACCGCTGGCGCGCCCAGCGTTACGGCATGGGGGAGGGGCTGATTGATTTCGGGCGCGGAGAGATCCTCCCCTTCGCCGCGCTCGCCGAGGAGATCGTGGCGCTGGTCGAGGAGGACGCCGCCGCGCTCGGCTCGTCCGATGAGGTCGCGCGCCTGACCGCGCTCGCCGCGAGCGGCAACGGCGCCGACCGCCAGCGCCGCGTCGCCGCGGCCGCGC
>JBKECG010000257.1:0-5395 GCA_047974395.1 Pikeienuella sp. | reverse complement strand
AAAGTTCGGCGAATTGCAGCCCCGGATCCATCCAGACCGCGCGCACGGCGCCATTATCCGTGAGCCGGACCCGCGCCACCGGGTCGCTTCCATCTCCGAAACGGGAGACGCGGCCGGACGGGAAGGCGACTTCCAGCGCGCCCCGTTTCAATCCTCGGGAGAGCATGCCCGCGAGCCGGTCTTCGATCATGCCGAGCCTTTCCTTACGCCCCCGCGCTCCCGTCTACCCGATGCGGCGCGCCGGGCAAAGACCCCGTAGAACCGGGAACCACTCCATCCCCTGAGCGCCCGCCATCATCGCGAAAAGCGATTTCGGCGCGGCGGCCGGCGACGGTTCACGCGCGATGAATCAGGCGTGAGCCGCCACCCGGACATATCTCATTCGTGCCTGAAATCAGCCTTCCGCTTCTCGCTGAAGGCGGACATGCCTTCCTTCTGATCGGCGGAGGAAAACAGGCCGAAGAACACGCGGCGTTCGTAATGCAGCCCCTCCGCGAGGGAGGATTCGAACGCCCGGTCGACCGCCTCCTTCGCGATCATCGTGGAGGGTTTGGAATAGCCGGAGATCGTCTCCGCCGCCTTCACCGCTTCATCCATCAGCGCATCCGCCGGAACGACGCGGCTGACGAGGCCGGAACGCTCCGCCTCCTCCGCGTCCATCATCCGCCCGGTGAGCACGAGGTCCATCGCCTTCGCCTTGCCGACCGCGCGCGCCAGACGCTGCGTGCCGCCCATGCCGGGAATGACGCCGAGCTTGATTTCCGGCTGACCGAATTTCGCGCTGTCCGCCGCGATGATGAAATCGCACATCATCGCCAGTTCGCACCCGCCGCCGAGCGCATAGCCGGAAACGGCGGCGATCTTCGGGGTGCGGAGCTTCGCGAACCTGTCCCAGCCTGCGAAGAAAGCGCCGTAATACATTTCCATGAAGGACTTTTCGTTCATCTCCTTGATATCCGCCCCGGCCGCGAACGCCTTTTCCGAGCCGGTCAGGACCATGCAACCGATACCGCGATCCGCATCGAAGGCGGTCGCTTTCTCAAGGATCTCCGTCAGAACCTGCGTGTTCAGCGCGTTCAACGCCTCGGGCCGGTTGAGGCGGAGGACGCCGACGCGGCCTTTTTGCTCGGCGATGACTGTTTCACTCATATCTTCAATTCCTCTTCATGTCGCCAAGCCGGGGCAGCATGGCGGAAAAATACTTGTCGCCGCCGCCATCCCTGACGAATTCGTCGTAAAGCGCCCGCGCCGCCTCGCCGAGCGGCGTCGCCGCGCCGACCGAAGCCGCCGCCGCCTGCGCCAGCGTCAGATCCTTCAGCATCAGCGCTGAGGCGAAGCCGGGCTTGTAGTCGTTATCCGCCGGACTTTTCGGGCCGACGCCGGGCGCCGGGCAATAGGCGTTCATCGACCAGGAATAGCCTGAAGAGGTGGAGACCACGTCGAACATCGCCTGCCGCGACAGGCCGAGCTTGTCGGCGAGCGCGAAAGCCTCGCAGGTGACGATCATCGTCGCGCCGAGGATCATGTTGTTGCAGATCTTCGCCGACTGGCCCGCGCCCGGCCCGCCGCAATGAACGGCCTTCTGACCCATGATCTCGAACAAGGGCCTGGCCTTCGCGAAGGCGTCATCGGCCCCGCCGCACATGAAGGTGAGCGTGCCCCCGGCCGCGCCGCCGACCCCGCCGGAAACCGGCGCGTCGACGGAAAGAAGCCCGGCCTTCGCCGCCGCCTCATGCGCGGCGCGCGCGGCCTCCACATCCACGGTCGAACAGTCGATCAGCACCGCGCCCCCTTGCGCCGCCGGGACGATCTCCGCCGTCACCGCGGCGAGGATGGCGCCGTTGGGCAGCATGGTGATCACGGCGTCGCGGCCGGCGGCGGCCTCGGCCGCGGTCGCGGCCCCCGCCACCCCTTCGACGTCGAAAGGCGCGAGGTCGAACCCCGTCACCTCATGCCCCGCCTTCGCCAGATTGGCGGCCATAGGCGCGCCCATGTTGCCGAGACCGATGAACCCGATCTTCATCGCGTTTTCCTCCTCAAAGCGTCAATTCTCCGGCGCCGAGCGGGGCCAGCATCGCCTCGACATCCGCCCGCCGGATATCGGCGAGCCGGGGTTTCGCCCAGTTCGGCTTCCTGTCCTTGTCGATCACCGCGGCGCGGACGCCCTCCAGAAACTCGCCCTGCTCCATGCAGCGGGCGGTGAAGCGGTATTCGCGCGCCAAAGCCTCCTCCAGCGAGAGCCCGCGCGCGGCGCGCGCCATCTCCATCGCGCAGGCGACCGAGAGCGGGCAGCCGCGGCGGAGCGCCTTCAGCGCGGCCTCGGCCCAGGGCGAGGGAGCCGCCTCCAGCCGCGCCTCCAGCTCGACGGGATCGGCGGCGGAGAACATCGCGTCGATCTCCGCGCGGAAGCGGAGCAGATCGCCCGGCGGGGCGGTTTCGCTGAAACCGGCGATGACGCCGGCGTCGCCGGTCTCGACCAGCTTCTCCTTCAGCGCCTCCAGCTTCGCCTCGGGCGCGTAGACATCGGCGAAGCCGGCGTGGATCGCATCCCCCGGCCCCATCCGCGCGCCGGTCATGCCCAGATATTCCCCCGCCCGCCCCGGCGCCCGCGCCAGAAGCCAGCTTCCGCCCACATCCGGGACCAGCCCGATGCCGCATTCGGGCATGGCGAGCTGGGTGCTGTCCGTCGCCACCCGGTGCGAGCCGAGCGCCGAGACGCCGACCCCCCCGCCCATGACGAAGCCGTGCATGATCGCGACATAGGGTTTCGGATAGCGGGCGATCTTCGCGTTCAGCGCGTATTCGAAGGCCCAGAACCGGCGACCGAATTCGAAATCCCCGGCCCGGCCCCTGTCATAGAGATCGCGGATATCGCCGCCGGCGGCGAAGGCGCGCGGCCCGGCGGCGTCGATCAGCGCCAGATCGACGCGCGCGTCGCCCCGCCATTCGTCAAGCGCGGCGTCGATGGCGCGGATCATGCCGTCGGTCAGCGCGTTCAGCGCCTCGGGCCGGTTCAGCGTGATCCGCCCGGCGCGTCCCTCGATCCGGATCAGGATCTCGCTCATGCGGATTCGCGCTCCGCCAGCAGCGCGCGGGCGACGATCACCCGCATGATCTCGTTGGTGCCCTCCAGTATCTGATGAACGCGGAGATCGCGGACCAGCTTCTCGATCCCGTAATCGGCGAGATAGCCATAGCCGCCATGAAGCTGAAGCGCCTCATTGGCGACCCTGAACGCCGCGTCGGTGACGAAACGCTTGGCCATGGCGCAATGCTTGGTGGCGTCGGGCGCGCCCTGATCCAGCTTCCAGGCCGCCTGCCTGAGGAAGACGCGCGCGGCCTGCAATTCGGTCTCCATATCCGCCAGCCGGAACTGGAGGCCCTGAAACTGGTCGATGCTCTTGCCGAAAGCGCGGCGCTCGCCGGCATAGCGCAGCGCCGCGTCCAGCGCCGTCTGCGCCCCGCCCAGCGCCGAGGCGGCGATGTTCAGCCGCCCGCCGTCCAGCCCGGCCATGGCGTAGGAGAACCCCCGCCCCTCCTCGCCGATCAGGTTCGCCGCCGGCGCCTTCGCCTCGTCGAACTGGACCTCGGCCGTCGGCTGCGCGCGCCAGCCCATCTTGTCTTCGAGCGCGCCGAAGGAAAGCCCCTTCGCCCCATCCTCGACAATGATCGCGGAGACGCCCTTCGGCCCGTCTCCGCCGGTGCGGCACATGACGACATAGGCGTCGGAAGAGCCGCCCCCCGATATGAAGGCCTTGGTCCCGGTCAGCGACCAGCCCTCATTGGTGCGCGTCGCGCGGGTCCGCAGCGCGGCGGCGTCGGAGCCGGAGCCGGGTTCGGTGAGGCAATAGGAGAAGATCGTCTCCATCGCGCAGATCCGCGGCAGCCATGCGGCCTTCATCGCCTCGGAGCCGAATGTCTCGATCATGCCGGCGCTCATGTTGTGGATCGAGAGGAAGGAGCCGACCGCCGGGCAGGCCATGGCCAGCGCCTCGAAGATCAGCGTCGCGTCGAGCCGCGAGAGGCCGGCGCCGCCATGTTCTTCGGAGACATAGATCCCGCCGAGCCCGAGCGCCGCGATCCGGGGCCAGAGATCCTTCGGGATCGTTCCCGCCGCCTCCCATGCGCGGGCGTGCGGCGCGATCTCGGTCCGGCCGAAATCGCGGGCCATGTCGAAGATCGCCTGTTGCTCCTCGCTCAGCGCGAAATCCATCGCTCACCCTCCCCTGTTTCCGGCCCATATTTCCGGCGGCCGCGGCACGGAACCTTCGCCGAAACCGCCGCTTTGTCCAGCGCGCCGCTACGGCAGATCCCCGGCCGCGACCCCGATTTCCGCCGCCGCCTTCTTCATCAGCGCCAGCGTCGCGGCGGGGATGGGGACGCCCTCCTCCCGCCGCCGGGCCGCCAGCGCGGCCTCGCGACGGCCCGGAATCTCCACCGCGTCGAAACCGGGCGCGGGCGGGGTGGAGGTCATGTCGGCGACGGCCGCTTCGGCCTCGTCCGCATAACTGCCGGGGGCGCGGAAACAGGCGAGATCGACGCAGGTCGCGATCCAGTTCATGCCGCCCATCACATCGGGCTGGACCGCGGCGCCGACCAGTTCGGCGACCAGCGCCATGCCATAGCCCTTCGGCCCCGCCGCCGGCAGGATCGCGCCGCCGGCGTTGTAGTCGGCTGGATCGACGCTCGGCCGGCCCTCGGCGTCGATGATCAGCCCCGCGGGCAGCATCCGCCCGGCCGAGCGCGCCGAAAGCACCTTGCCCGCCGCGCAGGCCGAAGTGGCGAAATCGAAGCCGACCGGCCCGCCCTCCCCCGCCGGGACCGAAGCCGACCAGGGATTGGTCGGCAGCGCGCCCTTCCTCCCGCCATGGGGCGCGACCTGCCGCCAGTCGCGCCGCCCGCCGCCGCCGGTGATGATGGTCAGACAGCCGAGCGAAGCGCCAAGATCGGCGAAGGCGCCCATGCGCCCGGTATGGCCGACATTGGCGATGGCGACCGCCCCGGCCCCGGTCTCGCGCGCCAGTTGCGCCGCCGCCTCCACCGCCATGCGGCAGGCCGGCATGCCGAACCCGCCGCGCCCGTCCACCAGCGGGCCGCCGCCTTCGGCGCGGGCCATGACCGGCGAGGCGGAGGGGTCGAAATCCCCGGCCCGCGCCTGCGCGAGATATTGCGGCAGGCGCACGGTCCCGTGGCTCATCACCCCGCAAAGATCGGATTCGACCAGATGCGCCGCGACCTCCGCCGCCACCGGTTCGGGCGAGCCGAGCCCGCGCAGAAAGGCCCTGGCGAAGCGGGTCAGCTCCGCCGCCCCGACCCGGATATCGTCTGCATTCATGATTTCCCTCACAGGTCGGCGTGAAATTCGTCGATCAGATGGCTGGCGACGGCGCGCAGG
>JBKECG010000247.1:0-4284 GCA_047974395.1 Pikeienuella sp. | reverse complement strand
ATCCCGGCCGCATCGCCGTCGGCATCGACGCCCGCGACGGCATGGCCGCGGTCGAGGGCTGGGCAGAGGCGACCGACATTCAGGCCACGGACCTCGCCCGCCGCTTCGAGGACGCCGGCGTCGCCGCGATCATCTACACCGACATTGACCGCGACGGCGCCATGCAGGGCCCGAATGTGGCCGCGACGGCGGCGCTGGCCGAGGCCGTCTCGATCCCGGTGATCGCTTCGGGCGGGGTCAGTTCGATGGATGACTTGCGCGCGCTGAAGGATTGCGGCGCCCCGCTTGACGGCGTGATTTCGGGCCGTGCGCTTTATGACGGGCGGATCGAGGTCGGCGCCGCGGCGGCGTTGTTGAAGGGGTGAGGGCGGGGCGCCGGGCGGAAGGCGACTTTCGCTTCCGGCAGTCGTCAAGCCCTTCCGACATCCCCATCATGTCGCTTCGAGAATGATGTTCAGCGGCGTTTCGGCGACGCGCCGGACCTGCGTGAAGCCGCCGGAGCGGATAACCTCGCCAATCCGCCTCTCCCCCGCCTGCGCGCCAAGCGCGAGCCCGGTTTCCTGGGCCAGCGAGGTGGGCACGCAGATCATCGTGGAGGCGGAATAATAGATCCGGCTGACCGGATTCAGGTTGTTCTCAAGCCCGTCGCCCGCCACGGGCTCGACCACCATCCAGCTTCCATCGGGTTTGAGCGCCGACCGGATTCGCCTCGCCGCGCCTTCCGGGTCGCCCATATCGTGCAGGCAGTCGAAACAGGTGATCAGATCGAAGCCGTTCTCGGGGAAATCCTGCGCCCGGGCCACCTCGAACCTGATATTCGAAAGCCCGTGAGCGCGGGCGTGATCCGTCGCCGCCGCGATCGAGCCGGCATGAAAGTCGTAGCCCACGAATTCGGAATTCGGAAAGGCCTGCGCCATGATGATCGTGGAGAGCCCGCGCCCGCATCCGATATCGGCGACCTTCGCCCCGGCGTTGAGTTTGTCGAGCGCCCCGTCCAGCGCCGGCAGCCAGTCCTGCACCAGCGCGTTGACATAGCCCGGCCGGAACAGCCGCGACACGGCGCAGAACAGGCACCCCGCCTGATCGCCCCAGGCGACCCCCTCGCCGGTCCTGAAAGCGGCCTGCACCTTGTCCTGATTGCCGACCATCGCCGCCGCCGTGTCGAACACGCCGATCATGTTCACCGGGCTGTCAGGCTCGGCGAAGACGAGCGCCTGTTCGGGCGACAGGGAGAATTTACCGCCGTCATGGTCGAGATATCCGGAGGCCGCCTGCGCAGAGAGCCATTCGCGGATATAGCGCGTCGCCGATCCGCACCAGCGGCACGCTCACCGCGCCGCCAAGATCGCCGAGCAGGCGGCCGACAAAATCGTTGAGCTTTTCTTCGTTCACATGGGACATGCCGTTTCTCCCTCCATCGAGAATTCCGGCGGTCGGGCTCCGCTCCCTGATCGCGGGACTGTGCGACGCGCAGATTAAGTGTAGCGAATCCGCTTTGCCGGAAAGGTGAAATCGTGGTAAAATCAAGGGTCATGGGAGGTTTGACAGATCCACCATGAAACCGCTTCGGATTGATATCGAAAACCGTCAGGTCGAGAAGAACGGGCGATTTCTCAACCTGCGACCAAAGGCTTTCGATCTTCTGCGCTTTCTTGTTGAAAACCGCGGACGACTTGTCACCGGGCAAGACATTCTTCGCGACGTCTGGTCGGATCGGTTGGCGAGTCAATCAACCCTCAAGGTGACTTTGCAGCAGCTCAGGCGCGCCCTGGACGACCCGGCGGACTGACCGGCGTTCATAGAAACCCGGCGCGGGCATGGCTATGTCTTCATAGGGGAGGCTGAAATCGTCCGCGCGCCCGATCCGGGTATCCGTGGGCGGGGGAGCGCCTTCAGCGTCGCCGTACTGATCGAATGCGCGCCGCCGGACGATTGGCCCATCGCTGAAACCCTGAAATCCGACATGGAAAGCGAACTCTCCGCGTTCGCTTCGCTCATGGTCCGATATGCGGAGGCCGCGCATGCGCCGATCCGGTCGATCAGCGGGTTGCGCGCCGTAGCGCACCGGCTTTCTGCGGAATTTCTGGTGTTCCTCCGCCTGCATCGCGACGATCATGACATCTGGCTCAGCGTGCAGCTTGTCGATGCGGCCACCGGCGCCGTGATACTCGCCGAACGAGGCCGGGTCCGCTCATATGATGTCATCCCTTTCTCTCAATGTGGCGTTCTCGCGCAGCGAATGGAATGTACTCTCGTCGAACATGCCGCCAAACGCTCAAGACGGCGGGAAAGGCGAACCGCCGTCGACTATTATCTTCTGGGTAACGGAATTGACCCGGATGACAGATTTCTCAACCAGAAGGCCCGACGGGCGTTCGAGATGCCCCTGTCGCTTGATGACAGTCATCCGCTTGCCTGGGCCGGATTGGCGGAAACCTATTGCACCGACGCGTTTTTGGAGTTTTCCGACAATTTTGACGCAACGCTCGACACTGCTTTGCGCTTCATTGAAAGGGCGACGGCGCTGAACCCGAAATCCAGCCGGGCGGCCTGGGTCACAGGTCGCATCTTTCATCTTCGTCACGAATGGGAGCTTGCGGAAAAGGCGCTCAACCACGCCACAAGTCTCAACCCGAACGACGCGGATGCGCAGGCGATGATGGGATCTTTCCTCATCCATGTGGGGCGATCAGAAGAAGCGATCCCGGCCCTGAAACGCTCCTTCGTTCTGAACCCGCTGGCCAATACGAGGGTGTATTGGGCGCTTGGCGCGGCATATTATAATTTGGGCCAGTATCAGCTGGCGATCGACAGCCTGAATGAAATCATCGTACGCCGCCCCAATTTCACACGGCCCTGTCGGCTTGTGGCGGCCGCTTACGCGATGATGGGCCGTGTCGGAAAAGCGGAGCAGGTTCGTGAAACGCGTCTCATGTCCGATGCGACAAACATTCTGGCTTCCGCCGGCGCCTACATGGGGCGGACGACCCGGACGCAACGCGATATCGACCATCTGTTGACGGGATTCCAGAAAGCGGGCTTCCCGACGTGACGGATGTGAACGGCGCGGCCCTTGCGTCGGGCGGGCGTCTTCCGCGATAAGCGCCTCACCGCCCGCCGGAGCCTGAAGCCGCCATGCTGAAAACCCGCCTCATTCCCTGCCTCGACGTGAAGGACGGCCGCGTCGTCAAGGGCGTCAATTTCGTCGATCTGATCGACGCCGGCGACCCGGTGGAGCAGGCTGCGGTCTATGACGCCGCCGGGGCGGACGAGCTTTGCTTTCTCGACATCACCGCCTCTTCCGACAATCGCGGCACCATTCTCGATGTCGCGCGCCGCACCGCCGAGCGTTGCTTCATGCCGCTGACCGTCGGCGGCGGCGTGCGGACGCTGGAGAATATCCGCGATCTGCTGCTCGCCGGGGCGGACAAGGTCTCGATCAACACCGCAGCGGTGAAGGACCCGGAGCTTGTCGCCCGCGCCGCGGCGAAATTCGGCGCCCAGTGCGTCACCGTCGCCATAGACGCCAAGACCGTCGCTCCGGGGAAATGGGAGATATTCACCCATGGCGGGCGCGAGCCGACCGGGATCGACGCGGTTGAATTCGCACGATTGATGGAGGCGAAAGGGGCCGGCGAGATCCTGCTGACCTCGATGGACCGCGACGGCACCCGCGCCGGCTTCAACCTGCCCCTGACCCGCGCGGTCTCCGATGCGGTGCGCATCCCGGTGATCGCTTCGGGCGGGGTGGGAACGCTGGATCATCTGGTTGAAGGCGTGCTGGAGGGCCATGCTTCCGCCGTGCTCGCGGCGTCGATCTTCCATTTCGGAACCTATACGATCAAAGAGGCCAAGGCGCATATGGCAGCCGCCGGCGTGCCGATGAGGCTGACATGAGCGATATACTGCAAAGGCTGGAGGCGGTGATCGCCGCGCGCAAGGCGGCCGGCGACGCCTCCGCCTCTCACACCGCGGCGCTGCTGGCGAAGGGGCCGCTGAAATGCGCGCAGAAATTCGGCGAGGAGGCGATAGAAACGGTGATCGCCGCCGCCGCCGGCGACCGCGATGAACTGGTGAAGGAAAGCGCCGATGCGCTCTATCACCTTCTGGTGACACTGGCGGCGCTGGATGTGCGCCTCGCCGAGGTGCTGGCGGAGCTGGAACGGCGCGAAGGCGTCTCCGGCGTCGCCGAAAAAGCCGCCCGCAAAGGCTGAAGCCCGGAGGCGCCGGGGCGGCGCAAACCCCAATCCCGCGCTTGCATTCCCGCCCCCCCGCCTGTAATCA
>JBKECG010000217.1:0-23991 GCA_047974395.1 Pikeienuella sp. | reverse complement strand
TATAGCGCCGCCCTTCGCCTCGCGCAAGCCGTCGGCGGCGGATTCTCGCGCAGGGCGGGCAGGGGCGGGTTCAGCCGCGCCGCGCCTGTCCATATCCGGCGCCGCCCGCGGTTCTGAGCGTCACCCTGTCGCCGGCTTTCAGCTCCAGCTTCCGGCTGGTCGAGGGGGCGGTCGTCTCGCCGCCGGAACTCACCTCGACGCTGGCGAAGGAGCCGCCGGCGCCGCCTTTCAGCGGCTTTGGCGCGATGTTCCTGCGGTCGGTGTAGAAGGTGAAATTCACCTCGTCGCTCAGGATCTCGAAACTGCGGAAGAATCCCATCCCGCCCCTGCGCGCGCCCTCGCCGCCGGAGCCGGAAAGCAGCCCGTAGCCGGTGACGCGGATGAAGTCGAAATCCATGTCCATAGCCTCGACCGGGGTGTTGGTGCAGTTGGAGAGGATCGAATCGACCCCGTCGCAGCCCTGGCTGTCGGCGGTCGCGCCGAAACCGCCGCCATAGATTTCCAGATAGACCCGATAGCCGCCGCCGGAGAGTTTCGAGAAGGCCAGCGAATGGGTGGTGTCGTTGCCCTCCGCCGCGGCCCTCTCGGGCGCCGCCTGCGCCAGCGCCGCCATCACCGCATCGAAGCAGCGATAGGCGGCCAGCATCCGCGCCCGGACCGGGGCGGGATATTCTGGGTTCACCAGCGTGCCGGAGGGCGCTTTCGCCGAGACCGCGTTCAGCACCCCTTCGTTGAAGGGAATATCGGCGTCGGTCAGCGCCGATTTGATCGCGATCAGCGTCGCCGAGACGGTGGAGGACCAGGGGCAGTTCAGGTTGCGGCGCACCTGCGGGCAGGTGCCGGCGTAATCGACGGCGATCCCGTCGCCCCTGACCGTCACCTGCGCGCGGACCGTCAGCGGCGCATCGCTCAGCCCGTCATTGTCGATGCTCGGTTCGCCGGCATAGACGCCGTCGGGGACGGCGGCGATGGCGGCGCGCATGCGCCGTTCGGTATAGGCGATCAGTTCGGACATGGAGCGCGCGACCTTGCCGGCGCCGAATTTGCGCGCAAGCTGACGCACCCGCTCCGCACCGACGGAATTGGCGGCGAACTGGGCGTAGAAATCGCCGATCGTCTGCTCCGGCACGCGGATATTGGCGGCGATCAGCCGCTCCAGCGGCCCGCCGCTCCAGTCGCGGTCGAAATTGTAGACCGAGGGTGGAAAGACCAGCCCTTCGGCGTGCACGTCCACCGCATCCGGGGTCTGTCCGGGATTGCCGCCGCCGATATCGAGATGGTGCGAGACCGTGCCGGCGAAGCCCAGCAATTCTCCGCCGAGAAAGATCGGTGAGAAGATGAACACGTCCTGCAGGTGCTGGCCGCCCCGATAGGGATCGTTGTTGATGTAGAACTCGCCCTCTTTCAGCGTCTCGGGCGGAAACAGCCGGGCGCAGGCGCGAAAGATCTCGGACATCGGGCCGAGCTGCATCGGGATCAGTTCCGCCTGAGCCACCACATTGCCTTCCCGGTCCATCAGCGCGGCCGAGGCGTCCTGCGCCTCGCGGACGATGGTGGAATAGGAGGAGCGGACCAGCTTCACCCCCATTTCGCGCGCGGCGGCCAGCAGGCTCTGGCTGATGACGGCGTAGTCGACCGGGTCGAGGCCGGCCTTGCTCGCTTTGTTCATGGCTTCACCCGCTTCATGATGGTGTTGTCGTGTCCGTCGCGGATCGCGGTCCAGCCCGCGGGCAGGAAGGTGGTGGAGGTCGGGTCCTCAAGGATCGCGGGGCCGGGCAGGGGGGTGTCGCGCGACAGTTCGGAGCGGCTGACCAGCGCGCCTTCGCGCCATTCGCCATCGAGGAATATCGCCGCCTCGGCGCGTTTCAGGCTGCGCTTCGATCCGGTCTCGCGCAGGGTCGGCCATTCCGCCAGCGGCGCCGAAGCGCCGAGGCGGAAGGAGACGACCTCGGTCGGTCGGGCGGTCTCTCCGCCGAAGAAATAGACGCGGTGATGCTCTTCGCCGAAACGCTTGCGGATGGCCGCCTCGGTCAGCGCGTCAAGCTCGGCCGCATCGAAGGCGACCGGCACTTCGAACGCCTGGCCGACAAAGCGCATCGCGACGACGAATTCAAAGGCGAAAGGGCCGGAAAGCCCCTGATCCCGCATTCGCCGCTCCGCCGCATCGCGCATCTCGGTGAAGGCGGTTCGCAGCATCTCCGGCGTTTCGGCGCCGACCCGGGCGCGGCGGGTCAGGCTGGAATACTGGGTGAAATCGCTGGCGATCAGCCCATAGGCGGAGATCACCCCCGCGCTTGGCGGCGTCACCACCGTATCGACGCCCAGATCCTCGGCCACCGCCGCCGCATGCAGCGGGCCGCCGCCGCCGAAGGGGACCAGCGCGAAATCGCGCGGGTCCAGCCCGCGTTCGGTGGAGATCATCTGGATCGCCCGCACGATATTGGCGTTGGCGAGGCGGATCGCGCTTTCGGCGGCGTTCTCGACGCTCATGCCGAAATGCGCGGCGATCGGGGCGAAGGCTGTCTTCGCCGCCGCCGTGTCCAGCGCCATGCGTCCGCCGAGAAAGGCTTCGGGGCGGACCGTGCCGCGGATCACATGGGCGTCGGTGATGGTCGGGGCCTCGCCGCCGCGCCCATAGCAGGCGGGGCCGGGATCGGCCCCGGCGGAGCGCGGGCCGACGCGCAGCATGCCGCCTTCGTCGATCCAGACGATGCTGCCGCCGCCGGCGCCGATCGTGTTGATGTCGATCACCGGCACCCGGATCGGCAGCCGGTCCACCGCATATTCCTGCGTCAGCTGCGGTTTGCCCTCGCGGACGGCGCAGACATCGGTGGAGGTGCCGCCGATATCCAGCGTCAGGATGTCGGTGAAGCCCGAGAGCGAGACCTGTCGCGCCGCCCCGACCACGCCGGCGGCCGGGCCGGACAGGAGCGCCGTCACCGCGCTTTCGCGCATCCCCTCGGCCGAGGCGCGCCCGCCATTCGACTGCATGATGCTGAAATTGCCGCGAAAACCGCTCTCGCCCAGATTGCGCGCGAAGCGTTCGATATAGCTGTCCACCACCGGTTGGACATAGGCCGAAAGCGCGGTGGTGGAGGCGCGTTCATATTCCCTGAACTCGCGCGCGATGGCGGAGGAGATGGCGACGAAAACCCCCGGCAGCCCCTGTTTCAGAAGCTGCGCCAGCCGCTCCTCATGCGCCGGGTTCACATAGGCGTTCAGCAGGCAGATCGCGACGCTGCCATAGCCGCCTTCGCGCAGCATGGGGATCAGCCGCTCGCGGATCTCCGCTTCGTCGAGCGGGGCGAGCGCCGCTCCATCGGCCAGCACCCGCTCGGCGACGCCGAAGCAATCCTCGCGCGGTACGATCGGCTGGGGCTTGCGGTAGCGCAGGTCGTAAACGCTGTCGCGCCCGTGGCGCTGCATCTCCAGAATGTCGCGAAAGCCCTCGGTGGTGACGAAGGCGGTCTTGGCGCCCTTGCGCTCCAGCACCGCGTTGGTGGCGATGGTGGAGCCATGCGCAAGCTCGGTGATCGCGGCGACGGTCAGGCCGCTTTCCCTCAGCGCGTTCATCGCGCCCTCATCGGGCGCGCGCGGCGTGCTCGGCGTCTTGGCGATGGTCACCCCTTCCGGGCCGATCGCGACCAGATCGGTGAATGTGCCGCCAACTTCGATTCCCACACGCATGGATGCCGGTCCTTTTCTGGTTCTGGTCGGTCTAGATTCCCATCCGGTCCATGGCCCGATAGGCCCGGACCGTCAGCGCGACGCCGGCGTTGCGCAGCCGGTGAAACGGAACCTGGCGGATCCCGGTCAGCGGAAAGGCGCAATCGGCGTCCTTGCGCCCGAGCGCGCGGGCGGCCAGTTCCCGCCCCATCAGCACGGAAAGGGCGACGCCGCGCCCGTTATAGCCGTAGCCGGCGAAGACGCCGGGGCGCGGCGAGACCAGCCGGGGCAGCCCGTCCAGCGTCATCGCCACCCGCCCGCCCCAGGCGTGCCGCCAGACGGCGTGTCCGCGCACCTGCGGGAAAAGCCGCTCCGCCGTCCGGCGAAGATCGGCGAACAGCGCCTGATTGGCCCCGGCCCGAAACCCGCCCCGCCCGCCCATCACCAGCCGGCCCTCGGCGTCGGAGCGGAAATAACAGGTGAGCCGCCGTATATCCGAGGCGGCGACGCCGCCGGGCATGACCGTGGGCCTGATCTCTTCGGGCAGCGGGTCGGTTGCGACCTGGGCCGAGATGACCGGGACCACCGCCCTGCGCAGCGTCGGCAGAAGGTTGTCAGCGTAACCGTTGGGGCCGGCGATCGCGACGCCGCAGCGGATCGCGCCGCCGGGCGTCGTCACGGTGATCGCGCCCGGTTCGCCCTCGATCCGCAGCGCGGGCGAGCCGCCATGGATCGCGGCCCCGGCCTGCGCGGCGGCGCGGGCCAGGCCGATGGCGAGTTTCATTGGGTGGACCGTGCCCGCGCGCGCGTCGAAAAGGCCGCCGACATAGCCGGAGACGCCGAGCCGGCGTTTGATTTCTTCCGGGCCGATCAGCGTCAGCCCTTCCGCTCTCCCGGCCGGGCTTTCGCATTTCTCCCGCAGCGGGCGCAGCGCCTTTTCGGTGGCCGCAAGCTGGGCCCAGCCGCCCTGCGCCGCGTCGCAATCCACGCCGAGCCTCGCGATCAGGCGATAAAGATAACCGGCCGAATCCGTGCCCGCGGCGATGGCGCGCGCGACCTCCGCATCCACCGTGATCTTCGGGCCTTTCTTCAGGCCGGGGATCACCTGCCCGCCATTGCGCCCGGAGGCGCCCCAGCCCGGCGCATGGGCGTCGATCACCACGACGCGCGCGCCGGCCTCGGCCAGGTGGAGCGCGGCGGAAAGCCCGGTGAAACCGGCGCCGATCACAGCGAAATCGACATCCAGATCATGGTCCAGCGCCGGGTATTCGTCCTGAACGCTGGTCGCGGTCCAGAGCGAGCCGGTCGCCAGCGCGGCTTCGCCCTGACGGCTCATCGCGCCTCCAGTCCCGCCCAATGCGCCGCGACCTCGCGCCCGGTCGCGAACCAGACGCCGGAAAAGCCGCGCATATAGGCGATGAAATTGCGCAGCATCGCCAGCCGGGACGGGCGGCCGATGATCTGCGGATGGGTGATGAGATTGACCAGCCCGCCCCAGCGATGGATCTCCGTGAACTCGGCCTTCCAGATCGAGAGAATATGCTCGTTGGTCATCAGGGGGCGCTGAAGCTGGAGCGCGAAATTCGCCATCGGCGCGTCGTCGAGGCTCCAGTGCCACGGCAGCTCCACCGGCCCCGGCGCGCCATTGGCGAGCCGGTGGCGATAGGGGCTCACCTGATCCATCAGCGAGCTGTCATAGAGAAAGCCGTATTCCTGCAGGAGGGCGATCAGGTTCTCCGATGTCTCGCCCGCCGGCGAGCGATAGCCGATCGGACGGATGCCGAGCACGCGCTTCAGCGCGTCCAGCCCCTTTTCCAGCGCCTCGCGCTCCTTGTCGGGGAAATCGGGGGCGATCCATTCGTGGAGATAACCGTGATGGCCGATCTCATGTCCGCCGGCGGCGATCGCCTCCGCCCGGTCCGGGTATTTCTCCGCGGTCCATCCGGGGATGAAGAAGGTGGCGGGGAGTTCCTCCTCCCTGAGGAGTTCGAGCAGCTTGGGAACGCCTGTCTTCGCGCCGTAGATCCCCTGCGAAAGCACACCGGGCCGGCGCGCGTTCTCCGGGTCGCGCGACAGCCAGAGCGTCTCCGCATCGAAATCGAAGGTCAGCATGACCGCGCAACGCGCGCCTTCCGGCCATGGGATCGGATTCATGTCGTCCAACGCGTCGCCCCCCGTGGCCGCCCGGTTCCGGCATCGCGCGACGCCGCGCGGGGAGAGAGCGCGCGCGGCGTCTGCGCCTGGATCTATATGTATCGCATTGCAATATATTCAGATCGAATATGAGGCTACTCATCGATTCCGGGACCTGTCAAGCGATCTCAGCCGCTGGCCCCATAGGCGCCGCTCAGCGCATCGGCGGCTGCGGCGACGAGCGGACCCATGCGCTCGGCGTAGTCCTCCTGCCGCCAGTCGCCGAGCGAGGCGCAGATATGCAGCGCGGCGACCGGCTGGCCGGCGGCGTCCAGAATCGCGCTGGCGGCGGAGATCTCGCCGATCAGCGTCTCCTCCAGGCTGACCGAGAACCCCGCCACCCGCGCCTTTTCGATCTCGCCGAGGATCTGGGCGATATCGGTGATGGTCCGGGCGTTGATCGGCTTCATATCGCAGCGCGACAGCACGCCGAGCGCCTCGTTCATCGACATCCGGCTCAGGATCGCCCGTCCGCCCGCGGTGCAGAATGTGGGGATGCGCCGGCCGATCAGATGCGAGTGGGACGTGTCCCGCTTGCTTTGCATCCGCACCAGATAAAGCAGGGTGTCGCCATCGAAAAGGCTGAGATCGACACGCTCCTTCACCTCGCGTCGGAGATCGGCCATGATCGGCACCGCGCGGTTGACCAGTTCCGAGGCGCGCAGATAGTCGAAGGCCCGCTCGAGGTTGCGCGGGCCGAGCCGGACGCCGGCGGGAACCCGCTCCAGATAGCCAAGCTCCAGCAATGTATGCGTCAGCCGCTGCGCCGCGCTTCTGTCGGCGCCGGCGCGCGCCGCGATCTCGGACAGCGAAAGCGGATGCGGCGCCTGCGCGAAGGATTCGAGCAACCGGAGCCCTTTCGCCAGGGATTCGACGAAAAGGCGGTTCCGTGGTTTCGCCCCGGCGCGTTCCTTGCGCCCGGTCTCGGCGCTGTCCTTCACCATCCGGTTTTCCCCTCTCTGCGCGAACGGCTTATCAATCATTTGACAAGGCCGGGTCGCGTGGCTCAGTATTATTACAGTACAAATATATTGCAATGCAATACAGATAAGCGCCCGCCCGCCATATGGGCGCGCCTCCGTGGCGGGCGACAGCAACAGGGAGCGGAATTCATGAAGCATATGATCGTCGGGCCGGCCTTCGCCGCCGCGCTCATCGCCGCCGCCGCGTCCGCGCAAACGCCGCAGAAGGGCGGCGTCTTCACCGTCGCGATAGACGGGCCGCGCCATCTCAATCCCGCCGTGCAGTCGGGCAACGCCACCGGCATTCCGGGCGTGCAGATTTTCGCCGGGCTGGTGGAGCTGGACGCGGCCTTTCAGCCGCAACCCTATCTGGCCGACAGCTGGACCGTCAGCGATGACGGGCTGATCTATGAGTTCAGGCTCAACGAGGCGGCGGTCTTTCATGACGGCCAGCCGGTCACCTCGGCGGATGTCGCCTATTCGCTGGGCGTGGTGAAGGCGAACCACCCTTTCGGAATCGCCATGTTCGGCGCGGTGGACCGGGTGGAGACGCCTGACCCGAAAACCGTGAGGATCGTGCTTTCCGCGCCTTCGCCGGCGCTGATGGCCTCGCTTTCGCCGGTGCTGCTGCCGATCCTGCCGAAACATGTCTATGATGACGGACAGGAGATAAAGACCCATCCGGCCAACAGCCGGCCGGTCGGCTCCGGCCCGTTCATGTTCGAGGAATATATCGAGGGCCGCTATGTTAGCGTGAAGGCCTTCCCCGACTTCTTCCGCGAGGGGCGGCCCTATCTCGACGAGATCGTCTTTCGCA
The DNA here is from genome assembly GCA_047974395.1 of Pikeienuella sp. Classification (GTDB taxonomy): domain Bacteria; phylum Pseudomonadota; class Alphaproteobacteria; order Rhodobacterales; family Rhodobacteraceae; genus Pikeienuella. The sequence goes on along the minus strand of JBKECG010000217.1, from coordinate 16,353 downwards.
TCATGCCGGAGACGGAGCAACAGTCGCGGCTGATCTCCATCGAAGCGGGCGAGGTCGATTATCTGCCCTTCAGCGGCATGAACTCGCGCAATGTGGAGCGGCTGAAGCAGCGTTCGGATCTGACCGTCACCACCGACGGATTCGGCGCGATCGGCCCGGTCAATTATCTGGAGTTCAACCTGCGCCAGCCGCCCTTCGACAATATCCTCGTGCGCAGGGCGCTCGCGCATATGATCGACAGGGACTTCATCACCCGGGCGCTGCATCGCGGCCAGTCGAAACGGCTGGACGGCCCGCTGCATTCCTCCAGCCCGTTCTACGACGCCGGGGCGCTGACCCGGTACGAGGTGGACCCCGAAAAGGCGAAGGCGCTGCTGTCGGAGGCGGGTTACGAGCCTGGCGCGAACGGTATCCGGTTCAAGATGGTGCTGGATATCCCGACCACCCATCCGGAAAGCGGCAAGCTGGTCGCGGAATATCTGAAATCCCGTCTCGCCGAGATCGGGATCGAGGTGGAGTTGCGCCCGACGCCGGATTTCGCCACCTGGGCGAAGCGGATCGCCGACTGGAGCTACGAGGCGACGATGAGTTCGGCCTTCAACTATCCCGACCCGATCATCGGCGTTCACCGACTGTTTCTCTGCGCCAATATCCGCAATGTGGTCTGGTCCAACACCGAGGGCTATTGCAACGAAACGCTTGATGCGACGCTGAAGACGGCCGCGAGCGCCACGGATATGGAGACCCGCAGGGCCGCATATTCGGAATTCCAGCGCATCATCACCGAGGATCTGCCGATGATCTTCACCAATGAGGAGCCCTATACCGCAGTCTACCGCGACAATGTGATGGACCCGCCGCTGACCGTCTGGGGCGCGATGCAGCCGATGGACGGTGTCTGGCTGAAGACGGAGTAGGAGGGCGCGAGGGGCGTCGCGCCGTTCGCCGTCCCGCATCCTCGCCCGGTCGAGCAGAAAGGCCGGGCAGGGCGGGGCGGCGGGCGGTTTGTCAGCGGCCGCTCAACGCGCCGTCGCCTCCATGGTGACGAAATCCCCCTCCAGATCCCGGACCCGGAGCGAGAGCGCGTCGCCGTCCCGGCGGGCCTCCACCGCGGCGGGGCGCCCGCAGATCAGCGGCGAGAGGCCGCGATAGCTGAAATCGGCGGGCAGGCGGCCGAGAAGCGAGGTCGCCATATGTTGCATCCAGGTCGATTGCATCGGTCCGTGAACCACCAGCCCGCCATAACCCTCGACCCTGGTCGCATAGGCCGGGTCGTAATGGATGCGGTGGCCGTTGAAGGTGATCGCCGAATAGCGAAAGAGCAGGGTCGGCGTGGTCTCGATCTCGACCCGCCGGACCGGCTCCCATTGCGGGGCGGGGGGCGGCGCAGGCTGTTTCGCCCCGGCGCCCGGATCGTCGCGATAGACGATGGTCTGGATCTCCTCGATCCGGGTTTCGCCGGCGACGGCGTAGTCGAGCTCCACCGTGACGAAGCCGAGCCGGCCGCTCCGCCCTTCCTTGAAGCTGATATCGGCGATGCGCGAACGCCTGACCACCTCCTCGCCCACCGCCAGCGCCCCGCGAAAGCGGAGCTTCCCGCCGGCCCACATCCGGCGCGGCAGGCCGAGATCGGGCAGGAAGAGCCCGGTTTTCGGATGCCCGTCGCGCCCGAGATCATGCGGCGGCCAGATTTCGGGCGAGAGACACCAGTGCAGGCCCGGCGCGCCCGGAACCCCGCCCTGAACCTCGTCGAGCGTCCGGTCGAAGGTCGCGCGGAACTCCGCCTCCAGCCGCGGGGTGATCAGGTCCCGCGCTTCGCGAGCGCGACCGATCCAGTCGCTATGGGTCATGGCGCGCTCCGGTCAGAAAGAGCGCGGCATGCCCAGCACATGCTCGGCGACGAAGGAGAGGATCAGATTGGTCGAGATCGGCGCCACCTGATAAAGCCGGGTCTCGCGGAATTTGCGCTCCACGTCATATTCCTCGGCGAAGCCGAAGCCGCCATGGGTCTGGAGACAGGCGTTCGCCGCCTCCCATGACGCCTCGGCCGCCAGGAGCTTGGCCATGTTCGCCTGCGGCCCGCAGGGCTGCGCGGCGTCGAAGCGGCGGCAGGATTCGAACCGCATCAGGTTGGCGGCCTCTATGTTCACATAGGCGCGGGCGATCGGGAACTGGACGCCCTGATTCTGCCCGATCGGACGGTCGAAGACGATACGCTCGCCGGCGTAATCGCGCGCCCGCTCCACGAACCAGTAACCGTCGCCGATGCATTCCGCCGCGATCAGCGTGCGCTCCGCGTTCAGCCCGTCGAGGATATAGCGAAAGCCCATGCCCTCCTCGCCGATCAGGTTCTCGGCCGGGATCTCCAGATCGTCGAAGAAGACCTCATGGGTCGCATGGCCGACCATGTTGCGGATCGGCCTGATCTCCATGCCCTTGCCGAGGGCGTCCTTCAATTCGACGATGAAGATCGAAAGCCCGTGGGATTTCTTTTTCACCTCCGAAAGCGGCGTGGTGCGGGCCAGAAGGATCATCAGGTCGGAATGCTCAAGCCGGCTGATCCAGACCTTCTGCCCGTTGACGACATAGCGGTCGCCCTTGCGCCGCGCGGCGGTTTTCAGCTTGGTGGTGTCGGTGCCGGTGGTCGGTTCCGTCACCGCCATGGACTGGTGCCGCAACGCGCCGCTGGCGATGCCGGGCAGATACTGGCGCTTCTGCGCTTCGGAGCCATGCCGCAGCAGCGTGCCCATATTGTACATCTGGCCATGGCAATGCCCGGCGTTGCCGCCGCCGCGATTGATCTCCTCCATGACGATGGTCGCTTCGGTGAGGCCGAGACCGGAGCCGCCATATTCCTCCGGGATCATCGCGGCGAGCCAGCCGCCCTTGGTCAGCGCGTCGATATGCGCTTCGGGGTAAGCGCCCTCGGCGGCGCATTTGCGGTGATATTCATCCGGGAATTCGGCGGCGAGGGCGCGCAGGGACTCGCGGATTTCATTATGCTCTTCGGGTGCGGTGGTGGGCAATGACACGGGCTTGCTCGCTCCTCGATTGGCGATCCGTGCTGGCTGCCGGATCAATCCGCCATTCATAAGCGCCCTGATGCGCCGGCGCCTATCGAAAATACGCGCCTCTTGCCTCCAAGGCCCTTCACGCGGACTATCCTTCGGTCGCCGTCGTTCTGGGGCGGTGGTTTGGAGGAGGGGGCCGATGAGCGGGAAAACCACGATTTTCGCCAATGCGAGGCTGCCTGACGGCGCCCTTGTCGATATCGGGGTCGAGGCGGGGCGTATCGCCGCCATTACGCCCGCCGCCGGCGCCGCATCCGCCGCCGAGGATTTCGGCGGCGCGCTGGTCGTCCCCGGCTTTGTCGAGGGGCATGTCCATCTCGACACCAGCTTCCACGGAGACGCCTGGAAACCGCACAAGCCCTGCGCGGCGGGGTTCAACGTGCGCGAGCGGGTCCGGTTCCAGAAGGAGAACATGGCCGAGGCCGCGCCGATGCGCGAGCGGGCGCGCAACCAGCTGGAGCTGTGCCTCGGCCATGGCTCCACGAGGAGGCGCAGCCATGTGATGATCGACAATGACGTCGGCCTTTCCCATGTCGAGGCGATCCGTGAGGTTCGCGAGGCCTCTGCCGACCGGATCGACCTCCAGCTTGTCGCCTTTCCGCAGAACGGGATCGTCACCAATCCGGGAACCGCCGAATTGCTGGACGAGGCGATCTCCATGGGCTGCGATCTTGTCGGCGGGCTCGATCCGGCCGGTTTCGACCGCGATGTCGAGGCGCATCTGGATGTCGTCTTCGGTCTGGCGGAGCGGCGCGGGGTTGGGGTCGATATTCATCTGCATGACCGCGGAACGCTCGGCGCCTTCGAGATCGAGGAGATCGCGACCCGCGCCCGCGCGCTCGGCATGGCGGGGCGGGTTGTGATCAGCCATGCTTTCGCGCTCGGCGATATCGACGCGGCCGATCTGGCGCGGATCGCCGGGCTTCTGGCCGAAAGCGGCGTCGCGATCATGACCACCGCGCCCGGCGCGCGCCCCTTTCCTCCGATCCTGCCGCTCACGGCGGCGGGGGTCACGGTTTTTGGCGGCAACGACAATATCCGCGACAGCTGGTGGCCCTATGGCGATGGCGACATGCTGCGCCGGGCGATGATGCTGGGCTATCGGTCCGGCTTCAATGTGGACGAGCAGCTTTCACTCGCGCTGGATCTGGTCACCGGGGCGGGGGCGAAGGCGCTCGGGCTTGAGGATTACGGGCTTCGCGTCGGGGCCTCCGCCGATTTCGTCACCCTGAACGCCGCGCATGGACCGGAGGCGGTGGTCGCGGTTCCGGGCGGTCGGCGCGTTTATCGCGCAGGCGTTCTGGTCGCCAGGGACAACGCGATCGCGCCCGGCGATCTTGAAGCTCGTTTCGCTTGATGCGCGATCTGGAGTAGCATTATGAAATCAGAGATTGCCAGATGTCAGGCCGCCGGCGGGTCGGTGGCGTGTAATGACGGGTTCGAGGAGGTTCGAGATGAAGAATTTCGTCACTGTCGCCGCTGCGGCGACCTTGATGGCGCCGGGCGCGGCCATGGCGGAAGAGGCGGATTTCCTGGTCGCGACCGGGGCCGACCTGGCCGCGCTTTGCTCCGCCGCGCCGGCCGATGCGGATTATGCGGCCGCGATCCACATGTGCCAGGGTTTCATCGTCGGGGTGGACCAGTTCCATACGGCGGTGATGCAGGACGAGGCCGGCGCGGGGATCTATTGCCTTCCTCCCGCCGGCGCGCCGTCGCGGGACGAGGCTGCGGCCAGTTTCGCCGCTTGGGTCGCCGAGACGCCGAGGGCCGGCGATCTGCGCGCGGTCGAGGCGCTGGTCCGCTGGGCCGCAGCAGTCTACCCATGCAAGTGAGGAGCCAGAGATGACTTTCGCCACTCTTCTTCGCCGCCCCGGATCGCGCGTCGCCATGGGGCTGGTCTTCGCGCTGGCCGCCTGCGGCGACATGAGCCCGCGCCAGCAGCGCGCCTTTTCCGGGACCGCGATCGGCGCGGGCGGTGGCGCCCTTGTCGGGGCCATCGCCGGGGACACCCTGCTTGGCGCCGCGGTCGGCGCCGGGGCGGGGCTGGCCGGCGGGCTGATCGTCGACAAGGTTCAGTCCGACAAGAACGCCGCCTATCGTCGCGGGCTGGAGGACGGACGGCGCGGCCGCTGACGCCCGGACCCGCCTGAAGGGAATATGAAGGAGACGACAGGCATGACGACAGCGCGCGGAAGGGCGGGGCGTTTGCTGTCGTCCATGCTGATGGCCGCCTTGATCGCCCTTGGCGGCTGCGCCGTGCTGCCGATCCGCGCGGCGGCCCCGGAGAGCGGGCTGGACCGGGGGCTGCCCTATGGGATCGACGAGCCGCTCCTGCGGGTCTGGGGCGATGGGCTGGACGAGCGTTCGGCCCGGTTCATCGAGGATATGCGGGCCGAGACCATGGCCAGGGCCTATGCCGATGAGATCGCCCATGGCGAAACCATCCGCAGCGACTCGCTGGCGCTTTCGGGCGGCGGCCCCGACGGCGCCTTCGGGGCCGGTCTGCTGGCGGGCTGGGCCGAGCGCGGCGACCGGCCGGAATTCTCGCTGGTGACGGGGGTTTCGACCGGCGCGATCATCGCCGTCTTCGCCTTTCTCGGCCCGGAATACGACCATGTGCTGCACGACATCTACGCCGGCGGCTACCGGACCGAGGATCTGGCCACGCCGCGGCTGTTCTCCGCCCTGTTCAGCGGGGCCTCGCTTTTCGACGTCAGCGGTTATCGGCGGGTGATCGAGACCTATATCGACGACGAACTGGTCGGGAAACTCGCCGAAGCCTATGGCAATGGCCGGATGCTGCTGATCGGCACTACGAATATGGACGCCTCCCGCCCGGTCAACTGGAATATCGGGGCCATCGCCGCCAGCGGCCATCCAAAGGCCAAGACCCTGATCCGCGACGTCATTCAGGCTTCATCGGCGATTCCGGCGGCCTTTCCGCCGGTGCTGATCCCGGTGGAGATCGACGGGCGCCGCTATGACGAGATGCATGTGGATGGCGGCGCCACGCAACAGGTGATGCTGTTCACCCCCGAGATCCGCGCCAGCGACATCGCCGCGCGGGTGGGGGCGAAATTCGATCGTCGCGTCTGGGTGATCATCAACAACAAGCTTCGCAAACCCTATGAGCCGGTCCGCCCGACCGCGGTCGCGGTGGCGCAGAAGGCGGCCTCCTCGCTGATCGGGGGGTCCGGTTCGGGCGATGTTTATCGCATTTTTGCGATTGCGGAGCGGGACCGCTCCAGCCTGAACCTGATCTCGGTCCCGCGCGATTTCGCGGTCGAGGCGGAGGAGTTGTTCGACCCGGTCTATATGGGCCAGCTTTATGAGCTTGGTTACCGGATGGGCCTTTCGGGCGAGGGATGGAGCCCTTACCCGCCCGATTTTGCGCCGTCGGATCTGAATGTTGCAGAGAGATAATGATGCGACACCTGAAGACGGGGGAGGCGAAGAGGTGAGCATCGCGTCGATGACGGGATCCGGGATCACACTCGCCGCCGCCTTGCTGCTCGCCGGCCCCGCGGATGCGGCCGAAGGCGCCGCCAGCCATTACCTGCCGGGGGCCGCCGGCGATTTCGGTCTCGCTTTGGCGCCGGCGCCGGGCTTCACGGTCGCGAATGTGGTCTGGGCGCAATCGGGCGATGTCGGCCGCGCTGTGCTTCAGGGCGTGGTCAGCGTCGATCTCGACCTCGATCTGGTGCTGAACCTGCTTGTCGCCAGCTACACTTTCGAAGATCGGATCTTCGGCGCCCGCTACACGATCGGCGCGGCCCTGCCTTTCGGCCATGCGCGGCTCGGCGCGACGGTGAGCGGGCCGGGCGGGCGCAATCTCGGCGCCGGCGGCGATGATTTCGCCCTCAGCGACATGTCGATCACGCCGGTTCAGCTCAGCTGGTCGGTCGGTGACTTTCATCTGGAGCTGGCGGAATCCGTCATCCTGCCGACCGGCGCCTATGATGTGTCGAAAAAGCTCAATCTCGGGCGGAATTACTGGAGCTTCGACACCAACGCCGCGCTGACCTGGCATGATCAGGATCTGGGCGCGGAGGTTTCGATTCAGCCGGGGATCATGTTCAACACGAAGAACAACGCCACCGACTACCGGACGGGGACGGAGCTTCACGTCGATTTCGTCGCCAACAAGTTCATCGCCCCGACATTCGCGCTTGGTCCGCGCGGCTACTGGTATCGGCAGATCACTGGCGATGGCGGGGCGGGGGCGGGGCTCGGCGATTTCAGATCCGAGAGCATCGGCCTTGGCGGCGGATTTCTCTGGTCGCCGGCGGCGGCGGGCGGGCGGCTTTCCGTCATCGGCAAGGTGATGACCGATATCCGGGCGAAGCGGCGGTTCGATTCCACCTACGGCATGCTCACGCTCGGCCTGAGCTTTTGAACGGCGCTCTCGACAAGTGATTGAATATTCTTAACGTCCTCGTGCAACGGACGAAAAGGAGCCCCCGCCCATGCGCCTGCACACGATCATCGCCAGCACCCGCCCCGGCCGCATCGGCGAGGCCGTCGCCCGATGGTTCCACGACCATGCGGAGCGTGACGGCGCCTTTGACGCCCATCTGGTCGATCTCGCCTATTTCAACCTGCCCGTCTACGATGAGCCGAAGCACCCGCGGATGCAGGATTACGCCCATGAGCACACGAAGCGATGGGCCGAAAGCGTCAACGCGGCCGACGCCTATGTCTTCGTCGCGCCGGAATATAATTTCGGGCCGACGCCGGCGCTGCTGAACGCGCTGAATTATGTCTATTCGGAATGGAACTATAAGCCGGCGGCTTTCGTCAGCTATGGCGGCGTTTCCGGCGGCATGCGGGCGGTGGAGCAGACTAAGCCGACGCTGAACGTTCTGAAGGTGGTTCCGATCCTCGAATCCGTGACCATTCCCTTCGTCGCCGAACATATGCGCGACGGGGTGTTCGATCCGAAGGATATTCACCGGCAAAGCGCCGATGCGCTGTTGAGGGAGCTGCATCGCTGGGCAGGGGCGCTGAAACTGTTGCGGGGCTGATTTCGCGCGGCGGCCGCCCGCTATAGTATATTGAAGTTACGCAGAATCTCGCTTCACGACATATCGCGGGGCGATTTTCATGCGCCGATCCGCACAGAGTGTGCGCAAAATCCTATCCTTTTTGGTCGATTTTTGTTAACTTTCTTTCACTGTGTGAGCGGCCGAATGTTCGGGCGCAATGTCTAGATGGGGAAATATCATGAATATCATTAAACTTCTGCCGATTGCGGCAGTCGCCGCTTTTGGCCTTTCCGAATCGGCCGGCGCGGCCACTTTCGGTCTGGATACGACCGGCGGCGTCGCCGCCACGCTTGGCGCTGGCTATGACTTGTCGGAACCGACCATGCCTCATTCCATCGTCAACTTCAGCGGCGCCGGCTTCGGCGGCCTCACGGTCACGCCGGGGGCGACGATCACCGCAACCTATATGGGGTCCGAGGCGGGGGCCTCGAATGGCGCGAGGCTTGAATTCGGCCTCTTCGCTTTCAGCAACGCCACCTCCAGCGTCGGCGACAGCGTCACGTTCATGAATACGGGCAACCTCGTCAATCTGCTCTTCTCCACCAACAATCTGGGTGGCGACGATGCGATCGACAACAGCATCGGCCTTTCGACCGATGACCGGCTGAACATGGCGTTCACCGATATCAGCGGCGCGACGGGCGACGTGACCAGCGTCTTCGCCTTCTTCGGCGACGGCGCCGGGGATCTCGACTATGACGACATGGTGATCCGTCTGGATATCTCGACGGTGCCGCTGCCGGCGGCGGGGCTTCTGCTTCTGACAGGGCTCGCCGGGATCGGCTTCATGTCGCGGCGGCGCGCCAGCGCCTGAGCTTCTACGCCACGATCTGTCGAAGGGCGGCCCCGGCCGGTCGCCCTTCTTCCCCGCGGTTCAGCGCGTTTCGCGTTCAGAGTGGATCACCAGTCTGAACGGGAAACGCAACAACTTGACCGGCCCGCCTGTCCTGGTTCCCGACCTGACTGATTCAGTCAGGTCGGGAACCGCTCTAGCGCGCGGGCGGCTGGCGCAGGCGTTCGACCATGGCCATGATCGCGAAGATCACCGTCTCCATATCCGTCTCCTGATCGACCTCGCGGGTGAGCCAGTCTCGCAGAGGGGCGTAAGCATAGGAGAAGATGATGAAATTCGCGGTGGATTCAACGCGCGGATCGTCCTCTGCCGCGCCCGTCTCCGCCCGGAGATAGGCGGTCAGCGCGCCGAGCAAAGCCTGTTCGCGCTCGCGCAGCACGCGCCGGTCCTGCGCCGTCAGATGCGGCACCGCCCGATAGGCGAGCAGCGTGCCTTCGCGCCGCTCGGTCCAGAATTCGGCGAGGACTTCGCGCAGGATCTGGTCGAAGGGCGGTTTTTCCGGGCTGGCCAGCCGCTCCGGCATCGTCCTGCTGTTCGGGCGAAACCAGAGCCGGTTCAACAACCGGCGCAGGATGTCATGCTTGTTGGCCACGTAATCGTAGATGCTGGCCTGATTGACGCCGGAACGAGCGCAGATGTCGCGGATCGTGGTCGAGGCGTAGCCCTTCTCCAGAAAGAGCGACAGCGAAGCCTCCAGCAATTGTTCTCGCCGCGTCTCGATCAGCGTGGCGTCGCGGATGGCGTTGACTTCGGCTTCGACCAGATCGACGGTTTTTCCTGTATTCCTGACCTTGTTCGGCTGGACCACGTTCACTCTCTCCACATGGACGGCGAAGCCCCCGCCTTCGCCGCCGTTCATCGCCGCCGTTTCGCGATCAGGGCGCAGGGCGCCATTCCAACCATCGCAGCGCGCGATCTATATCGCGCATGTAGTGCAGAATGTCCCGGCGCGGCAAGATGAGGCTGCTTTCCCCGCCGGTCGCAATCGCCTCAGGTCCACATGTTGGTGCCGCCGCAGACGGTCAGCGCCTGACCGGTCACGTAGCGGCTGGCGTCGGAGCCGAGAAAGACCGCGACGCCGCCGAAATCCTCCGCCTCGCCCAGCCGGCGGAGCGGGATTTCGTTCTCGGCGCGGGCCTTGGCTTCCGGGTTGTCCCAGAGCGCCCTGGCGAAATCGGTGCGCACCAGGCCGGGGCAGATCGCGTTCACCCGCACTCCTGCGGGGCCGAATTCCTGCGCGAGGTTCCGCACCAGCCCGATGAGCGCCAGCTTGGACATGCCATAGGTCCCGAGCGTGAGCGAGGGTTTGAACGCCCCGACGCTGGAGGTGAACATGATCGAGCCCGCGCCCTTCGCCGCCATGTCCGGCAGCGCCATCCGCGCGAGCCAGAGATTGGAGCGCACATTGGTCGCCATGGTCTTGTCATAGGCGTCGTCGTCGATCTCCGAGGTCAGCCCGTAATGGACGTTGACCCCGGCGTTGCCGACCAGAATGTCGATCGGCCCGGCGATCTCATGCGTCTTGTCCACCAGCGCCTGCAACTGCTCCTTGTGGCCGGCGTTGCAGGCGACGGCATGGGCGCGGGGGGCGCCGCAGGCCTTGTTGATCGCGTCGGCGGCGGCGTCGAGCTGATCCTGCTTGCGCGAGGAGATCACCACCGTCGCGCCATGCGCGGCCAGCGCCGTGGCCATCGCCAGTCCCATGCCCTTGGAGGCGCCGGTGAGCAGCGCCACCTTGCCGGTGAGATCGAAGAGTTTCGCGGGGTCGGTCATTGGGGTTTCCTCTCTTGCGCGTCAGGCGATGAAATTGAACCTCACGCCGCATATCGCGGCGCTTTCCGGGGCGCGGCCGGGCGCGCGCAGATCGACCGCCGAAAGGCCGGGCGCGCCCTCGCTCGCGGCGAATCTCAGATCGGCGTTGGCGAGGCGGAGGGTGAGGCCGGGCGCGGCCGCCGCGCCGGCGATCCCGGCCCAATGGGAGGCGAGCGCGGCGGGGTCCGGCCCCCGCAGCTCCACCGCGGCGACGCTCTCGATTCCGGGCGCGCCTTCGCTCCGATCCTCGCTGGCCGGGGGCCAGCGCCCGGCGGGGCCGCCCTCGACCCAGTCGATTTCGAGAAAGCTCGCGATCATGTCACGCGGGTGAAGCTGCATCAGCCGCCAGTCGCCGTAATCCCGCTCCCAGGCGACGCGCACGCCGGCCGCGGCGGCGCGGGCGCGGGCCTGGTCCTGCGCGGCGCGGGTCGGGGCCTCGGTGATCACCATGTAGCCGCCGCCGCCGCGCCGCTCCAGAAACCGCCCGGCGGCGGTTCCGGGCCGGATCGGGGCGACCACTTCGATATACGCCTCGCCGGCGCGGAAAAGCGCGTTCTCCAGCCCGAAAGCCGCAACTTCCGGGTCGCGATGGCAGGGCGCGACGCGGAGAAGGGCGCGAAGCTCCTCCACGACCGGCTCCAGCCGCTCCGCCGCGAGGCAGATCTGCCGGAGCCGGAGCGGCATTTCAGCAGCCCCCGAGCCGGGAGAAGCGGTCGTGATCGGCGGCGCTCATCGCCTTCGCTCCGATCAGGCGGTTTTCAGCCCGCCGGCGTCGATATCGGTGAAGCGCCCGCCCGAGGCGGCGAGGCGTTTCAGCGTCTCGGCCGGGGCGAAGGCGGCGTCATCGGCGGCCAGCTTCTCCATCCGCGCCAGAACCGCCTTCGCGCCGACCATGTCGCCATGGAACATCGGGCCGCCCTTGTCGGCGGGCCAGCCATAGCCGTTGAGCCAGACGATATCTATGTCGGAGGGGCGCTGGGCCTTGTTCTCTTCGAGGATCTTCACCCCCTCGTTGATCATCGGGAAGATGCAGCTTTCCACGATCTCCCGCGGGTCGGCCTTCGCCGGCTCGACGCCGGTGATCTCGCGGATCACCTTCGCCGCCGCCGCGGAGGGGGAGGGGCGGCGCTGCTCGTCGTAATCGTAATAGCCGGCGGCGGTCTTCTGCCCGCGCCGGTCCATCTCGCACAGCGCGTCGCGGATCGGATCGTCGGTTTTGGCGCCCTTCTTCCAGCCGATATCCAGACCAGCGAGGTCGGACATCTGAAAGGGCCCCATCTTGAAGCCGAATTCGTTGACCGCCGCATCAACATCCCAGGGCATGATCCCGCGATAGACCAGCTTCATCGCCTGTTCCTGGCGCTTGAACAGCATCCGGTTGCCGACGAAGCCGGGGCAGACGCCGACCAGGGTCGCCACCTTGCCGATCTTCTTCGCGAGATTCATCGCCGTCGCCACCACATCGTCGGCGGTGTGGCGGGCGCGCACGATCTCCAGCAGCTTCATGACATTGGCCGGAGAGAAGAAATGCAGCCCGATCACATCCTGCGGCCGTTTCGTCATCGCCGCGATCTCGTCGATATTCAGCGCCGAAGTGTTGGTGGCCAGGATCGCGCCCGGCTTCATCACCCGGTCCAGTTCGGTGAAGATCTTCTTCTTCAGGTCCATATCCTCGAACACCGCCTCGATGATCAGGTCGCAATCGGCGAGATCGGCGATCTGGAGCCGCCCGTCGAAGCGGGACATGCGGATATCGACCTCATCCTGCGGAAAGCGGCCGCGATCGGCGCTGCGCTGGTAATTGCCGCGCACCACTTTCAGGCCGCGGTCCAGCGCCTCCTGCGTGGTTTCGACGATGCGGACATTGACGCCGGCCGAGGCGAAATTCATCGCGATGCCGCCGCCCATCGTGCCGGCCACGATGATTCCGACCGTGCGCACCGGGCGCTCCGCCGCATGCGCCGGCAGGTTCGGAACCTCCCAGGCCAGCCTGCCGGCTTCGGCGACATAATCGGATACGTCTCGGGTGGCGGTCATCTGACTTCTCCTGAAATACGCGCGGGCGCGGCGGCGCGCGCTTCTGGCTCCATCGGGGCGGCGAGGGTCAGCCTCGTCAAGGGTTCGTTTCCTGTCCTTCCGGTCTTGCGCCGAATCGGATGTGTTGAGCGACGTCATGACCTGACATCTGTCAGGTGACGCTAGCTGCGAGCGGGCGCGCCGTCAACACGACACGCGAGGGGGCTGGCGGCCGGCGGGAGCGCCGCGCCGCCTCAGAACCCCTCGATCGGGCGCACCGGGCCGCCATCCGTGAAGCGCGAGAAGCGGAATTCCGTCGGATCGACGCAGGGCGTCTCGCCGGTGACGATATCCGCCATCAGCTTGCCGGCGCCGGGGCCGATGCCGAAGCCATGGCCGGAAAAGCCGGTGGCGATATGGAAGCCGGGCGTTCCCTCCACCGCGGAGATCACCGGGATCGCGTCCGGCGTCACGTCGATGCAGCCGGCCCATGTCTGGGCGATCTCGGCCTGTCGGAAGGCGGGGAAGCTTTTCGAGACCGCGCCGATCAGCCCCTTCACCATGGAGGGCGTCGGCTTCGGGTCCAGCACCCGCTGATATTCGAACGGGCTCGCCTCGTTCGGGCTCCAGCGTTTCGGCTGGCGCAGTTCCTGAAAGAAGGATGAGTTGAAGCGGAAATGGAGATCGCGATGCTGCATGCGCAGCGCCGAGAAGAAACGGATCCCGTATCTGAACGAATTCGGCACGATGTTCACGATATTGCCGGAGCCGCGCGAGATGGTGTAGCCGCCATCCTCGCGCCTGCGGATGGCGAAATCGCCGCACCAGACGGCCTCTTCCGGGCCGCCTTCGACCGGTCCGGTGCGGATCACGCTGCTGATGACGTTGAGCTGCGGCAGGTCGATCCCGGCGTTGCCGCAAAAGAGGTTCGACCAGGCGCCGCCGGCCAGCACCACGGCGCCGCAACGGATCGGCCCGCGCTCCGTCATCACGCCGGAGACCGCGCCGCCCGTGGTCTCGATCCCCCTGACCGCGCATTCGGTCAGGATCGCGGCCCCCTTGGCGCGGGCGGCCTCGGCGATGGCGGGGGCGGCCTTTTGCGGCTCGGCGCGCCCGTCTTCGGGCGTGTAGAGCGCGCCGGGATAGGGCAGGTTCGCGTCGGGGAATTTCTCCCTGATCCGGGCCGGGGTCAGGATCTCCGAGCGGAGCTGGAACGGCTCCAGATGCCGTCGCCAGCGGTCGTAATTGGCGACCTGCTTGTCCGTATCGCACATGAAGGCGATGCCCGAGCGCCGATAGCCGGTATCGGCGCCGATGCGCTTGTCCAGCCCGGACCAGAGGCGCAGCGCCTCCGCCATCAGCGGAATCTCGCGCGGGTCGCGCCGCGATATGCGCACCCAGCCCCAGTTGCGGCTGGACTGCTCATGCCCGATTCCGCCCTTTTCGCATAGCGCGACCTTCACGCCCCGCTCGGCCAGCTCCAGCGCGGTGGAGGCGCCGATGATGCCGCCGCCGATGACGGTGACGTCCACGGCCTCGGGAAGGTTCTCATCGCCATGGACGGGCGTGGGGCGGGGTCCGGGCATTCGGGAAGACTCCTCAGGATTGCGGGCCGCGCGCGGCGCCGCATGGCGCGGCTTGATTGGCTGGATTCGTCAGCGCCCGACCGGGCGCGCGATCAGGTTCGATTGAAACAACAGCCGGTTGCGATTTTCAACCGGTATCCGCCACTGCGTCATCCGGGTGTGACACCGGCGCTTCTGGCGGCGGATGCGGCCGCCCGTTACCAGAGCGGAGCAGGTCAGGGAAATCGTTCATGGAAACGCTCACCGAATTCGCCGCCGCCATAGACGCATCCGGTTTCGTCAAGGCGATGAAGTTCTCGCCGATCTACTACACCATCGCCAACACGGTGCATGTCTTCGGCGTCGCGCTTCTGGTCGGCGCGATCGTGCCGATGGACCTGCGGCTTCTCGGGCTCTGGCGCGATGTGGAGATCAGGGCGCTGGCGCGGATTCTCGTCCCTGTCGCGGTCGCCGGGCTGCTGATCGCGATGCTCGCCGGGATGACCCTGTTTTCTGTGCGGGCGGGGCACTACATCAACGTCAATCTCTTCTTCCTGAAGCTGACGCTGATCGCGACGGGAACCACGCTGGCGCTGTTCTTTCACGCCCGCGCCGGGCTCTGGCTGGACCGGGCCACGCGGGCGCAATGCGTGTTTCACGGGCTCGCCTCGCTCCTGTGCTGGTTGGGCGCGTTGGCGGCGGGGCGGATGATCGCCTATTTTCCGAATCTGTGACCGAGTGAACGGAGACGAATATGAAAATCCATCGTCGCGCCATGTTTGGCCTCGCCGGGGCCGCGTTGCTCGCCGGGGCGGTTTCGGCCCATCACGGCTACATGGCCTGGGACACCGAAAACCCGATCGTGCTTGAGGGCTGGATCTCCAAGGAGATGGACGGTTTCCCGCATTGGGAGTTCTGGATGCGCGTGGACGGCGAGGATTGGGCCGTCGATATCGGCGATCAGTACACGCTGGAGCGCGCCGGATTCAAAAGCGACGGCTCCGAATTCAAGATGCGCCTCAATGTCCGGGTGGAGGGCGTGAGGCCGGTCGACCGTTCGACCCTGCGCATCCTGCCCTCGCGGATCACGCTGGAGGGCGGCGAGCCGCATGACATCGAAGTAAAAGGGTAGGGGCGTCGCCCCGCGCCCGCGCCGCCGCTTGCATGCGGCGCGGGGACCACATAGACTCATCAGATCACCGTTGGGGCGCCCCGGTTGCGGGGCTGAGAGGCGAAGAGCCGACCCATCGAACCTGATCCGGGCAATGCCGGCGTAGGGAACGGGATCCACAGGCGGAAATCCGCCGAGACCACCGCCCTGCACGATATCCCGCAAGAGGAAGAGCGCATGGGGCGGATCGCCAGCATCCTGATTATCGCCGGCTCCGACAGCGGCGGCGGCGCGGGCGCGCAGGCCGATATCAAGGCCGCTTCGGCGCGCGGGGTCTACGCCGCCACCGCCATCACGGCGATCACGGCGCAGAATACGGTCGGCGTGCAGGCGGTCGAGCCGCTTTCGCCGGCGCTGGTCGCGGCGCAGATCGGCTCGGTTCTGGCCGATATCCGGATCGACGCGGTGAAGATCGGCATGCTGGGCGCGGCGGCGATCGTCGAGGCCGTGGCGGATGCGCTGGCGGGTTTCGCCGGGCCGGTGGTGCTGGACCCGGTGATGGTCGCCAAATCCGGCGACGCGCTGCTGGCCGATGACGCAGAAGACGCGCTGCGCCGCCGGCTCGCGCCCATGGCCGCGTTGCTGACGCCCAACCTGCCCGAGGCCGCGCGGCTTCTCGGCCGCACCCCGGCGACCACCCCGGCGGAGGTGGAGGCGCAGGGCCGCGCGCTGATGGCGCTCGGCCCGCGCGCGGTGCTGATGAAGGGCGGGCATGCGGAGGGCGAGGCCTGCACCGATCATCTGATCGCGCCGGAGGGCGTGGCCCGCTTCACCGCGCCGCGGATCGCGACGCGCAACACCCATGGCACCGGCTGTTCCT
>JBKECG010000213.1:0-19855 GCA_047974395.1 Pikeienuella sp. | reverse complement strand
CATGTTCACCGAGGCCTATGCCGTGATCCCGCGCCGTGTCATGCGCGATATCGTGACCAGCGCCTTGCCGCATTGGCAGGCTACACGTGCCTGGATCCTGGCGCGCCCCCTGACCGGCTTTGCCGAAACCTTCGCCCAATACATCATGGAGGTCGGCCCCGGTGGCGGCGGCGACCGGCCCGAGCCCGATCCGGAGGCCGAGGGCGTGCTGTTCGTCGTCGAGGGTGAGGTGACGGTCACGCTGGATGGCGCCGGCCATGGCCTGACCCCGGGCGGCTATGCCTATCTGCCCGCCGGCAGCGGCTGGCAGCTGAAGAATGAGGGCCCGGCCACGGCGCGGTTTCACTGGATCCGCAAACGCTTTGTCCCCGCCGAGGGGCTGGACCGGCCCGACCCGATCTTTGCCAACGAGACACAGGTGACGCCTGCGGCGATGCCGGGGACCGAAGGCCGCTGGACCACCACACGTTTCGTCGATCCTGCTGATCTGCGCCATGACATGCATGTCACCATCGTCAGTTTTGAACCGGGCGCCTGCATCCCCTTTGCCGAAACCCATGTCATGGAGCACGGGCTTTATGTGCTGGAGGGCAAGGCCGTTTATCGGCTGAACCGCGACTGGGTCGAGGTCGAGGCCGGTGATTTCATGTGGCTGAGGGCATTTTGCCCACAGGCCTGCTATGCCGGCGGACCGGGCCGGTTCCGCTATCTGCTCTACAAGGATGTGAACCGCCTGCCTAAGCTGAGCCTCGGATGAGGCGGGTCGAGGCGCGCCCGCTCGACGCGGCCGGTTTCGCGCCCTATGGCGAGGTGATCGCGCTGCGCGGCGCGCCCGACCGGATCATCAATCAGGGGCTTTGCGGGCGCCATCACGACCTCGCCCGGCTCGATATCGCCGAAGGGCGGGCCGGAATCAGCCTCTTCGACGCGGCGCCGCGGGCGTTGCCCTTCCGGCTGGAGATGATGGAGCGGCACCCGCTGGGCTCGCAGGCCTTCATTCCGATGTCGCCGGCCTCTTTCCTCGTGATCGTCGCGCCGGACGAGGCCGGCGCGCCCGGCCGGCCCGACGCCTTCCTGACCGCGCCGGGGCAGGGGGTGAATATCGGGCGGGGCGTCTGGCATGGCGTGCTGACGCCGCTGGCGCCGCCGGGGCTTTTCGCGGTGATCGACCGGATCGGCCCGGGCGCGAATCTGGAGGAAAGCTGGCTTGAGGAGCCTTGGGAGGTGGTCGCGCCGGCATAGAAAAACCCGCCCGGGCGAAGGCGCCGGGCGGGTTCTTTGGGGCGGGCGCGGCGTTTGCGCCGCGCCGCCAGCATCGCTCAGCCGAGCCGGCCTTCGGCCTTGGCCCAGGCGTAGGTCGCGTCCAGCGCGGCCTCCATCGGCGCGAACAGCTCGTCCAGTTCGCTCTCGTTGATCACCATCGGCGGGCAGAAGACCAGCGAATCGCCGACCGGGCGCAGGATGACGCCCTGTTTCAGCAATTCGGCGGCGAGGAACGGGCCGACCTTGCCCGGCTCGGCGAAGAGCGATTTCTTCGCCTTGTCGGGCGTCAGCTCCAGCGCGCCCATCAGGCCGGCGGCGCGCGCCTCCCCGACCAGCGGGTGGTTCTTGAAGGAATCGAGCTTCGCCTTGAACAGCGGCTCCATCTTGCGGACATTCCCGAGGATGTTCCGCTTCTGGTAGATCTCCAGCGTCTTGACGCCGACGGCGCAGCCGAGCGGATGACCGCCATAGGTGAAGCCGTGGCCGAGCATGCCCAGCTCGCCCGATTGCGCCTCGATCGCGTCGGCCATGTCCTGATTGATGGCGACGGCCGAAAGCGGCGCATAGGAGGCGGTGAGCTGTTTCGCCATCGAGATCGAGGTCGGCTTCATGCCGAAGGTCTCGGCCCCGAACCAGTTGCCGGTGCGCCCGAAGCCGCAGATCACCTCGTCGTCGATAAAGAGCACGTCATGGCGCTCCAGCACTTTCTGGATCGCGGGGAAATAGCTCCTGGGCGGAACGATCACGCCGCCCGCGCCCATCACCGGCTCGGCGATGAAGGCGGCGACGGTGTCCGGCCCCTCGCGCTGGATCAACTCCTCCAGATCATTGGCGAGCCGGGCGGAGAATTCCTCCTCGGTCTCGCCATCCCGGCCCTCGCGCCAGAAATGCGGCGTGCCGGTGTGGAGGATGCCGTTCACCGGCAGGTCGAAACCGCGATGGTTGGGCGGCAGGCCGGTCAGCGAGGCGGCGACGATGGTGACGCCGTGATAGGCCTTCACCCGGCTGATGATCTTCTTCTTCTCGGGCTTGCCGCGGGCGTTGTTGTAATACCAGATCAGCTTGATCTGGGTGTCGTTGGCCTCCGAGCCGGAGGACTGGTAGATCACCTTGGAGATGGGAACGGGGGCCAGCTCCTTGATCTTCTCGGCCAGTTCGATCGCGGATTCGAAGCTCTTGCCGCCGAAGAGATGGTAATAGGGGAGCTTGCTCATCTGCTCCTTGGCGGCGTCGATCAGCTCCGCGTCGCCGAAGCCGAGCCCGGCGCACCAGAGCCCGGCCATGCCTTCGAGATAACGCTTGCCGTTCTCGTCATAGATATACACCCCTTCGCCCGTCTCGATGACGTGCGGGCCGACTTTCCGGTGCTGAACGGCGTTGGTGTAGGGGTGTAGAAGCGCCTCGACATCGCGCGCTTGCGAGTTGCTGAGCGGACCGTCCATGGCCATGTTTGTCTCCTCAGATGAAATTCGTGAGATAGAGCGCCTGTCAGCGCCGGAACGCAACCCCCGGCGGCGATTTCCGCGCGCGATACCCATTTCGCAATTGCGAAACGCGCAACCGTCATGGATGATCCGCAGGCCATGATCCGGCCCTTCTCCTTTCGCGACGATCCCGCCGTCCCCGATTTCGACGACGCCGCCCCGGTGGCGGTGGTGGACGGCGAATGCGCCCTTTGCAGCTGGGGCGCCCGGATGATCCACCGGTTCGACCGCTCCGGAACGGTGCGGATCTGCCCGGCCCGGTCGCCGCTCGGCGCCGCGCTCATGCGCCATTACGGGCTCGACCCGAAGGACCCGGAGAGCTGGCTTTTCCTCGACGAGGGCCGGCCGCATGTCGATTTCGAGGCGGCGCTCCATATGGGCCGGCGCTTCGGCGGCCGGGCCCGGCTGGTCGGCGCGCTGCGGATACTGCCCCGGCCGGCGCGGGACTGGCTCTATCGGCGCCTCGCCGGCAACCGGCTTGCGCTTTTCGGCCGGGCCGATATCTGCGCCATGCCGGACCCGGCCTTTCAGAGGCGGCTGCTGCGATGAAGGTCCTGCTCCTCGGCGGCTATGGCGTTTTCGGCGAACGGCTCGCGCGGCTGCTGCTGCGGGACGGGCACGCCGTCACCATCGCCGGGCGGAACCTGGCGGCGGCCGAGGCCCTGGCGAAGGAGCTGGGTTGCGCCGCCGCGCGCATGGACCGGCGCGGCGATCCGGCGCCGTTGAAAGGGCATGAAGTGGTGATCGACGCCGCCGGCCCGTTCCAGGCCTATGGCGACGATCCCTATCGGCTGCCCCGGGCCGCGATCGAAGCCGGGCTGCATTATCTCGACCTCTCCGACGACGCCTCGTTCTGCGCCGGCGTCGCGGCGCTTGACGGCATGGCGCGGAAGGCGGGGCTTTGCGTCGTCTCCGGCCTCTCCTCGGTTCCGGCGCTCTCCAGCGCGGCGGCGCGGGCGCTGGCCGGCGACGAGAGGCCGCTCGTGATCGAAACCGCGATCCTGCCGGGCGACCGCGCCCCTCGCGGCCTGTCGGTCATCGCCGCGGTGCTCTTGCAGGTCGGGCGTCCGATGCGGGTCTGGCGCGGCGGCGAATGGACCCGCGCGCGCGGCTGGTCGGCGCCGCGCCGCTATCGCCTGCCCGGCGGGCTGGTCCGGCAGGGCTGGCGGATCGGGGCGCCCGATCTCGCGCTCTTTCCCGCGCATTTCGGCGCCGGAACGGTGGAGTTCCGCGCCGGGCCGGAACTGGCGCTGCTGCGCTACGGGCTCGCTGCGGTCGCCGCTCTCCGCCGCTTCGCGCCGATCCCGGCCAGCCCGGCGGTGACGCGGGGCTTCAAGCTGGCGGCGGATCTCGTCGCCCGGTTCGGCGGCGCGCGGGGCGGCATGTCCGTCATGGTCGTCGCCGGGCGGGAACGGCGCTGGTGGCGTCTTCTGGCCGAGGACGGAGACGGCCCCTTCACGCCCGGCGTCGCGGCGCGCGCCCTCCTGCGTCGCCCGGCGCTGCCGGCCGGCGCCGGTCCGGCGCTGGAGACGGTCACGCTGGAGGAGGCGGAGGCGGCGATGGCCGATCTCAACATGCGCTTCGAGCGCGCGAGCGCGCCCTTCATCCCGCTCTTTCAACAGGCGCTCGGCCCGGATTTCGCGCGGCTCCCCGAACCGGTTCGCGCCACGCACGAGGCCGCGGATGTCAGCCGCTGGCGCGGGAGAGCCGCTGTGAGCCGGGGCGAAGGGCTCTGGAGCCGGCTCCTCGGCCGCATCTTCGGCTTTCCGCCGGCGGGCGAGGATATCCCGGTGGAGGTCTGCAAGACCGTCAACGAAAGCGGCGAGACCTGGCGGCGCCGCTTCGGCGCGCGGGTCTTCCGCTCGCATCTCGCCCTCGGCCCGCAGGGACTGACCGAGCGTTTCGGCCCGTTCACCTTCCTGATCGGGCTGAACCTCCGTGACGGCGCGCTGCATTACCCGGTGCGCTCGGGGCGGCTCGGCCCCCTGCCGCTGCCGCGCCGGCTGCTGCCGGTCTCCGAGGCGCGGGAATATGTCGAAGACGGCCTCTTCCATTTCGACGTGAAGCTGCGCGCCCCCGCGACCGGGGATCTGCTGGTCCATTATCGGGGATCGCTCGCGCCCGCGCCGCAGGGGGATCCGCGCGCGCCGGACCGCGCGTGACCGCCCGAAGACCATGCGCCCGGCTTTCGCGCTGGCCAGAGCCGCGCGGAGGCATTACGACAGCTTCATGATCGCCAGATTGCTCGCTTTCTCCGTCCATCTCTTCACCGCCTCGGGGGCGTTTCTCGCCTTTCTGTCGATGCTGGCGGCGATGCGCGGCGCCTGGGCGGAGATGTTCGGCTGGCTCGGCGCGGCGCTGGTGGTGGACGGGCTGGACGGGCCGCTGGCCCGGCGGCTGGAGGTGGAGATCCGCGCCGCGCGCTGGTCCGGCGTGATGCTGGACCTGATCGTCGATTACCTGACCTATGTTTTCATCCCCGCCGTGGCGCTGGTGACCTCGGGCACCATGTACTACCCGCTGGCGATTCCGGCGGCGGCGATCATCATCGTCACCGGCGCGATCTATTTCGCCGACACGCGGATGAAGACCAGGGACGCCAGCTTTCAGGGCTTTCCGGGCTGCTGGAACATGGTGGTGCTGGTGCTGTTCGCGACCGATCTGACCAACACCACCGGGTTCCTGATCATCGCCGGGATCGGCGTCGCGCAATTCCTGCCGCTGCGCTTCGTCCACCCGGTGCGTACGAAGCTCTGGCGCATGGTCTCCTTACCGGCCTGCTGCGCCTGGATCGGCTTCGCCGGCTGGGCGGCCTGGACGCATTTCCAGCAGCCGCTGATCTGCACCGCCGGTCTGATGGCGACTTCGCTCTATCTGCTCTTCGCCGGGATGGCGCAGCAGGCGCTGCGGCTGGGCGAGGCGGCGTAGGGGTAGGGGGCGCGGCTTGCGGCCGCGCCCGCCTTTTCACCCCAACGCCTCGTCGCAACGCCCGCACACGTCCTCGTGGGCATGCTCGCCGACATCGGGCAGCACCTTCCAGCAACGTCCGCATTTCGCGCCCGAGGCCAGCGCCGGCGTGACCGCGACGCCCGGGGCGTCTTCCAGACGGAACGCGCCTTCCGGGCCTTCGCCGGCGCGGATCTCGATGGCGGAGGTGATGCAGAGATCGGCGAAATCCACCGTCTCCAGCGCCGCCCGCGCCGCGTCGTCGGCCACATAGACCACCGGGGCCGCCTCCAGCGAGGCGCCGATGCGCTTTTCGCGCCGCTCCACCTCCAGCGCGCCGGTGACGACGCGGCGGACGCGGCGAATCGCGGTCCATTTCAGGGCCAGCGCCTCGTCGCGCCAGTCCGGGGTTTCGGGGAAATCCTCCAGATGGACCGAGCTTTCCGCGCCCGGGAACCGCTCCAGCCAGACCTCCTCCATGGTGAAGACCAGGATCGGGGCCAGCCACGCCGTCAGCCGGTGGAAGAGGATATCCAGCACCGTCCGCGCCGCCCGCCGCCGGAGCGCATTCGGCGCGTCGCAATAGAGCGCATCCTTGCGGATGTCGAAATAGACCGCGGAAAGATCCACGGTGCAGAACTGGAAAAGCTGCTGGAAGACATGGGAGAAGGCGTATTCGTCATAGCCTTTCCTGACCACCCGATCCAGCTCCGCCACCCGGTGCAGCACCCAGCGCTCCAGCTCCGGCATCTCCGCCGGCGAGACCCGCTCAGCCTCCTCGAACCCGTCGAGATTGCCGAGGATGAAGCGCAGCGTGTTGCGCAGGCGCCGGTAGCTGTCGGCGACGCCCTTCAGGATCTCCTGGCCGATGCGCTGGTCGGCGGTGTAATCCGACTGCGCCACCCAGAGCCGCAGGATATCGGCGCCATATTGCTTCACCACATCTTCGGGCGCGATGGTGTTGCCGAGCGATTTGGACATTTTCTGCCCCTTCTCGTCCAGCGTGAACCCGTGGGTCAGCACGCCGCGATAGGGGGCCCGGCCGATCGTGCCGCAGGCCTGAAGCATGGAGGAATGGAACCAGCCGCGATGCTGGTCGGTGCCTTCGAGGTAAAGATCGGCGACGCCGTCTTCCGTCCCGTCCGCCCGGTCGCGCAGCACGAAGGCGTGGGTGGAGCCGGAATCGAACCAGACATCGAGAATGTCGTCGACCTTCTCCCAATCGTCCGGGTTCACGCCTTCGACGCCATTGAGGAAACGCGCCTTCGCGCCCGCCGCGAACCAGGCGTCGGCGCCCTCTTCGCGGAAGGCGGCGACGATGCGGGCGTTCACCTCTTCGTTCTTCAGCACCTCGATCTCGCCGGGCGCGATCTCGCGCTTGAAACAGGCCAGCGGCACGCCCCAGGCGCGCTGGCGCGAGAGCACCCAGTCCGGCCGCGCCTCGATCATCGAGAAGAGCCGGTTGCGCCCGGTCTGGGGCGTCCATTTCACCAGCCGGTCGATGGAGGTCAGCGCCCGCTGGCGGATGGTCTCGCCATAGTCGTCCATGCCGTCATTCAGCTTCTTGTCGATGGCGGCGAACCATTGCGGCGTGTTGCGATAGATCACCGGCGCCTTGGAGCGCCAGCTATGCGGGTAGGAATGCTTGATCTTGCCGCGCGCCAACAGCTTGCCGAGGCTGGCCAGCTTGTCGATCACCGCCTTGTTGGCGTCGCCCTCCTTGCCGTCATCCTTCAGGATGCGGCGGCCGCCGAAAAACGGCAGGCTGGCGCGGAAGGAGCCGTCCTCCTCCACATTATAGGTGATGACCTCGGCCAGCATGCCGGCGTCGCGATAAAGCTCGTATTCCTCCATGCCGTGCGAGGGTGCGCAATGGACGAAGCCGGTGCCCTCGTCGTCATTGACGAAAGGCGCGGCGCGGAAATCGCGCGGCTTGTCCCATTCGCCCTCGGCGCCCTCGGCGCCGGCGAGCGGGTGGGAGAGGGTCAGCGTCTTCAACTCGGCGGCGGATACGTCCCGCAGGCGCTTGTATTGCCCCTCCTCAAGCCGCGCGCGGGCCATCACGTCGGCGGCGAGCTTGTCGGCCAGAAGATAGCGTTCGCCGATCTCGGCCCAGCATTCCTCCGGCCGCCCGGGCACTTTATAGAGGCCGTAGGAGATATCCTCGCCATAGACCACGCCGCGATTGGAGGGCAGCGTCCAGGGCGTCGTGGTCCAGATCACCACTTGCGCGCCGGCCAGATCGCCCGAGACCGAGACCGGGAATTTCACCCAGACGGTGAAGCTTTCCTTGTCCTTGTACTCGACCTCGGCCTCGGCCAGCGCGGTCTTCTCCACCGGCGACCACATCACCGGTTTGGAGCCCTGATAGAGCGCGCCGTTCATGACGAATTTCATGAACTCCTCGGCGATCACCGCCTCGGAGTTGAAATCCATGGTCCGGTAAGGGTCGTCCCAATTGCCGGTGACCCCGAGGCGCTTGAACTCCGCGCGCTGGATGTCGATCCATTCGGCGGCGAATCTGCGGCATTCGGCGCGAAGATCAACGATCGGCACATCGTCCTTGGACTTGCCACGGGCGCGATACTGCTCCTCGATCTTCCATTCGATCGGCAGGCCGTGGCAGTCCCAGCCGGGCACATAGCGGCTGTCCCGGCCCATCATCTGCTGCGAGCGGGCGATGAAATCCTTGAGGATCTTGTTCAGCGCATGGCCGATATGAAGATGGCCGTTGGCGTAGGGCGGGCCATCGTGGAGCGTGAAGGGCGGCCGGCCGGTCTTCTCGCGCAGCCGGTCATAGATTCCGATCCGCTCCCACCGCGCCAGCCAGTCGGGCTCGCGCGCGGGCAGGCCGGCGCGCATCGGAAAATCCGTCTGCGGCAGGCGAAGGGTGTCCTTGTAATCGGGGGCCGTTTGCTCGGCGTCGCCGGCAGTCTGCTTGGCGCACATGGGCGTTCGTCCGTCTGAATAATTCGCCAGGGTCGTCGGTTTCGGGGGGCGCGCAGGGCGCCGCGTTTCCCGGCTCTCCCTCAGCGGGAGGCCGGGCCGGTAATTCGGAAACCGATGGCCGCGCGTGACATGGGCCGCCTCTTATCAGCGCCCTTCCGCCGGGTCCATCGCGCATTCGCGCCGCGCCGAGGCTCAGAGCCCGGCCTGAAGCCGGTCCAGAAGCGCCGCCAGCATCGCGTCGCATTTGGCCATTTGCTCGCGGGTGACGAATTCGTCGGGCTTGTGGCCCTGCGCCATCGAGCCCGGCCCGCAAACCACCGCCTGCGCGCCGAGCCGCTCGGCGAAGAGCCCGCCCTCGGTGCCGAAGGCGACCTTGATCGTCCCGTTCGCGCCGGTGAGCGATTTGACGAAGCCGACGATCGCGGCGTCGGGCGGCGTGTCGAGCCCGGGATATCGCATGAAGGTCTCGACGCCGATCGCGGCCTCCGGCTCGCCTGCGGCGCGGACGATGGCTTCGGCCTCCGCCGCCAGCCCCGCCAGAATCGCATCGGCGTCATCCGTGGCGAGATTGCGGATCTCGAAATCCACCTCCGCCCGGTTCGGCACGATATTCAGCGCGACGCCCCCCGAAATCCGCCCGACATGGAGCGTGGTGTAGGGCACGTCGTAATCGCCGTCGCGCTTTCCCTCCGCCTCGATCCGCGCCTGCGCCGCGCGGATGGCGGCGGTGAAATCAGCGGCGAGATGCAGAGCGTTGAGCGCCAGCGGCGCCAGCGCCGAGTGCCCCTCGCGCCCGACGCAGGTCGCCCGCAGCCCGCGCTTGCCCTTGTGGCCGGTGGCCACCGCCATCGCCGTCGGCTCGCCGACGATGACGAAAGCCGGGCGGATGGGCGCGCGCTCCAGCATGTCGATCAGGCTGCGCACGCCGAGGCAGCCGACCTCCTCATCGTAAGAGAGCGCCAGATGCAGCGGCGTCTTCAGATCGCGCCCGGCCGCGATCTCCGCCGCCGCCAGCGCCGAAGCGACGAAGCCCTTCATGTCGGCGGTCCCGCGACCCAGCAACCTCCCGTCCCGCTCGGTCAGCCGGAACGGGTCGCTGGTCCAGGCCTGTCCCTCGACCGGGACCACATCCGTATGGCCCGAAAGCATGACGCCGGGCCGGTCCCTCGGCCCGATCATGGCGTGGAGATTGGCCTTGCGCCCTTCGGCGTCGGGGATGATCTCGCTCTCGATTCCCGCGGCGGCCAGCAGGTCGCGGGCGTAACGGATCAGCTCGATATTGGGATCGCTGCTGACGGTCGGGAACGCGATCAGGCGGTCGAGTATCTCGATGGAACGCATGGGCTCTCTCCTTCGCTTCCGGGATAGCAACCGGGCCGCGCGGGCGCCAGATCGCGCGGAGGCGCTGGACGCGCCGGAGAAGCGCGATAAGCTCCGACCAGACGCCGGAAGCGGAGGAGCCAAGATGAAGACCTTCCATAGCGAGGATCACCGCCTGCATTTCCCGCAAGGTGAGCTGCATGGCGGCGAGTTGGTCACGCCCTTCGAGCGCCCGAGCCGGGTCGAGCACGTGCTGGCGCGGCTGAAGGAGCGCGGCTTTCCCGCCCCGCTCGCGCCGGCGGCGGTGGACATGGCGGCGGTGCGGGCGATCCACGTCCCCGATTATCTCGCCTTTCTCGAAACCGCATGGGACGAATGGCTGGCCGCCGGGTTCCGGGGCGAGATGATCGCGGCCAGCATCCCCGCGCGGCGGATGCAGCTGGCCCGCCCGCCGGTGAATATCGACGGCAAGCTCGGCTATTACGCGCTGGCCTCGGAAACCGCGATCACCGGCGGCACCTGGCGGGCGGCGCTCGCCTCCGCCGCCGTCGCCCAGAGCGCGCAGCGAGCCATAGCCGGCGGCGAGCGCGCCGCCTTCGCGCTCTGCCGCCCGCCCGGGCATCATGCGACCGCGGACATGTATGGCGGCTATTGCTTCCTCAACAACGCCGCCATCGCCGCCGGGATGTTCCGCGCCGACGGCGCCGGACGGGTCGCGGTGCTGGATGTGGATTTCCATCATGGCAACGGCACGCAGGATATCTTCTACCGGCGCGGCGACGTGCTCTTCGCTTCGCTCCACGGCGCGCCGGAGCACGCCTTTCCCTATTTCCTCGGCCATGCCGACGAGCGCGGCGAGGGGGAGGGCGAGGGCGCGACGCTCAACTACCCGATGCCGCCCGACACCCCCTATCCGGTCTGGGCCGAGGCGCTGGACGACGCCATCGCGAGGATCCGCGTCTTCGGGGCGGAGGCGCTGGTCGTCTCGCTCGGGCTCGACGCCTACAAGGACGATCCGATCAGCTTCTTCCGGCTGGACAGCCCCGATTTCGCCGATTGCGGCCGGCGCATCGCCGGGCTGAAACTGCCGACGCTCTTCGTGATGGAGGGCGGCTACGCGGTGGCGGAGATCGGCGTGAACGCGGTCAACACGCTGGAAGGGTTCGAAAGTGGCTGAACGGCGCCTCACCCTCGCCGCGACGCAATTCGCCGTCGCGCCCGAAGCCGAAGAGAACCGGGCCCGCGCCGAGGCGCTGGTCCGTCAGGCCGCGGAGGCGGGCGCCCGGCTGATCCTGCTTCAGGAGCTTTTCGAAGGCCCCTATTTCTGCATCGACGAGGACCCGGCCCATTTCGCGAAAGCGCGCCCTTTCGAGGGAAACGCGATGATCGCGCGGTTTTCGGCGCTGGCGAAGGCGCTGGGCGTCGTCCTGCCGGTCAGCTTCTTCGAGAAGGCGGGGCAGGCCTATTTCAACGCGCTGGCGATGATCGACGCCGACGGCGCCGTCCTCGGCCTTTACCGGAAATCGCATATTCCCGACGGGCCCGGCTATGAGGAGAAATACTATTTCAGCCCCGGCGACACCGGCTTCCGGGTCTGGGACACGGCGGTCGGCCGGGTCGGCGTCGGCGTGTGCTGGGACCAGTGGTTCCCCGAAGCCGCCCGCGCCATGGCGCTGATGGGGGCGGAGGCGCTGCTCTACCCGACCGCGATCGGCTCCGAACCGCCCGCCCCCGGCTATGACAGCCAGCCGCATTGGGAAACCGTGATGCGCGGGCATGCCGGGGCCAATCTCACGCCCCTCGTCGCCTCCAACCGGATCGGGACGGAGCGGCAGGGCGGGCGCGAGGTCGCGTTCTACGGCTCGTCCTTCATCGCCGGCCCGACCGGAGAGATCCTCGCCCGCGCCGGGCGGGAGGAGGCCATGATCACCGCCGAGATCGACCTGGACGCGACAGCGCGGATGCGCGCCGCCTGGGGCCTCTTCCGCGACCGGCGGCCCGAGCTTTACGCCCGGCTCGCGAAGCTTTGAAATCAACCGGCCCCGCGCAGGGGGCGGCGCGCTGGACGCTGGATGCGCTCCGTGGTTCTTTCCGCCCGCGCCGAAGGCGCGGCGCGCATCGCAGAAGGCTGCCGTATTTGGCGGAAGACGCGCCCCTCAGCGAAGCCCGGACCCGGCCGCAGCTTATCGCCTGTCACGCCTGCGATGCGTTGTTGACCGAGCCGGGGCCCGGCGCGGCCCGCACGCGCTGTCCGCGTTGCGGCACGGTGCTGACCGCGCGGCGCGCCGGCGGGATCGACGGGGTGATCGCGGCGAAGCTGGCCTCGGTCGCGCTGCTGGTCGCGGCGCTTTTCCTGCCCTTCGTCAACATAGAGGCCTCGGGGCGCAAGCAGCAGGCCGCGGTGCTGGACGCCGCCGCCGCCGCCGGCGGAGAGGCCTGGCCGCTGGCGCTCGCGGTCGGGGCGATGATCATCGCCCTGCCGCTGGCGCGGGCGCTGGCGCTGTTCTGGGTGCTGACGCCGCTTTCGCTGGGGCGCAAACCGCTGCCGCAGGCGCGCGCGCTCTTTCGCCTGGCGCTGGAGCTCAGGCCCTGGTCGATGGTGGAGATCTTCGTCATCGGCGTCGTCGTCGCGCTGGTGAAGGTCGCCGGGCTGGCGATGATCGACCTTGGCGCGGGGTTCTGGCTGTTTCTCGTCGTCGCGCTGATCGCGCTTTACGAGGACGCCGCGCTTTGCCGGCGCACGGTCTGGAGGATGCTGGCGTGAGCGCGCTCGTCCGGCCGCTCCGGACCGCCCGCGCCGACCGCCATGTCGGCTGCGAGCAATGCGGCTGCGCCGCGCCGATCGGGCGGGCGCGCTGCCGGCGCTGCGGCTCGGCCCTGCCGAAACGCGGCCGGCGGAGCCTTTCGGCGGTCTGGATCTGGCTCGTGGTCGGCTTCGCCTTTTACCTGCCGGCCAATCTCTACCCGATGCTGATCACCCGCAATCTCGGCGCCGAATACGCCAGCACCATCGTCGGCGGCGCGGTGGAGCTTTTCGCCCATGGCTCCTATGGCGTCGCCGGGATCGTGCTTTTCGCCAGCGTCGTCATCCCGATCGCCAAGTTCCTCAGCATCGCCCGGCTCGGTCTGATGGCGGCCGGCGGGCCGGCCCTGCCGCCGCATCAGGCGCTGGTGCTTTACGAGGTCGTGGAGTTCATCGGCCGCTGGTCGATGATCGACGTCTTCGTCGTCGCCATCCTTTCCGCGCTGGTGAAGATGGGATATCTGGCCAGTATCGACCCGGGACCGGCGGCGGCGTTCTTCGCCCTTTCGGTCGCGGCGACTATGTTTTCCGCCCGCGCGTTCGATCCGCGGCTGATCTGGGATCGGATCGGAGAGTCACATGGCTGAAGAAGACATCCTGAGCGCGCCGGAGCCGGAGATGGACGAGCGCGGCTCGCGTTTCGTCTCTCTGGTCTGGCTGATTCCGCTGATCGCGGTGGCGGTCGCGCTCGTGCTTCTCTGGCGCGACTACGCCGGGCGCGGCCCGGTGATCGAGATCGCCTTCTCCACCGCCGCCGGGCTGGACGAGGGGCAGACGGCGCTGCGCTATCGCAATGTCGATGTCGGGCTGCTGGAGGAGCTGCGCTTCTCCCCGGATCTGAGCGAGGTGGTCGCCCGCGTGCGCATCGACCCCGAAATCGCGCCCTATATCGACGATGCGGCCCGGTTCTGGGTGGTGCGGCCGGAGGTTTCGACCCGCGGCGTCTCCGGGCTGGAGACGGTGATCTCCGGCGCCTATATCGAAGGCTATTGGGACGCCTCGCCCGGCGAGCCGGAAAACGAGTTCACCGCGCTCGAAGAGCCGCCGCTGACGCCCAGCGACACGCCCGGCAAGCGCGTGCGGATCGTCAGCGCCGATGGCGGCTCGATCTCGGTCGGCGCGCCGGTCTTCTTCCGGCGGGTGGAGGTCGGGCGCGTCGAATCCAAGCGCCTGACCGCCGATGGCGACCGGGTCGAATTCGACGTTTTCGTCAATGCGCCGAACGACGCGCGGCTGACGGAGGGCACGCGGTTCTGGATCGTCTCCGGCGTCGATGTCAGCCTCGGGGCCGATGGCGCGCGTTTCCGCATCGGCTCGCTCACCGCGCTGTTGCAGGGCGGCGTCGCCTTTCAGGATTTTTCGCTCGGCCCGTCGAAGCCGGTCGCCGACAATCATGTCTACACGCTCTACGACACGCCCGGCGACGCGCGCGCGCAGATCCGCGATCCCGATCCCGGAGAGCTGCTGCTGCTCGACGTCTATTTCGGCCGTTCGGTGCGCGGCCTCTCGGTCGGTGCGCCGGTCGAATATGAAGGCATCCGCGTCGGCCAGGTGACCGATATCGCCGCCGAGATCGACCCCGAAACCAGCCGTTTCTCGACCCGCACCACCATCGGTCTGTCGCCTTCGCTGCTCGGGCTTCGGGATAGCGACGTGGCGGCGGCGCAGGATTTCATCGAACGGGCGGTGGGCTTGGGGCTGCGCGCGCAACTCTCGCAGGGGAGCCTTCTGACCGGCGCGCTGATCGTGCGGCTGGTCGATGCGCCCGAAGCCGCGCCCGATACGCTCCAGATCGTCGCGGGCTCCCGTCCGCGCATGCCCTCCATCCCCTCGGATCTCGACGAGATCGCCGGCTCGGTCCAGGGGGCGCTGCGGCGGGTCGAGCAGCTTCCGATCGAGGCGATCTTCGACAACGCCGTTCTGTTGCTGGAGAATGTGAACGTGCTTCTCGGCTCCGCCGCGGTGCGCGAGGCGCCCGGAAAGGCGGTGGCGGCGATGGAGGCGGCGACGGCGCTTCTGGCCTCGCCCGGCATGGTCGCGGCGCCGGAGGAGATCTCCCGGCTGCTGGCGTCGGTCAATGAAATGGCCGCATCCGAGGATTTCGCCGCCATGCGCGGCGATCTGGCGGCGACGCTGGCCAATCTGCGCGCCCTCACCGCGTCGCTCGACGAAACCGGCCTCAGCGCGGAGGCGGCGGGCGCGCTCGCGGCGTTGCGGGCGCGGCTGGAGGATCCGGCGCTGGCCGGGCTGGTGGACAATCTCAACCAGACCTCGGCGGCCGCGACCGCTTTCCTGACCGATCCCGAGCTTCTGGCCGCGCCCGGCCGGGCGGTGGCGGCGATCGACGCGCTGGAGGCGATCCTGGCCTCGCCCGGGCTGAAGAGCATGCCCGAGGACGCCGGGGCGCTGCTGGCTTCGCTACGCGGCCTTGTCGACGCGCCGGAGACGCTGGCGGCGCGCGACGATCTCGCCGCGCTTCTGGCCAGCGCCCGCGGCGTCGCCGCGAAGCTGGAGGCCGAGGACGCCGCCGGCGAACTCGCCGCCGCAATCGAGGCCCTGCGCGCGCGGCTGGCCGACCCCGCGCTCGACCGGCTGGTCGGCTCCGCCGCCGACGCGATGGCCTCGGCCTCGGTCCTGTTGTCGGATCAGGGTCTGGCCGAGACGCCGGAGGCGCTGAACGCGGCGCTGGCCTCGCTGAACGCGCTTCTGGACGATCCCGCGACCCGCGCCGCGCCGGCGGAGCTGACCGCCAGCCTCGCCTCGGCCCGCGCGCTCCTGGAGGAGTTGCAGCGCCAGGGCGCGGCGGCCGAACTCGCCGCTTCGCTGAAATCGGCCCGCGCGCTGCTGGACGATCCCGCGCTGCGGGCGCTTTCGGCGGAGGTGACGGAGACCGCGGCCGCGCTCCGCGCCGTGCTGGAGGCGCCGGGGGCGAAGGACCTGCCGGCTTCGGCGACGGCGGCGCTGGCCTCTTCAGCGGCGCTTCTGGACCGGATCCGCGAGGAGGATCTGGCCGGAACCGCCGCCGCCGCGCTCGCCAGCGTCGATCGGGCGACCGCCGCCATCGCCGGCGCCGCCGATGGCGCGCCCGAACTGGTGCGCCGCCTGAACGGGCTCGCCGCGCGGGCGGATGATCTGCTGGCCTCGATCGACGTCGGCTCCGAGCTGAACTACGAGGCGGTCGCCGCGATCCGGGAGATCCGCGACGCCGCGCGCGCGGTCAGCGATCTCGCCGATCTCGTCGAACGCGATCCGAACGTGCTGATATTGGGGAAATAGGGATATGCGCCACCTGCTCAGCGCCCTCGCGCTTCTCGCCCTCGCCGCCTGCGCCGGGGCCGAGCCGCCGCAGCTTTTCCTGCTGGACGCGCCCGCGCCGGCCCGCGCCGGCGCCGCCGACGGGCGCATCGTCGGCTTGAGGGAGATCGGCCTGCCGCTCTATGCCCGCCGGGTGCAGATCGCCTCTCAGGGCGAAAACGGCGTGATCCTCGCCGATGACGCCAATCGCTGGGCCGAGGACCCGCCCCGCGCCGCGACCCGGCTGGTGGCGCGGACCCTCTCCGCCATTCGCGGCGCGGCGGTCTATCCCGATCCCTGGCCGCAGGGCGCGGCGCCAGATCTGGTCGCGACCGTGGAGGTTGACCGTTTCCTCGGCGCGCTGGGCGGCGAGGTCCGGCTCGAAGGGCAGTTGACCCTTTCCGAAGCCGGGCGCCGCGCCGGCGCGAAGACCGAGACCTTCTCGATCAGCGCCCCGGTCGCCGGCGCGGATCACGCCGCCCTCGCCGCCGCCTATGGCGCGGCGCTGGCGGCGCTGGCCGAGCGGATCGAGGCGGGCGTTCAGGCGTTCTGAAGTCCTCCACCGGCCGGGGGCGCCGGACGACCCGCTTTATCATCACATATTTTCCTGGCGACATGGTCCGGCCGACGCGGACGATCCGCGAATCGCTTGTATATGAATGATCGTTCATTTATATAATGCGCAGGAGGCGCGACATGGCCCGACCCGCAGGCGTGAAAGGCGAAGAGACCGCAGCGCGGATTCGCGCCGCGGCGCTGGCGCTTTTCGCCCGCCACGGCTACGCCGCCGTCCCGATGCGGGAGATCGCGGCCGAGGTCGGGGTCGGCCCCGGCGCGCTCTACAATCATTTCGCCACCAAGCAGGATCTTCTGACCGAGCTGATGACCGGCCACATGACCGCGCTGCTCGGGGCCTGGGACGCCGAACCGGCGGCCCGGCCCGATACGCCGCCGGAAGCGGCGCTGGAGAGCTTCGCGCGCTTCCATATCCGTTTCCATCGTGAGCGGGGCGACGAGGTTTTCGTCAGCTACATGGAGCTGCGCAGCCTCGATCAGCCGAATTTCCATCGGGTCGAACGGCTCCGGCGCGCCTATGAGGACCGTTTGCAGGCGATCATCGCCCGCGGCGTCGCCGCCGGCGTCTTCCATGCGCCGGAGCCGAAGATCGCGGCGCTGGCCATCATCGCCATGCTGACCGGGATCACCGGCTGGTATCGCCATGGCGGGCGGCTTCCCGCTTCCCGGATCGAAGAGCTGTACGTAGAGATGGTCGCAGCCGCGCTGCGGCCCAACGGAGGAAGATGACGATGTTCACGGCGTCCCTGAATTTCGCGCTTGGCGAGGATGTGGAGAACCTGCGCGAACTGACCCATCGCTGGGCGCAGGACCGGCTGGCGCCGATGGCGGCGGAGATCGACCGGTCCAACGCCTTCCCGCCGGCGCTCTGGCGCGAGCTTGGCGATCTCGGCCTTCTCGGCGTCACCGTGGAGGAGGAATATGGCGGCGCCGGGCTCGGCTATCTGGCCCATGTCGTGGCGATGGAGGAGATCAGCCGCGCCTCGGCCTCGGTCGGGCTGTCCTATGGCGCGCATTCCAATCTCTGCGTCAACCAGATCCGGCTGAACGGCTCGGATGAGCAGAAGCGCAGATATCTGCCGCGCCTCGTCTCGGGCGAACATGTCGGCGCGCTGGCCATGTCGGAGGCGGGCGCCGGCTCCGACGTGATCTCGATGAAGCTCCGGGCGGAGAAGAAAAACGACCGTTTCGTCCTCAACGGGACCAAATACTGGATCACCAACGGGCCGGACGCCGACACGCTGGTGGTCTACGCCAGGAGCGACCCGGAGGCCGGCTCGCGCGGGCTGACCGCCTTCATCGTCGAGCGGGAGATGAAAGGCTTCTCCACCGGCCCGCATTTCGACAAGCTGGGCATGCGCGGCTCCAATACCGGCGAGCTGATCTTCGAGGATGTGGAGATCCCCTTCGAGAACATCCTCGGCGAGGAAGGGCGGGGCGCGGCGGTGCTGATGTCCGGGCTGGATTATGAACGCGTGGTGCTCGCCGGGATCGGCGTCGGCATCATGCACGCCTGTCTCGACCATGTGATGCCCTATATGCATGAGCGAAAGCAGTTCGGACAAAAGATCGGCGATTTCCAGCTGATGCAGGCGAAGATCGCCGACATGTACACGGTGATGAACGCCGCCCGCGCCTATACCTACGCCGTCGCCGCCGCCTGCGACCGCGGCGAGGTCACGCGGCAGGACGCCGCCGCCTGCGTGCTCTATTCCTCGGAACAGGCGATGTTCCAGGCGGTGCAGGCGGTGCAGGCCCTTGGCGGCGCGGGCTTCATGAATGACAGCCCGGTCGCGAGGCTGATGCGCGACGCCAAGCTGATGGAGATCGGCGCCGGCACCTCGGAAATCCGCCGCATGCTCTGCGGGCGCGAGCTGATGCGGGTGACGGCGTGAGCCGCGCCGGTCTCGCGCTGGCCGGGCTCCTGACGGCCGCCTCCGCCCCCGCCGCCGCCGATACGCTGGTCGAGGAGATCGACGCCTGCATCGGCGCGATCGGGGCGCCGTCCGAGCATGCGGAATTCTGCCTCGGCACATTCGCCCAAGCCTGTCTGGACAAGCCGGAGAACATGTCGACCGCCGCCATGGTCTCTTGCGTCCAGACCGAAACCGACGCCTGGACGGCGATCATGGAGCGCGAATACGCGGCGCTTTTCGAGCGGCTGGACGATGAGCAGAAAGCCGCGATGGAGGATCTTCAGCGCAAATGGATCGCATTCCGTCAGGCCGACTGCGCCTTTCCCCGGGTGTTCCTGCGCGGCTCCATGGCCCTGCCCTGGAGCGCCGACTGCGTGATGCAGCACACGGCCCGGCGCGCGCTGGATCTGCGCGGCTATCGCGGCATGCTGGAGTGACGACATGAAGCTGACATCCCGGATCTCGCCCCGCGACCCCGGTTTCGCCGCCAATCGCAAGGCGCATCTGGAGTCGCTGGACCTCGCCGCCGAGGCCGCCGCCCTCGGCGCCGCCGGGGGCGGGGCGCGGGCGATGGCCCGCCATGTCGCGCGCGGCAAGCTGCCGCCCCGCGACCGGGTCGCGGGCCTGCTGGACCCGGGCGCGCCCTTTCTGTAGATCGCCGCCGCCGCCGCGCATGGCATGTATGACGGCGCCGCCCCCGGCGCCGGCCTGATCGCCGGGGTCGGAAGGGTTGCGGGCCGCGAGGTCGTGGTGCTCTGCAACGACGCCACGGTGAAGGGCGGCACCTATTACCCGATGACGGTGAAAAAGCACCTCCGCGCGCAGGAGATCGCGGCGGAGAACAACCTGCCCTGCGTCTATCTGGTCGATTCGGGCGGCGCGAATCTCCCCAATCAGGACGAGGTTTTCCCCGATCGCGATCATTTTGGCCGCATCTTCTACAATCAGGCCAATCTCTCCGCGCGCGGCATACCGCAGATCGCGGTGGTCATGGGCTCCTGCACCGCCGGCGGCGCCTATGTGCCGGCGATGTCGGACGAGACCATCATCGTCAAGAACCAGGGCACGATCTTCCTCGGCGGCCCGCCGCTGGTGAAGATGGCCACCGGCGAGGTGGTGGACGCCGAGACCTTGGGCGGCGGCGACACCCATACCCGCCTTTCCGGCGTCGCCGATCATCTGGCGGAGGACGACTCCCACGCGCTGGCGCTGGCGCGGGAGATCGTCGCCGGGCTGAACCGGGTGAAGCCGGCGCAGATGGAGTTCCGCGCGCCGGAGCCGCCGGCCTATGACCCGGAGGAGAT
>JBKECG010000180.1:0-2653 GCA_047974395.1 Pikeienuella sp. | reverse complement strand
GCAGCGGCGGTTCCGGGCCGTAAAGCGCGCGCATCATGATGTCGCGCGCGATCGGCGCCGCGACGGCGGAGCCGCCCCCGCCATGCTCCACGATCACCGAGATGGAATAGCGCGGCCGGTCATAGGGGGCGAAGGCGACGAAAAGCGCGTGGTCGCGCCGCTCCCAGGGCAGGTCCTCGTTCCGTGTCACGCCGCGCGCGCGTTCGGCGGCGGTGATGCGGCGGACCTGGCTGGTGCCGGTCTTGCCGGCCATGGCCATGGTCTTTTCGTCGATCCGGGCCTTGTAGGCGGTGCCGCTGCGCTCATTGCTGACCGCGAACATGCCTTCGCGCACCAGCCGCAGATGCGCGGCGGAGATGTTCAGCGAAGGCGGCTCCAGCGTCGGGACCGGAACATCGTTCACGGTGCGGATGAGGCGCGGCGCCACCTGACGCCCGTCGCCGCCGATCCGCGCGGCCATGGTGGCGAGCTGCAAGGGCGTCGCCAGCACATAGCCCTGGCCGATGCCCGCGTTCAGCGTGTCGCCGATCTGCCAGCTTTCGCCGTAGCTGGCGAGCTTCCAGTCCCTTGTCGGCGCCAGCCCGGCCTGCACGGCGGTCATCGGCATGTCGGGGCGCAGGCCGATCCCGAGCCGGTGCGCCATTTCCGAGATCCGGTCGACGCCGACGCGCCGGGCGACCTCGTAGAAATAGACGTCGCAGGAATGCTTGAGCGAATCCCTCAACCCGACATGGCCATGCCCGCCGCGCCGCCAGCAGTGGAAATAACGGTCGCCGAGCTTGTAGCGCCCGTTGCAGAACACCCGCTCCTCCGGCCCGACCACCCCGGCTTCGAGCGCGGCGAGCGCCACCACCATCTTGAAGGTGGAGCCGGGAGGATAGAGCCCGGAGACGGTCTTGTTGGCGAGCGGGCGATAGGGGTCCTCCAGAAGCGCGTTCCATTCGCGCTGGCTGATGCCGACGACGAATTTGTTCGGATCGAACCCGGGGGCGGAGGCGAGGGCGAGCACGTCGCCGCTCTCTATCTCCATCAGCACCGCGGCTGCGCTTTCGCCCGCCATCCGCTTCAGGGCGTAGCGTTGCAGGTCGATGTCGATGGTGAGGCCGAGATCGGCGCCGGGCGTGCCCTCGGTGCGGTCGATCTCCCGGATCACCCGGCCGACGGCGTTGACCTCGATCCGGCTGGCGCCGGCGACGCCGCGCAGGGTCTTCTCCTCGATCCGCTCCACCCCGGTCTTGCCGATGTGGAAGTCGGGGATCTGGAACAGCGCGTCGTCGGCGTCCTCGCGCTCCTTGTCGGAATCCGAGAACCGGCCGACATAGCCGACGACATGGCCGAGCGAGTCGGCCTCCGGGTAGTGCCGGGTCAGACCGACCTCGGGGGCGACGCCGGGCAGGGCGGGGGCGTTGGCGTTAAGCCGGGCGAAGGCGTTCCAGTCCAGATTCTCCGCCACGGTCACGGGGACGAAGGCGCTCTTGGAGCGGATCTCGCGCAGCGCCCGGCTGCGCTGATGGGGGGGGATGTCGATGATGCGGGCGAGATCGTCCAGCACCGCCTCCACATCGCCGGCCTGCTCGCGGATCACCACGGCGCGGTAATTCTGCCGGTTCACCGCGATCGAGCGGCCCTTGCGGTCGGTGATCTCGCCGCGGGCGGGGGGGATCAGCCGCACGTTGATGCGGTTTTCCTCCGCCATCATCAGATATTCGTCGGCGGCGTCGATCTGAAGCGATTTCAGCCGCCAGAACAACGCCCCGGCGACCAGCGCCTGCCCGCCCAGCAGCATCGCGCCGCGGCGTGAGATCCGGGCGGGGGCGCCGGGGCGGCGGGCGTCGCGGCGAAAGGTGAATTTCTTCATCGCGATCGCCCCGCGCGGCCAATCAGCTTCAGGTTCTCGCCGGCTTCGGGCCGGATCATGAAGACATAGCGCAGCATTCCGGCGGTGATCAGATAGGCGGCGAAGGTCGCCAGCGCGCCGGCGCCCAGCACCTCCAGCGGCGGCGAGGGCGTCAGCGCCACCAGCAGAACGCCAAGCTGCGCCAGGGTCATCGCGATGATCGCCCCGGCGACGAAGCCCAGCTCCGCCGCCGGCGAGCGCAAAAGCCGTTCGCGGTGAAAACGCAGATACTCGACCGCCGCCCAGAGCGTCAGCGCGCCAAGCCCGACCGGCCCGCCCCCGGCGAGATCGCGCGCAAGCCCGAGGATCAGCACCAGCGCCGCCGGGGTCGCGCGCGGGCGGCGGATCGCCAGAAAGGCGGCGACGCAGAACAGAAGATCGGGCGCCGGCGCGGCCGAGGCCCGCGCGTCCACCGGCGTCAGCGCGATCAGGATGGCGAGCCAGCCGAAGCCGATCAGCACCACCATGTTGGCGAAGAGCATCGGGCGGGGGACGCGCTCCGCCATGGTTCAGTTCCCCACCGCGCCGAGGGTTGGCGGAGAGGCCGGCGCGATCAGCCCGCCCGGCGTGTCGATCCGGGTCGAGGGGCGGTAGAGCAGGACGCGGACGAATTCCAGCCGCTCGTAATCGGCGCTGATCTGCACCCGCGCGCCGTATTCGCCGACCACGGCGACCAGACCGACGGGCAGATCGGGCGGAAAGACCCCGCCATCGCCCGAGGTCATCACCCGATCGCCCGGCGCGACGCCGGCGATG
>JBKECG010000060.1:0-14335 GCA_047974395.1 Pikeienuella sp. | reverse complement strand
CCCGAAGCCCGTCGTGAAAGCCATCCCCGAAGCCGAGGCGGCGGGCTCACCCTCTGCGGCCAGCGGGCCTCATCAATGCGGAGGTCCGATCTGCAAAAGACGAGCAGACTTCGACGCCCATGGTCGCCGAAGCGACAGCCAGCCTGAATGCGTCGAAGCGTCATCGCCGCCGTAGCACTTCCCGTAGCACAAACCGCGCAGCTTGACCTCGACCCCAATCGACAGATATCCACGGCTTGCTGAGGCCGAGCGCCGAACTGGAGCATGTAGCGGGAAACAAACCCCTTCTACGGCACCATTTACCCGTGTCGCGCGGATTGTAAATGACTTGAAGCAGGCCATCATTTTGAATAGACAGACAGAAGGCCAGCTTGCGACATGGGTCGCTTCCGCCAGGTGTTTCCAGAATGAACAATGATCGAAAATACGCGGGTTTCCGCGGCGATCATCATGTCGTCCACCTGAAGCAGGGCCGCCCGATTGAACAGATCCAGCATATCCTTCGGCCTTTACGATCCGAGCGTTGAGCACAGCTCCTGCGGCGTCGGCTTTCTGACGCGCAAGGATGGCGTTCAGACCCATGAAGTGCTGGTGATGGGGCATCAGGCGCTTTGCGCGGTTCCGCATCGCGGCGGCATGTCGTCGGAGGGGGTGGGCGACGGGGCCGGTGTTTCCGTCGATCTGTCGCTTTCGCTGTTTCGCAAGCTGACGGGGCGGGCGCTGGAGCCGGGCGCCTATGGCGTCGGCAATTTCTTCATGCCTGCCGATCCGGCGCAGACCCCCCGCGCCATCGAGCTGATCGAGAGCGCGCTGGGCGACGCGGGCATGGCGATCATGCTGCGGCGCGAGCTGCCGGTGGATGAGGGCGCGCTTTCACCGCGCGCGGCGCGGCATCAGGCGCCGATCCGCCAATGGGTCTTCGCCGCGCCGGACGATCTTCGCGGGCGGGCGCTCGACGCGCGCATTCATCGCGCGCTGCTGGAGATAGAGGCCGTCGCCTATACCGAACCGGCGCTGGACGGGCTCTACCCGCTGTCGCTTTCGGCGCGCACGCAGGTCCTGAAGGGGCGGCTGAACTCTTGGGAGATCATCCCCTATTTCAGGGATCTGAGCGACCTGGATCACAAGGTCCACACGCTGTATTTTCATACGCGCTTCTCCACCAACACCGACCCGCACCCTTCCATGGCGCAGCCCTTTCGGCTGATGGCGCATAATGGCGAGTTGAACACCGACAAGAAGAACCGGCTCAGCGAGGCGGCGGTGGCGATGGCGCGCAACACCGCGATCATCCGGCCGCGCGGGCAGTCGGACAGTTGCCGCCTGGACCAGACGCTGAACGCGCGGGTTTTCGAGGAAGGGCTGGATCTGGTCACCGCCGTCGTGGCGATGATGCCGCCGGCCTGGGAGAATGACAGCCGCATGTCGCCGCGGGCGCGGGCGATGTTCGAATATTTCTCGCTCTATGAGGAAAAGAACGACGGGCCCGCCGCGCTCTGCTTCGGCGACGGCAACATCATCGGCGCGCGGCTGGACCGGCTTGGCCTGCGCCCGCTCCGCAGCGTCGAGACCGAAGATTATCTCGCAGTGATGTCGGAGGCCGGGCAGATCAATTTCCCGCCCGAAACCGTGCTGCGCCGCGGCCGGGTCAAGGCGGGCGGGATGATCTATTACAATCATGCCGAAAAGCGCCTCTACGAGACGGAGGAGGCGCTGGAGCTTCTGGCCGGCAAGGCGGATTATCCGGCCCTTCTGGCCGAGGCCCAGATCAATATAGACGATCTGCCGGAACCCGAGATCGACCCGAAGGCCAGTTCCCGCGTCTATGGCGGCGATCTCTGCCGGCCGGCGCGCTATGTCGCCTACACCCATAATCAGGAGAGCTTCCGCTTCCTGATGGATCCGATGTTGCAGAACGGGGCCGAGAAGGTCTCGGCCATGGGCTATGGCAACGCGATCAACGCGCTTTCCGACAATGAGGGCGGGGTCGCGAAATATTTCAGCCAGCGCTTCGCGCAGGTGACCAACCCGCCGCTGGACAGCATCCGCGAGGCCGACGGCATGACCCTGCGGGTGGCGCTGGGCGAAAAGCCCTATCTCGGCCAGTCCCGCTCGCGCCAGATCGTCGTGAACTCCCCGATCCTGCGCATGACCGACATGCTGAAGATCAAGGCCCAGTCGGCGACGCCATGGGCCACGTTCGATATCCTCTATACGCCGGTTTTCGGCGACGCCGCCGCCAACAGGGACGCCCTGACCGGGGCCATCGACGTCGTCGCCCGCAAGGTTGCGGATTTCGCCCGCGAAAAGGGCGGGGTCGCGATCCTGACCGACCGGCATATCGCCCGCGCCGACGCGCCCTTGCCGATGACGCTGGTGGTCTCGGCGATCAATCAGAAACTGATCGAGGAGGGGCTGCGCCTCAAGGTGTCGCTGGTGGTCGAGAGCGGGCAGATTTCATCCTCGCATCATATCGCCTGCGCGCTCGGCTTCGGGGCCGCCGCGGTCTATCCGATCGGCGTGCGGATGCGCGCCGAGGAACTGTTCGGCGATGACGCCGCCGACGCCTTCCGCAAATTCCACAAGGCGGCTGAAAAGGCGCTGATGAAGACCATGGGCAAGGTCGGGCTCTGCACCGTGGAGAGCTATTCGGGCGGCGAGTTTTTCGAGCCGAACTTCCTCGACACCGACGATCCGGTGTTCCGCAGATATTTCCCCAACATGAAAACCCCGGTTGGCGGCGTCCGTTTCGCCACCGTGGCGCAATCCGTCGCCGACTGGCACGAGCGGGCGCTGACGGTGGAGACGCCGGACGACATCCCGATCCTCGGCCTGTTCAAGGAACGCTCCGGCGGGGCGGGGCATTCCTATGGCGCCACCGCGGTGCGCGAATTCGTCAACCTGACCGAAGAGCCGATCAGCTTCGCCGGCGGGGAGGAGGATATCGACCCGCTGCGGCTGATGACCCTGCGGCAGATGAACGACGCCTTCGGGATAGACGAGGCGGGCTATACCCACACCAGTTTCGACAAGCTCACCAGCGAGCAGATCGACGCTTTCGAGATCACGCCGGGCTATCGCGCTTTCAGCCGTCTGATGGCCGAGGAGCGCGCCCGCCGTCCGGCGGCCTTGCGCGATGTTCTGGCCTTTCCGGCGGATGTGACCTTTCTGAGCGCCGTGGCCGATATCAAGCGCGAGATGATGTTGTTCAACCGCGCCGGGAACAATGATTTCGTGATCCGCGGCGTGATCTGCCGGGAGATCGCGCCGGGCGAATACGCGCTGCGCCTGACCGGGCCGAAATCCGGGCGGATCAGCCGTCTGGACGCGCTGGCGCAGAGCCTGATCGAGCGTTTCAGCGCGGATATCATCGGCCATTGGCTGGAGGGGGGCGCGCTGCGCGTGCAATGCGAGGGCATGGCGCTCGACTATCTCTCGCGCCTGCGCCCGGCGCCGGACCCGGTCCCGCTGGAGGAGGTGCAGCCGGCCTCCGCGATCACGCCGCGCCTCGCCTCCGGCGCCATGTCGCACGGGGCGCTGGTCGCCTCGGCGCATGAGGCGGTGGCCCATGGCGCCAACATGGTCGGCGGCATGTCCAATTCCGGCGAGGGCGGCGAGCATATCTCGCGCTATGGCACGATCCGCGCCAGCCGGATCAAGCAGTTCGCCTCCGGCCGTTTCGGGGTCTGGGCCGGCTATCTGGCCGATCCCAACCTTGAGGAGATCGAGATCAAGATCGGGCAGGGCGCGAAGCCGGGCGAGGGCGGGCAGCTTCCGGCGCCGAAGGTGACGGTGGAGATCGCCGCCGCGCGGGGCGGCACGCCGGGCGTGGAGCTGATCAGCCCGCCGCCGCATCACGACACCTATTCGATCGAGGATCTCGGCCAGCTGATCCATGACGCCAAGGCCGCTCGGGTCAGGGTGGTGGTCAAGCTGGTCTCTTCCGAAGGGATCGGGACCATCGCGGTCGGCGTCGCCAAGGCGGGGGCGGATGTGATCAATGTGGCCGGCAATACCGGCGGGACCGGCGCGGCCTCGGTCACCTCGCTCAAATATACCGGCCGCGCCGCCGAGATCGGCATCGCCGAGGTGCATCAGGCGCTCTGCGCCAACGGCATCCGCCAGAAGGTGATGCTGCGCTGTTCGGGCGCGATGCAGACCGGCTCCGACGTGGTCAAGGCGGCGCTTCTGGGCGGCGACAGTTTCGAATTCGGCACCACGGCGCTGATGATGCTGAAATGCGTCATGGCCAAGAACTGCAACGTGAAATGCCCCGCCGGCCTGACCACCAACCCGGAGGTGTTCGACGGCGACCCGCGGGCGCTGGCGCAATATCTGCTGAACATCGCCCATGAGGTGCGGGAGATCCTGGCCGCGCTCGGCTTCAGATCCCTGGCCGAGGCGCGCGGCCGCGCCGATCTGCTGCATCTGCTGGATCATCCCGCTTCGGTCGGGCAGTTGAACCTTCGCGCCATGCTTGCCTGCGTGCCGGAAAGGCGGGTCGAGAACCCGGTCTATCTGGAGCGCGATTACGCGGTGGACGACATGCTGCTCCAGCAATTGCGCGGGCGGCTTTTGCAGAATGACGAAAGGCGGATCGTGCTCAAGCCGAACCTGCCGCTCGGCAATCGCGACAAATCGGTCGGCGCGCAACTCGCCATAGATATCGAGCGGATGCTGAACCACGAGGGCGTCGCCCCGCCTTCGGCGTCGCTGACCGATGATCGCGGGCGCAACTATCTGGATATGGACAGCGTCCGGGTGCAGACGCAGGGCTCGGCCGGGCAGAGCTTCGGCGCGTTCTGCAATGACGGCATGGTGATGGAGCATACCGGCACCTGCAATGACGGCGTCGGCAAGGGCC
The DNA here is from genome assembly GCA_047974395.1 of Pikeienuella sp. Classification (GTDB taxonomy): domain Bacteria; phylum Pseudomonadota; class Alphaproteobacteria; order Rhodobacterales; family Rhodobacteraceae; genus Pikeienuella. Next base: position 9,471 of record JBKECG010000060.1, on the reverse strand, counting down.
AGTGCGGCGGTGAGATCATCGTGCATGCGCCGGGCGGCGGCTCCGCCGAGGAAAACGTGCTGATCGGGAATTTCGCCCTTTTCGGCGCGACCGGCGGGCGCTGTTTCATCGGCGGGCAGGCCGGGGACCGTTTCGCGGTGCGCAATTCCGGCGCCACCGCCGTGGTCGAGGGGGTGGGCGAGTTCTGCGCCGAATACATGACCCATGGCGCGGTGCTGAATCTCGGCGAATACTCCACCGGTTTCGGCAATGGCATGTCCGGCGGCTTCGCCTATCAATACGATCCCGAACACCGCCTTCAGGGGCTGATGAGCCGGGATTCCGTCTTCGCCGGCACGCTGGCCGACGGCAGCGCGCAGGCGGAGATCCACAAGGAGGCCGTGCGCCAGTTGCTCGACTGGCATTTCAACGCCACCGGATCGCCCCGGGCCGAACGGCTGCTGGCGCATTTCGACGAAAGCCTCGACGATCTGGCCTGGGTCATGCCGAGGGCGCTGCTGCAATATCAGGACGCCGACGAGATCCGCGCCGCCAAGACCCGCAAGGAGCTGGTGGAGGAGCTGGCCGCCGCGCTGGCCGAACATCAGATCCGCGAGGTGAAGAAGGCCTGGCGCGGCGGGCGCGCGGTCCATAGCGGCGCGACGCCGGGCTATGGCGAGACCGACACCGCGCAGATGTTCCGCCTGCTGGGCAGCTACACGGTGATGGACCACGCGCACGCGTTGGCGGCGAAACGGGTGGGCGAGGCCGATGCGGCGGCGCTGGACAAGGCGCAGCGCAATCTGGTCCTGACCGAGGATTTCGCGCTGATGACGGCGCTGGCGAAACATGCCCGCGCGGCGCTTGCAGATTACAATGACGAGGAATTGGCGGCGCTGGTCGCCAACAAACGGCTGGGTGATTTCAAACGCGCGCTGTCGCTGCGCAACATCCTCAGCATGGACAGCCCCGGCGCCTATGCCTGGATCATCCACCAAAGTGCGAAGAATCGCGAGATTCTGGGGGCCATCCCCGATTTCGACGAGCTGTTCGTTCGCAACTCCCTTCCCGAAGTGCTGGCCCGCACCGCCGCGGAGTAAGATATGCGACTGCCCTATATTCCCGAAGACGCGCCCTTTTCCGGCGATCAGCGCGTCTGGCTCGCCGGGTTTCTGGCCGGACTTTTCTCACGCCGGGCGATGGGGGACCGGGGCGCGCCGGCGGCGCCCGCCGCGCCGGTTGCGACGACGCCGCTCGACATCCTCTACGGCACCCAGACCGGCAACGCCGAGGAGATCGCCAACGAGGCCGCCGCCCTGGCGAAGACGCGGGGTTTCGCCCCCCGGATCGAGGAGCTGGACGCGATCGACATGGATCGGCTCGCGGCGATGAAGAACGCGATCATCGTCGTCTCGACCTATGGCGAGGGCGAGATGCCCGACAACGCGCACATGTTCTGGGATGCGCTTTCGGCCAACACCGCGCCGCGGCTGGAGGGGTTGAGCTATGGCGTGCTGGCGCTCGGCGACAAGAGCTATGACCAGTTCTGCCACGCCGGCAAGCTGATCGACACGCGGCTGGAGCAGCTTGGCGCGCGCCGCCTCGGCGCGCGGGTCGATTGCGACGTGGATTTCGAGGATGACGCCAGCGCCTGGCTGAAGCTGGTGGTGCCCGACGAAGGCGGCGCCGCGCAGGAGATGGAGACGGCCGGGAGCGCGCCGCGAAAGACCGGCTGGGGCCGCAAGAATCCCTATCTTTCCCGCGTCATGGAGAACCGGCTGCTGTCCGGCCCGAAATCGGCCAAGGAAATCCGCCATTTCGCCTTTTCCCTCGGCGACAGCGGCATGAGCTATGAGGCGGGCGACGCGCTGGGCGTGATGCCGACCAATGACGCGGTGCTGGTTGACGACCTGCTGGCGCGGCTCGGGCTTGCGCGCGATCATCAGGTCGCGGGCCATGACGCGCCGCTCGGCGCGCTTCTGACCGGGAGCTTCGAGATCCGCACCCCCTCGCGCGATCTGATCGCGGAGATCGGCAAGCGCGCCGGGCATGAGGAACTGGCCCATGTGCTCTCCAATGGCGACAAGGAGGCGATGGACGCCTTTCTCTGGGGGCGTGACACGCTCGACATGCTGAACCTGAATCCGGGCCTGGCGCTCGACCCGGATGAGTTCGTCTCCTGGCTCAAGCCGTTGCAGCACCGCGCCTATTCGATCTCCTCCAGCCCGAATGCGCATCCGGGCGAGGTGCATCTGACCGTCGCCGCGGTGCGCTGGATGTTCGAGAATCGCGCCCATGGCGGCGTCTGCTCGACCTTCCTCTCGGATCTCGCCGCCGAGGAGGCCGAGGTTCCGATCTTCATGTCGCCGAACAAGAGCTTCCGCGTGCCCGGCGATGACGGCGCGCCGATGATCATGGTTGGCCCCGGCACCGGAATCGCGCCGTTTCGCGCCTTCCTTGAGGAGCGGCGCGCGCGTGGGGCGAAGGGGGTGAACTGGCTCTTCTTCGGCGATCAGCACCGCGCCTCCGATTTCATTTACGAGGAGGAGGTCGGCGAGATGAGCGCCTCGGGGCTGCTGACCCGGCTGGATCTCGCCTTCTCTCGCGATCAGGCCGAAAAGGTCTATGTCCAGAACCGGATGGCGGAGAATGGCAAGGCGCTTTACGGCATGCTCGAAGAGGGCGGCCATTTCTATGTCTGCGGCGACGCCACGCGCATGGCGCGGGATGTGGACGCCGCGCTCCATGAAATCATCGAAACCCAGGGCGGCATGACCCCCGAGGCGGCTACGGAATACGTGAACCGCCTCAAGCGTGAAAAACGCTATGTGCGGGATGTCTACTGAGGTTTCACTTGTCGTATATGCGCCCGCCGAACCCGTCTCCATTCGCCTTTTGCGAGCCAGATTGCGGCCTGACGGAGCCCTTGCCGGAGACGGCCGACGCGTTGACCGACGCGGCGGGGGCGGTGGTCCTCGATCTCGATCTCGGCGGCCTTGCGCTGCTGGGCGCGACATTCGACGACACGCAGATCATCACCCGCAATCAGGGCGCGCTGGTGCAGGGACGGGGCGGCTACGCCGCGTTTCAGACCTGCGGCGCGCGGTGGCGGCTCAATCGGCGGCGGGTGAATATCCGCGTGGCGGACGCGAGGACGCCGACCATATTGCGCAATGAAGCCCGACCGGAGATCGGCCTTCCGGCGGCGATTTCCGTGGCCGGGGCGGATGGTCGCATTCGCCACCGGGTGCAGTTCCTTTCCGAAGCGGACTGGCGCGTCGCGCGCGCGGTCGAGGCGGCGGCCGTCGCTCCGCCCGCGCCGGCGCCCGTTGCGGAGCGGGGGGCCGACATGTCGAATGTCATAAATCTGGCCAGCGTGCGGAATGCGCGCCGCAACTGGGCCGGGGCGGAGCTTGGCGATCATCTCGACGACATCATTGTCGGGGGCGGCGCGGGGCGGGCCTCCTGTCTCGGCCGTCTGGGGGCGGCCTGGGCCCGGCGGGCGAATCCGGGTTATCTGCCCTCCTTCCTGTCCTTTCTCTGCCGGCGCGGCGTCCGCTTCAGCGCCAGCGTTCCCGCCGCCGGGATGCTCCAGACGCTTTGCGGGCGCGGGTGCGAGTGTTTCGGCGATGCGGAGGGGTTGATGACGGTGCTGACCGACCGGGGCCTTTTCTCGATCGACCTCGCGCAGATGGCGCAGATCTGGGTCACGCGCCACGGCGGCGATGGCGGCGCGCCCGGCGCCGCGCTGGAGCTTTACGATGCGGGGGACCGGCCGCTTGCGGTCCTGCATGCCGACCCATGGTCCGAGATCGACGGCTGGAACGGCTATCTGGAGGCGATGCCCTGACGCCTCCGCCTCAGCGGAGCATCTGCGCCGCCAGAACGCCGTAGCTGGCCGCGATCCGCGCCGCCAGCCGGTCGATCCCGCTGCGGGGGATCTGGGATGGATGACGGCAAACCAGCCCTTGCCCCGGGATCTCGTCGCCCGCGGCCAGTTCCAGAAGCCGTTCCTCCGTATCCGAGAGCATGGCGGAAAGCCGGTCGCGCAATGGCGCGCGCAGGGCTTCGGCGCGATCAACCATGCGGAAAAGCGCGAATACCGGGTCCAGAGTCCCGTAAAGATCGCTTTCCAGAAGCAGGATGGCGACGCGGTGTTCGGCGATCGCGGCGGTCGGGCCAAGGTTGAGCCAGTCGCGAAACAGGCCGATCAACAGGTTTTCATCCTCGGTCAGGTCCGACAGGCCGAGGCAGGCTTGGGATTTGATCATGATGTGACGCTCCGATGCATGGAAATGCTCGGGCGGCGAATCAGCGACCTCGCTTGCGATATGCGGTCGAGCCTCCTCCGCGCCATGCGGCGAAGGCAAGCCGTTATCCTGCATATATAAGTATGCAAGCGTATACAATATTGACTTCGCACCGGATCCATGTCAGACAGACGGTGCAAGGAACGCCGCTCAAGGGCCGACCTCGTCAGGGCAGGGCGACCTACCTATTCCTCACAAATTCCTGGTCCACAGCGCCCCTGACGGGCGAAGGAGTGGAGTCATCATGACCAGACACGCTGTTGTCGCGGCGCCGGACACGATTGTCCGGCGGCTGGGCCGATTTGTCGCCGCAAGCGACCACAAGACCATGTCCGCCGAAGCGCGGGACGAGTTGAAGAAGCGCATCCTCGATACGATCGGCGTCGCCATCGGCGCGCTCGACGCCGAGCCGATCCGCATGATCCGCGCCCATCAGGAGGATTTCGGCGGCGCCCCGCTCTGCACGCTGATCGGCGGCGGGCGGACCGCGCCGGACCGGGCGGCCTTCTATAACGGCGCGCTGAGCCGTTATCTCGACTTCATGGACAGCTATCTCGCCAAGGGCGAGACCTGCCACCAGTCCGACAATTTCGGCGCGGTGCTGGCCGCGGCGGAATACGCCAACGCCTCGGGCGATGATCTGCTCAGCGCCATGGCCGTCGCCTATCAGGTGCAAGGCCGGCTCTGCGACGAGGCGCCGGTGCGCGCCAAGGGATTCGACCATACGGTGCAGGGCGCCTACGCCGTCGCCGCCGGGGTCGCGCGCGCGCTCGGGCTCGATGCGGAAAAGACCGCGAACGCCATTGCGATCTCGGGGACCTGCAACAACGCGCTGCGCGTGACCCGGACCGGCGCGCTTTCGCACTGGAAGGGGCTGGCCTATCCCAACACCGCCTTTGTCGGGGCGCATGCGGCCTTCCTCGCCTATCGCGGGATCACCGGGCCGGAAGAGGTGTTCGAGGGCAACAAGGGCTTCAAGGACGCCATCGCCGGCGAATTCTCGATCGACTGGGAGAAGGAGGATCTGGAGAACGTCCGCAAGTCGATCATCAAGAAATACAACGCCGAGATCCATTCCCAGTCCTCGATCGAGGGCGCGCTGGAGCTTCAGGCGGAGCATGGCTTCACCTGGGATCAGGTCGAGCATATCGGGATCGACATCTTCGACGTGGCTTTCCACATCATCGGCGGCGGCGAGGAGGGCGACAAGACCATCATCCGCACCAAGGAGGAGGCCGACCATTCGCTGCAATACATGGTCGGCGTCGCGCTGATCGACGGCAATGTGCTGCCGGCGCAATATGAGGGCGACCGGGTGACGCGCGACGACATCCAGTCGCTGCTGAAGCGGTTCACCGTGAAGCCGAAACAGGAATACACCGACCGCTTCCCGGCCGAGGTCTGCACGGATCTGACCATCACGCTGAAGAGCGGCGAGGCGCTGAAGAAGACCAAGACCGACTATGAGGGCTTCAACACCCGCCCGATGAGTTGGGAGACGGTCGAGGCGAAGTTCACCGGGCTGGCGACGCCCTTCACCTCCGAACGCAGCCGCAGGGCCATCGTCGATGCGGTCAGGAATATCGAGCGGCTCTCGGCCCGCGATCTCGCCATCATCCTCGGCAGCCTCAGGGCCTGACATTCAGAAAGGACAAGCCATGTTGAAAATGGACCCGAACGCCAAACGCGCGCAATCCAGGACCTGGAAGAACCGCTCCTTCCCCTTCGTGCCGATGAATGATCGCGACCCGAAGCCGCGCGCGAAATCCATCACGGAAATCCGCGGCCCCTATTACGCGATGACCCCGCCAACCTACACCAAAGAGCTGCTGGAGGGTATGGGCGAGCATGTCGATGGCTATAAATACGCCGGCGGCTCCTTCAGCCTGATGCCGGCCGAGTTCGTGCAGAAGATCAACCGCATCTGCCATGATCACGGCGTCTATGTCTCCACCGGCGGCTGGATCGAGAATGTGTTGGCCCGCGCGCCGGGGCAGGTGGACGCCTATATCGAGGAGTGCAAGCGGCTCGAATTCGACATGATCGAGCTTTCGACCGGCTTCATCCAGTTGCCGGTGCCTGATCTTTTGCGTCTGATCGAGAAGGTGAACACGGCCGGGCTGAAGCCGAAGCCGGAGATCGGCATCCAGTTCGGCGCGGGCGGCGACACCTCCAAGGCCGAGTTGGAGGCCGAGGGCACCCGCGATCCGCAGATCCTGATCGACACGGCGAATGAATGCCTCAACGCCGGCGCCTCGATCATCATGATCGAATCCGAGGGCATCACCGAGAACGCCGATCCCTGGCGCACCGATGTCGCGGCGAAGATCATGAAACAGGTCGGCATGGAGAACGTGATGTTCGAAGCCGCCGATCCCGAGGTCTTCTCCTGGTACATCAAGAATTACGGGATCGACGTGAATCTCTTCGTCGATCACAGCCAGATCGTGCAGCTTGAATGCCTGCGGCGCGGGATCTGGGGCACGAAATCGACCTTCGGCCGGATCACCACGCATCGCTGAGAAGCGAGGCTCCGGGCGGCGATCCGCCCGGAGCCGTTCAGCGGGCGTCAGTAATAATGCCCGTGCCGGTAATCCCAACTGATGAAATGCTGGCTCATCAGCTCCATGATCTCGGCGCAGGCCAGCCCCTTGCGGATCAGAACCGGGCCGGGCGACACGTCGCGGTTCCCTTTCTGCAGGGGAACGAGGGCGCCCGCGTCATCCACCACCGAAACCATGACGCCCTGCTCGTAGCGGGTCCGATCATCGGCGGCGGGCTGGATCGAGGCGACGAAGGCGTTGGCCTCGATGATCAGATCGACCTCGTTCTCGATCCGCTCGCCGATACCCTCGACAAGGCCCCGGTTGCCCTTGCCCGAAGGGTTGGCCGACGAGGCGAAGACCAGTTCGCCATGCTTCTCCCATAGCTCCCGGACGGTGTTTTCCGATGGCGCGCCGAACCTGATGACGAAGCAACTGGTGCCGCGGCCATCCATCATCAGCGCCTTCGATCCGTCATCCGGGATATGCTTCAGCGCGTCCTCTCTCCAGGGCAGGATGCAGCCGAGCAGAATGTCCCGGTCCCAGTGGGACTGGTAAAAGGCCTCGATCTCTTCGTTCAGTTGGGCCAGCGCCCGCAACTGGTCCATCGACCCGCAGAGCACCACGCCGGGCTTGTTGCGCTTGCGGTTCTTCGCTGCGAACTTGCGCTCCAGCCCGGCGGCGTCGGTGGTCATGACGATATAGCCGACCTTGGTCGGGCTGACGATGCATCCGCCGGGCCGGGTGAGGATGTCGATGGCCTCGCTTTGCAGGCCGCCATTCCATCTTACGTGCTTTTCAGCCATGCTGTCTTTCATTGTCTGCGCCCCAGTTCAGGCTTCGGGTTCCGCTGGCGTATGCAGCCAGGGAAATCGCTCTTTCGCTCCGGCTTCATAGGCTTCGATCTGTTCGAGCCTTTCGAAGGTCAGGCCGATTTCATCCAGACCGTCGAGCAGGCATCGCCGCTTGAACGGTTCGATCTCGAACGCGATCTTCACGCCGTCCGAAGAGGAGATGAGGTTGTTCGCCAGATCCACCGTCATGATCGCGTTCGCGCCGCGCTCGGCGTCCGCCATCAGGAAATCGACCTCGGCCTGCGGCAGGGTGATCGGCAGAAGACCGTTCTTGAAGCAGTTGTTGAAAAAGATGTCGGCGAAGCTGGTGGAGATTATGCAGCGGATGCCGAAATCCCTGATCGCCCAGGGCGCGTGTTCGCGACTGGACCCGCAGCCGAAATTATCCCCGGTTATAAGGATCTTCGCCTGCCGATAGGCGGGGCGGTTCAGGATGAAATCGGCGATTTCGCCGCCATCGGGATGATAGCGCGCCTCCTCGAACAGATGAACGCCGAGACCGGTGCGCTTGATCGTCTTCAGATACTGTTTCGGCAGGATCATATCGGTGTCGATATTGATCAGCGGCATGGGCGCCGCGACGCCGGAGATTTTGTCGATAGCTTCCATGGTCAGCCGTCATGAGGACATCGTAAACCGTTGGCGTTACGTGGTCCTGGCGCCGAATGAACGGAGCGTGGCGACTTGCTGACTGGAGTTCCAGTCCTTAGCCGGAAAGAGGCGCGATGCCAATGGCCGCCGGCTTCTTTTCCGGCCGCCGCCTACCGGCCCGCCTCCGCGCGTCGAAGCTCCATCTGCCGGGCGACCATGATCGCCGCGATCGAGCAGATCGCGCCCGAAAGCAGGTAAAGCCCCGCCGCCCGCAGGCCGCCCCAGGAGGACAGCGACAGCGCGGTCAGCGGCGCGAAACCCGCGCCGAACATCCACGAGAGATCGGAGACCAGCGCCGAGCCGGAATACCGGTTGCGCATCTCGAAGGACGAGGCGACGGAACCGGAGGATTGCCCGAAGCTGAGCCCGAGCAGGCAGAAGCCGAGGAGCATGTAGGTCAACTCTCCGCTCCGCCCCCAGGACAGCAGCAACGGGGCCAGAACGGCGAAGAGCCCGATCATGATCGCGCCGCAAAGCAACAGCCGCCGCCGCCCGAACCGGTCGGAGAGATAGCCGGACAGGATGATCGACAGGATGCCGACCGCGGCCGCCGCCGCCTCGATCAGCAGAAAGCCGACCAGGGTTTCGTCAGTATAGAGAAACACCCAGGACAGCGGAAAAACCGAGACCATGTGGAACATGGCGAAGCTGGCCAGCGGGGCGAAGACCCCGAGGATGATCGCGCCGCCTTCCTCGCGCAGCGTCCGGGCGATCGGGGCGGGCTGCAATGCGCTGGATTCGAACTGCGCCGCGAATTCATCGGTGGCGACGATGCGCAGCCGGGCAAAGAGCGCCACGACATTCACCGCGAAGGCCACGAAGAACGGATAGCGCCATCCCCAGCTCAGGAAATCCGCGGCCGAAAGGCTGTAGGTCAGATAGGCGAAAAGCAGGCTGGCCACGATCAGCCCCACCGGCGCGCCAAGCTGCGGGATCATCGCATAGACGCCGCGGCGGTTCTCCGGCGCGCTCAGCGCCAGAAGCGAGGCGGTGCCGTCCCAGGCCCCGCCGAGCGCCACGCCCTGTCCGATCCGCAACGCCGCGAGGATCGCCACCGCCCAGTAGCCGACATCCTCGTAGCTGGGGACCAGCCCCATGGCGACGGTGGATGTCCCGAGAAGGAACAGCGCGATG
>JBKECG010000028.1:0-14096 GCA_047974395.1 Pikeienuella sp. | reverse complement strand
AAAAGCCCGGCCCGGTCCGCTCGCCGAGCGCCGCCGTCTCGGTCGGATCGCCGCCGAGCGTGATCTGGTAGGATTCGACCCCGGCCTTGTCGAGGCCGAGAATGCCGATATGGCCGATATGATGATGGCCGCAGGCGTTGATGCAGCCCGAGATCTTGATCGAGAGTGGGCCGATCTTCTCCTGCAGGGTCTGATCGGCGAACCGTTCGGCGATCATCTGCGCCACCGGGATCGAACGGGCGGTGGCGAGGCTGCAATAATCCAGCCCAGGGCAGGCGATGATGTCGGTCACCAGCCCCCGGTTCGGCGCGTCCAGCCCCTGCGCCGCCAGCGCCCGCCAGACCGCGAAAAGCTGGTCCTTGCGGATATGCGGCAGCACGACATTCTGCTCATGGGTCACGCGCAGCTCGTCCAGCGAATATCGCTCGGCGATGGCGGCCATGGCGCGCATCTGCTCGGCGGTGGCGTCGCCCGGCGCGCCGCCGACCGGCTTCAGCGAGATGGTCGCGGCGGCGTAGCCCGGAACCCGGTGCGGATGCGCATTGCGCGCCACCCAGCCGGCGAAGGCGGGATTTTCGCGCTTCATCCGCTCAAGGAGCACGCTTTCCCCGGCGAGGCTTTCATGGGCGGGCGGGGCGAAATAGGCCTCGATCCGGTCCACCTCCGCCTGATCGGGGGCGACGGCCGGGCCGTCCAGCCCGGCGAACTCCTCCTCCACCAGCCGGCGATATTCCTCGATCCCCAGCTCATGCACGAGGATCTTGATCCGCGCCTTGTACTTGTTGTCGCGCCGGCCGAGGAGGTTGTAGATACGCAGGCAGGCTTCGAGATAGGGCAGGAGATCGCGCTTGGGCAGCCAGTCGCGCACCACCTTGCCGATCATCGGCGTGCGGCCAAGCCCGCCGCCGACGAAGACGCGGTAGCCGGTCTCTCCGGCGTCGTTCGCCAGCACCTGGATGCCGATATCATGCACCCGGATCGCGGCGCGGTCGGCCTCGGCCCCGGTGACGGCGATCTTGAACTTGCGCCCGAGAAAGGTGAATTCCGGGTGGAGCGACGACCATTGCCGGATCAGCTCCGCGGTCTTGCGCGGGTCCTCCACCTCATCGGGCGCGATCCCGGCGAAAGGGTCGGAGGTGGTGTTGCGGATGCAGTTGCCCGAGGTCTGGATGGCGTGCATCTCGACGCTGGCGAGATCGTCAAGGATATCCGGCGTCTCGCGCAGTTTCGGCCAGTTGAACTGGATATTCTGACGGGTGGTGAAATGCCCGTAGCCGCGATCGTATTTCTCGGCGATATGGGCCAGCATCCGCATCTGCCGGCCGTTCATCGTGCCATAGGGGATCGCGATCCGCAGCATATAGGCGTGGAGTTGCAGATAGAGCCCGTTCATCAGCCGGAGCGGGCGGAACTCCTCCTCCGTCAGCGCGCCGGAAAGGCGGCTTGCGACCTGGGCGCGGAACTCCGCGGCGCGCTCCGCGACGAAGCGGGCGTCGAATTCGTCATAGCGATACATGGATCCGGTCTTTTCAGGCCGCGACGCCGACAGGCGCGGGCGTTTCGCCAAAGGCGAAGGTGGGGCGGCGATCGGCGCGGATCGATTCGCGGCGGCTGATCGGGCGGGGATGGGGGGCGGTTTCGACCTCCACCAGATAGGCCCCGACCGTGGCGAGCCCGGTTTCGGGCCGGGCGGCGATGGCGGAAAGCGCCTCGGCCTCTTCCGGGGTGGCGGCGATCTCCGCCTCCTCGATGGCGCGGGACCAGCCGGCGCCGGTCCACCAGATCGCGTCGCCGTCCATCAGGTCGCTCGCGGTCAGCACGGTGGGGATGAATCTCTTGGCCATCTTGTCCTGCCTTTCGGAATTTCAGGCGCGTCTCAGCCGCGCCCGGAGCGTCGGCGAGCTTGCTGTGTGAAGGAGCCGGCGCGCGGCGGCCGGATGAATGCGCCGATGCGCGGCCTCGGCGGCGCGGAGCGCGTCGGCGAAGCCGAGCGCGATCACCGCCGGGCGGCCGTCCGCCGGGGCGGCGTCGCCGATCACGAAGACGCCCGGCGTCTCGGTTTCTCCGGTCGCCATATCGACCACCGGGCCGACGCCGGTGACTTCGCTCTCCACCAGCTCCAGCCCGTTGCGGACAAGGAGCAGGTCCACCTCCCGCGCCGCGCGCCCGGCGGTGGCGCGGATCTCGACGCCGGAGAGCCGGCCGGCGGGGGCGATCAGCCTTTCGACCTCGCCCTGCATCACGGCGACGCGCCGGGCTTCGGCCGCCGCGCGCAGCGCCGCCAGCTTTTCGGGCGCCGCCCGCAGCGGCAGGGCGTGGATCAGCGTCACCGCCTTCGCGCCCGTCGCGGCGTCGAGCGCGGCCTCCACCGCCTCGCCGCCATCGCCGATCACGGCGACATTGCGCCCGGCGACGCGGTCGCCGGCGGCGTCATAGGAAAGATCCCCGGCGCCGACCCGCTCCGCCCCCGGCGCGTTCAGCCGTCGGGGGCGGATCGCGCCGAAACCGCCGGCATGGATCGCGGCGGCGCCGAAAATGGTCTCGCCGGTATTGGTCTCCAGGTTGAACCCGCCCCGGAGCGAGCCCCAGAGCGCGGTCGCCCGCCGCCCGTGGAGGAAGAGCGGCGCGAAAGGCGCGAGCTGCGCATGGAGCCGCGCCACGAGATCCCTCGCGGCGATGGCGGGAAAGCCCGGCAGGTCGAGAATCTCGCCCGAAGGATAAAGCGCGGCGCATTGCCCGCCCGGCGCGTCCATGGCGTCCACGATCACCGGCCTGAGGCCGCGCAGCCCGAGCTGGAAGGCGGCGTAGAGCCCGGCGGGGCCGGCGCCGATCACGATCACCGGCTCACCGGCGGTTTCTGACTGTTTCTGGCTTTGGGCGCTCATGGCGGCTTCCATGTTGAAACTGGCGTGACCCGATAGGTATGATCATGATTTGTGAATGACAATAAAATACATTCAATATGGTAGATTAAATATATTTAACAAAATTATAATGTGATATTCACATGTTTGCTCATTGGCCCGAAATCGGCTACCCCGCAGTGGCGAGATGGGAGGCGAGCCTTGAGGGATTTCCTGCTGCGGCCGATTTGCGACACGGGCGGCGGAAGCGACGGGATGCCGCTTGCGGGCGGGCCGGTCCGTTTCAACAAGGTGGAGACGATCGGCCTCAACCGGCCGTCCCGGCGGCTGGCCCTGAAAACCATCGACCCGGAGGCGCGCCGCCACTTCGCCGCGCAGCGCCAGCCGCTTCTTGGCGTGGAGATGGACCGGCCCCGAATCTTCGGCGTCCTGAACGTCACCCCCGACAGTTTCTCGGATGGCCGGCCGGAGGAAAACGCCCAAGCCGCCATCGCGCGCGGGCTGGTTATGGAGGGGGCGGGCGCCGATTTCATAGATATCGGCGGCGAATCCACCCGCCCGGGCTCCGACGCCGTCTCTCCGGCCGAGGAGCAGGACAGGGTCCTGCCGGTGATCGAGGGCTTGATCGCCGCGGGGGTTTCGGCGCCGATCTCCATCGACACGCGCAACGCCGCGACGGCGCGCGCGGCCTTCGCCGCCGGGGCGCGGCTTTTCAACGACGTCTCGGCCCTGACCCATGACGAGGGCAGCCTCGCCGCCGCGACGGAGCTTGGCGGGGCCGTCTGCCTGATGCACGCGCTCGGCGATCCCAAGACGATGCAGGACGCGCCGCGCTATGAGAATGTGCTGATCGAGGTTTATGACTGGCTCGAAAAGCGGGTCGAGGCCTGTCTGGCGGCCGGAATCCCGCGTGAGCGGATCATCGTCGATCCGGGCATCGGCTTCGGCAAGACGGTGCGGCACAACATGGAGCTGATCCGCGGCCTCGCGGCCTTTCACGGTTTCGGCTGCCCGGTGATGCTCGGGGCGTCGCGCAAGGCGTTCATCGGCCGGCTGACCGGGGTGGAGAAGGCGGCGGACCGGCTGGCGGGTTCGATCGCTGCGGCCCTGGCCGCGGCGGGGCAGGGGGCGCAGATACTGCGCGTGCATGACGTGGCGGCGACCCGCGAGGCGCTGGACATCTGGTGCGCGGCGGCCGGCTTCGGAGAAGAGATGGAATGAGCGGAATTTTCGGAACCGACGGCGTGCGCGGAGAGGCGAACCGCGGCGTGATGACCGCCGAGACGGCGATGCGGCTGGCCATGGCGGCGGGGCGTTTCTTCACCCGCGGCGATCATCGTCACCGGGTGGTGATCGGCAAGGATCCGCGGCTTTCGGGCTATATGATCGAGGGCGCGATGGAGGCGGGGTTCACCTCCGTCGGCATGGAGGTGCTGCTGACCGGCCCGATTCCGACCCCGGCGATCGGCATGCTGACCCGTTCGATGCGCGCCGATATCGGGGTGATGATCTCGGCCTCGCACAATCCCTTTACCGATAACGGGGTGAAGTTCTTCGGCCCCGACGGCTACAAGCTCTCCGATGAGGACGAAGCCGCGATCGAGGCGATGATGGACGATCCGGTCCTGGCCGCGCCGCAGGATATCGGCCGCGCCAAGCAGATCGAGGACGCGGTCGGGCGCTATATCGAGATCGCCAAGGCGAGTTTCCCGAAATCGCTCTCGCTCGACGGGCTGAAGATCGTCGTCGATTGCGCCAACGGCGCCGCCTACAGGACCGCGCCGACCGTGCTTTGGGAATTGGGGGCGGATATCCTGCCGCTGGCGGTCAATCCGAACGGCAAGAACATCAACGAGAATTGCGGCTCCACCGCGCCTTCGGTCTGCGCCGAATGGGTGGTGGCGAACGGGGCCGATATCGGCGTCGCGCTCGATGGCGACGCCGACCGCGTGATCCTGATCGACGAGACCGGGCGCATCGTCGATGGCGACCAGATCATCGCCCTGATCACCGCAGGCTGGCGCGCCTCCGGCCGGCTGGCCGGCGATGCTGTGGCGACCACGGTGATGTCGAATATGGGCCTGGAGCGGATGCTGACCGGGATCGGCGTCGATCTGATCCGCACTCCGGTCGGCGACCGCCATGTCGTCGCCGAGATGCGCGCGCGCGGGCTGAATGTCGGCGGCGAGCAATCGGGCCATGTCGTGCTTTCCGATTACGCCACCACCGGCGACGGGCTGATCGCCGCCCTTCAGGTCATGGCGGCGATGCAGGAGAAGGGGCGCAGGGCCTCGGAGGTCTGCGCCATGTTCACGCCGATGCCGCAGGTGCTGGAGAATGTGCGCTATGATCGCGAAGCCGGCGATCCGCTGTCGGCGGCGAAGGTGAAATCGGCGATCGGCGAGGGCGAGGCGCTGCTGGCCGGGGCCGGGCGGCTCCTGATCCGCAAATCGGGCACCGAGCCGTTGATCCGGGTGATGGCCGAGGGCGAGGACGAGGCGCTGGTGCGCAAGGTCGTCTCCGGCATCGCGGCCGAGATCGCGGCGGCCTGACCGCTGGAGGCGGCCGCCCCCTGGCAGGGGCGGCCGCCGTTCCGCTTCAGGTTCCGGCTTCCTGCGGCGGCCGTTCCCGCGCCACGGTGAAGGCGTAGATCACGCCCGGCGCCGAAAAGAGGACGCCGAGGATCACCAGCATCCCGTGCGACAGGCCAAGCTCGCCCCCGCCCGGCAGCGCCAGCAGGAACCCGCCGATCCCGAGCAGGCTGCGCAGCGCGGCGCCCTTCGCGCCCTCGCCCAGCCCCCCGATCAGCGCGATATGGCCCTGCATCGCTGCGGAGATCAGCCAGATCCCGGCCAGCGCGGTGGAGAGGGTGACGAAGACCTCCATCGCCGTGCCCTCGCCAACCAGCGCCGGATTGAGCACGAAGAAGAACGGGGCGATGTAGATCACGCCGCCGAGCTTCGCCGCCTCGAACCCGGTGCGCATCGGGCTGGACCCGGCCATGGTCGCCGCCGCGAAGGCGCCGAGCGCGACCGGCGGGGTGATGTAGCTGACCATGCCCCAGTAGAGGATGAAGAGATGCACCGCCAGCTGGTTCAGCCCGACCTGCTCCAGCGCCGGCGCCAGCACCACGGCGAGGAAGATGTAACAGGCCGTCACCGTCATCCCCATGCCGAAGACGAAGGCGGTGAGCGCGCCCATCAGCAGCAGCGCGAAGGTCGAATCGCCGGCGATGAAGATCAGCTCGTTCACCAGCGTGCCCGCAAGTCCCGTCGCCGAGAACGCGCCGACGATCAGGCCGACGCCCAGAAGGATCGCGGTCAGTTCCGCCAGCGCCTTGCCGACGCCGATGATCATCTCCACGAAACCGGCCATGGTGAAGCGATGCCGGCGCAGGAACTGGTTGATGATCAGCAGCAGCGCGATGGAGTAGAAGGGCGCCAGCCGCTCCAGCCGTAGCGCGACCATCAGATAGATCAGGACGGCGAAGACGAGGATATAGGGCCAGCCCTCGCGCATCGCGCCGGAAAGGGAGGGCACCTCCGCCCGCGCCAGCCCGCGCAGCCCCCGCCGCGCGGCGTAGGAGTCGATCTGCACGAAGAGGCCGAAATAGAACAGCAGCGACGGGATCGCCGCCGCGATGGCGACGTCGATATAGGGCCGCGACAGGAATGAGGCCATGACGAAGGCGGTCGCGCCCATGATCGGCGGCATCAGCACCCCGCCGGTGGAGGCGCAGGCCTCCGTCGCCGCGGCGTGACGGGCGGAAAAGCCGGTGCGCTTCATCGCCGGGATCGAGACCGCGCCGGTGGTCAGCACGTTGGAGATCACCGAGCCCGACATCGAGCCCATGAAGCCCGAGGCGAAGATCGCCACTTTCGCCGCGCCGCCGCGATAGCGCCCGACCAGCGCCAGCGCGAGATCGTTGAAGAACTGGCCGCCCCCCGTCTGTTGCAGCACCGCGCCGAAGACGATGAAGCCGATCACCAGTGAGCCGAAGGCGCGCATCGGAATGCCGAAAGAGCTTTCCGAGGAGATCATGTGATAGGGCGCGAGATCCCAGAACGGCGAGGCGAAGCCGGAGATCGGCCCCGGCATCTGGTCCGCCACCGTCGGATAGAGCGAGACCACCAGGACGATGATGAACAGCACCAGCCCGCCGGCGCGGCGCGTCGCCTCAAGGATCAGGATGTAGAGCAGGATCGACATCCAGCGCGCCATGTCGGGCGCGGCGAATTCCCAGCCCATCTCCAGCGCCGCGTCGGCCGTCCAGGCGAAATAACCGCCCGTCGCCAGCGCGACGGCGAAAAGCGCCCAGTCGAGCGGGCCCGTCCCGCGCGAGGGAAAGAGCGGAAAGACGAGATAGGCGAGGCCGAGGAAGATCCCGGCGAGGATATAGAGATAGCGCCCCTCGATCAGCACCAGGCCGAAGAGTTGCAGGTTGAAAAGCTGATGGATCGACAGCGCCACGGCCGCCAGCGTCAGGATCGCGACGACGATGCGCGCGCTTGACGGCATGGAGGTCGGCGCCGCGCCCGACGCTTCCGCCTTTTCGGATTTGTCCATTATCTACGCCTCCCTGCGCATGGCGAAAAGGCGCGGCTCCGGTGCGAAACCGGGTCGGACCGGAGGGTCCGACCCCAGGATTTCGTTCCTGTTTCTTGATTTGAAGAGCCGCAGCCCGGGATCGTTGTTCCGATCAGAAGACGACCTTGTACCCCGCCGCGCTCAGCGCCTCGCGCCGGCGGGCGTCCCAGGCGCCGGCCCAGTCGTCGGGATTCTCTTCCAGGAGCTTGGCCCATGCTTCGGCCAGCAGGTCCTGCTTGGCGATCAGGTTCTGGTTATGGGCCTCGGCGGCGTCGGTCCAGACGCCGATCTCCTTGAAATAGCGCACCGCGCCATCGTGATAGGGCGTGACCCATTCGAAGTTCTGCTTCTCGATCGCCCAGCCGTTGATGCCCGGAACCTTGTCCTTGTATTCGGGGAAAAGCTCCACCAGCGCCTTGGTCATGTTGTAGACCAGTTCTTCATCCTGATCCGCCATGGCGACCAGAACCGGATAGGCGTAGGTGGCGGTCGGCGCGCCCGGCCCGCCGTCGATGGAGGCGCCGACCGTGGCCGTGACCGGAGAGAAGAAGGGCGCGATCTCCTGCATGCGCGCGAGGCCCTCGGTATTCGCCGGGTCGATCGGCGGCCAGATCAGACCGCGCGGGCCGGCGGCGGCCTCATAGGCGTGGCCGGAATTGGTGGTGGCGAAAGCCGCGTCCACCTGATCGCCGGCGAGCCCCTTCCAGGCGTCGCCGAAGCCGCCGAACTCGACCCGCTCGACATCGTCCCAGGTCAGGCCGGCATAGGCGAGATAGGCACCGATATTCTCGTTGAGCGAGGGCGCGCCCTTCACCCAGGCGACGCGCTTGCCCTTCAGATCAGCGTATTCCTTCACGCCGATATCGCCGGCGACGCCGACCGCAAGCCCGGTCTCGCCGCTGTTGTTGGCGAGCAGCACGCGCACTTTCTGCGGGCCCCAGTTCTTCGCCGCGAATTCGAAAACGCCTTCCTGCGACATGAAGGCGCCGCCGACGCCGGTGGAGGAGAACTGCACCTTGCCCTGGCGCAGCGGTTCGGCGCGCGAAACGTCGTTCTTGCCGGGCAGGACGCGCAGGCTGGTTCCGTGGGCGTTCTGCATGGCGGCGCCGGCCGCGACCGCCTGATTGTAGCCGGCGGAGCCGGTGTCATAGGCGGTCCAGGCAAGCTGGCGCGGCAGTTCCTGCGCGGCGGCCGCGGTTGCGGCGGCGGCGAGGGCGGCGGCGAAGATCGGGGTGAGCTTCATCAATGTCTCCCTGTTGAACCATGTCGGAAGCGCATGGCGTTTGAAGGCATATGACTTATCTCTATGGTTGAAGGCAAGTAGCGGTCGCATCGGATTGACGCGGGCTCAGGTCGATGGCTTCAGTCCGGGGCGCGCAGGATTTCCCGCACCCGCTCCGCCGGGCGGCAGAGCCGCGCGCCATCGGGGCCGATCACGATCGGGCGTTCGACCAGAACCGGATGCGCGACCATCGCGGCGATGATCGTCTCGTCACCCGTATCCGCCCGGTTCAGCCCCAGCGCCTTCGCCAGCGGCTCCGTCGCGCGGGGTCAGGCCGGCGGCGGCGAAAAGGCCCAGAAGCTGCGCCCGGGTCCAGCCGGTATCCAGATAGCGGATGACGATCGGGGTTTCGCCGGCCTCCTCGATCATCGCCAGCGTATTGCGCGAGGTTCCGCATTTCGGATTGTGATGGATGACGATCATCGGCGCTTTCCTTCGGATGGTTCAGCGCCGGAGCGACGCCGTCAGATCGGCGAGCGAGGTCGCGCCGAGCATCAGCGCGAAACTGGCATAGGCGACGCCCCCGAGCGCCACCAGCCCGGCCAGCGCGATATAACGCAGTCCCCCGGCGGCGAGCGCCGGCGCCAGCGCATGGGCGGCCAGCGCGACCACGCCCGCCATCAGCAGGCTCGCGGCCAGAAGCCGCGGCAGGCGGCGGCGCAACCGGTCATCCGCCGCGACCGCATCGCCGAAACGCCGGGCGCCGCGCCAGAGAAGGGCGAAATTCAACCAGCCCGCCAGCGCCGTTCCGATCGGGATCGCCAGCCAGCCGATCAGCGGCGCGCCGATCAGCGAAACGCAGGTGTTCAGCCCCACCGACAGGATGGCGTAGCGCAGCGGGCTTTTCGTATCCTCGCGGGCGAAATAGGCCGGCTGCACGACTTTCTGCATCACGAAGGCCGGAAGCGCGAGGGCGAAGATAGCCGTCGCCGCCGCGACCGCGGCCGCGTCCGCCTCGGTGAAGGCGCCGCGCGCGAAGAGGACCGAGGCCAGCGGGCCCGAGATCGCCGCCAGCGCCGCCGCGGCGGGCAGGGTCAGCGCCATCGAGAATTCGCTGGCCCGGCAGAAGGCGGCGCGGGCGCCGGCGTCGTCCTTCGCCCGCACCCGGCGCGACAGTTCAGGCAGCAGCACGACGCCGATGGCGACGCCGACCACGCCGAGCGGCAACTGGTAAAGCCGGTCGGCATAGGAGAGCCAGGCGACCGCGCCGTCGAAGAAACTGGCGATGGCGGTGCCGATCAGCAGGTTGATCTGCGTCACCCCGCCCGCGATCGCCCCCGGCACGCCGAGCGCCACCAGCCGGCGCATCGCCGGCGTCCAGCGCGGCCGGCGAAAGCGCAGCTCCATCCCCGCGAGCCTTGCGGCGCGGGCCACGAGCCAGACCTGCGCGAAGCCCGCCGCCAGCACCCCGAGCGCCAGCGCCGAGCCGACCGGCGCCGCCGCGACGGCGGCGAAGGCCATCGCCCCGATCAGGATGACGTTCAGCAGGACCGGCGCCGCCGCCGGCGCCGCGAACCGGCCGAGCGCGTTCAGAACCCCCGAGAAAAGCGCCGTCAGCGCCATGCACAGGAGATAGGGAAACTGGATCCGCCCATAGAGCGTCGCCAGCCGGAACCGTTCGGGATCGTCGGCGAAGCCCGCCGCCAGCGCGTAGACCAGCAGGGGCATGAAGATCAGCGCCGCCGCGGTGAAGACCAGCAGCACCGCGATCAGCCCGGCCATGGCCTCCTCGGCGAAGCCGCGCGCATCCTCGCCCGCCTCCAGCCTCTTGGCGAAAAGCGGGATGAAGGCCATGTTGAACGCGCCCTCGGCGAAGAAGCGCCGGAACATGTTCGGCAGGCGAAAGGCGACGAAAAAGGCCTCCGCCATCGGTCCCGCGCCCAGGAGCGCGGCGATGGCCACATCGCGGATGAAGCCGAGCACCCGGCTCGCCATGGTCCATGACCCGACCGTGGCGAAGGCGCGCAGGAGCCGGATCGGCCGCGCCGCGCCGGCGCTCATCTCGCGTCCTCGGCCTCGTCGGCGGCGCGGCGGATCGCATCGCGCAGCTTCTTCTCGATCGCCTTCTGCTTGGCGGCGGAGCGGATCTTCAGCCCGAAGAGATCCTTCACATAGAAACTGTCCACGACCTGTTCGCCGAAAGTGGTGATCACCGCCGAGGCGGTGTTGATGCTCGCCGCCGCCAGAACGCGGGTGAGGTCGTAAAGCAGGCCGACCCGGTCGCGGGTGTCAACCTCGATCACCGTGTAGAGATCGGAGGAATCATTGTCGAAGGTGATCCGCGTCGGCACGTCGAAGGGCCGTTCGCGCTTTTTCAGCTCACGCTTCGGCCTCAGCGCGTCGCGGGCGACGAATTCGCCCCGGAGCGCGCGATGGATGGATTTCTTCAGCCGCTCGTGCCGCGATTGCTCGAAGGGCGCGCCGTCGCGGTCCTGCACCCAGAAGACGGCCGTGGTCATCCCGTCCGAGGAGGTGAAGATCCGCGCGTCGCGCACCGAGGCCCCGGCCAGCGCGAGCGCGCCGGCGATGCGGCTGAACAGGCCCGGATGATCCAGCAGATAGAGACAGCAGCGGGTCGCGTCGCGGGCCGGATCGTCGTCGAAACGGGAATGGACGTTTTCCGGCTTCGCGGTCCGGCCCATCTCGGCCAGCCGCTCCTGCGTGTCGATGTCGAGGCCGAGCCAGTAGGGCGGATAATGACGCCCGAGCCAGTCGTCGATCTCCTCGGGTTTCCATCCCGTCAGGCGTTCGCGCAGCCGGTCCTTGGCCCGCTCGACCCGGCCGGCGCGGCTCGGCCCTTCGGCGCCGACGCTCAACTCGCCCAGCGTGTCGGCGTAGAGAGAGCGCAGAAGCTGCGCCTTCCAGTTGTTCCAGACCCCGGGGCCGACGGCGCGGATGTCGAGCGCGGTCAGGACCAGCAGCAGCTTCAGCCGCTCGACGCTGCGCACCTGATCGGCGAAGGCGCGCACCGTGGCGGGGTCGGAGATATCGCGCTTCTGCGCGGTGTCGGACATGATCAGGTGATGGCGGACCAGCCATTCCACCAGCACGGTCTGGTCGTCCTCCAGCCCCAGACGGGGACAGACGATCGCGGCGATCTCGGCTCCGACCTCCTCATGCGGGCGGGCGGCGCCCTTGCCGATATCGTGCAGGAGAAGCGCGGTCGCGAGCACGGTCATGTCGACGCCGCCGGCGAGGATCTCGCTGGCGATCGGCAGGTCGGCGATCAGCTCTCCATCCGCCAGCCGCTGAAGGCTGCCGATGGCGAGGATCGTGTGCTCATCGACAGTATAATGATGATACATGTTGAACTGCATCAGCGAGACGATCCGGTCGAATTCCGGCATGAAGGCGCCAAGGACGCCGGTCTCGTTCATCCGCCTGAGCGCGCGTTCGGGATCGCCGCTGCCGACCAGCAGGTTGAGGAAGATCGCGTTCGCCTCCGGGTCGTTGCGGAACGCGTCGGTGATCAGATGGAGCTTTCTCGCCACCATCCGGTGCGCGTTCGGATGGATCAGCGCCCCGGTGCGCAGCCCTTCCTCGAACAGGCGGAGGATGTTCAGCGGGTCGTCGTCGATCCAGCTTTCATCGCCGATATCAATCCGCCCGTCGCGGATGAAAAGCCCGGCGGCGTCGGTTCTGGTCGCGCCCAGCGAGAAGGCGCGGATGATCGCGCCCAGTGTCGGGCGGGCCTTTTTCTGATCCGCCTCCAGCGCCGCGCAGAAGAAGCGGGTGAGCTCCCCCACATCCTTGGCGTGGCGGTAATAGCGTTGCATGAAGACCTCGACCGCGCGCTTGCCGCTCTGGGCCTCGAAGCCGAGCCGGCGGGCGATCTCGACCTGGGAATCGAAGGTCAGCTGCTCCTGCGCGCGCCCGGCCACCAGATGCAGATGGCAGCGCACGGTCCAGAGGAAGGTTTCGGCGGCGGCGAAGATCTCGGCCTCGTCGGCCCGGAAGACGCCCTTTTCGATCAGGGCGGAGACATCCTCCACGTCATAGATGTATTTCGCGATCCAGAAGAGGGTCTGGAGATCGCGCAGCCCGCCCTTGCCCTCCTTTACGTTCGGCTCCACCAGATAGCGCGAGCCGCCCTGTCGGGCGTGGCGGGCGTCGCGCTCCGCCAGCTTCGCCTCGACGAATTCGGAACCGGTGGCGTGGAAGAGATCCTTCCTGAGCGTGGCGCGGAGCTTTTCCTCCAGCGGTTTTTCGCCCCAGAGAAAGCGTTTCTCCAGCAGCGAGGTGCGGATGGTGATGTCGGTCTTCGAAAGCCGCAGGCATTCGCTGATCGAGCGGACCGCATGCCCGACCTTCAGCTTCAGATCCCAGAGGATATAGAGCGTCGCCTCGACGACCTGCTCCATCCACGGGGTCTTCTTGTAGGGGGTGAGGAACAGGAGATCGACATCCGAGAAGGGCGCCATCTCCCCCCGGCCATAGCCGCCGACGGCGATGACGGCGAAGGCTTCGGAAGCGCCCCGCGCATGGTTCGGGTGCAGGGTCGTCGCCGCGAAATCGAGCGCGCCGGCGACGACGATGTCGATCGCCTCGCAAAGCGCGCGCGCGGTGCGGGGGCCGCCGTCGCGGGCGCCGCCAAGCAGCGCGAGCGCGCCGGCGCGCCCGTCCTCCAGCGCGGATCTGAGCGCCCTGACCGCGGCGGCGCGCGGATCGTCCGCCGCCGCCGCCGCCTGCAACGCGTCTGCGAGCGTCTCGCGCGTCGGCCGCGTCGGGGCGGCCTCCGCAATCGCCACCATCATCGGGCCTCCGGGCTTGTCAGGAGCCCGGCGCGCCGCTCGGCGCCGGATCGAGAAGGGTCGGCCCCGCCGAGGTCATCTCCATCACCGCCAGAGCGCGCCGGTTCAACCCGTCAGGGGTCAGGCGGAAGCTCCCTGTCGCGCCGTCATGGGCGCCGGCGGTGATCGCGGCGGAGGAGAAGGCGGCCGGACCGCCCGCGGCGGCGGCCTTCAGGATATCGGCGGCGGCGGCCACCGCGTCATAACCGACCGGCGCCAGCGGGGCCGGCTGACGGCCGAGCCGCGAGGCGAAACGGTCGCTGAAAGCGGCGCGGCGGGCCGGGTCGGCGGTGACGAACCAGCCGCCGTGAAGCGTCGATTCGGACGCGTTGCGCGGGTCGTCCCAGCGGCTGAGCCCGAGAAAGCGATAGCGACGGGGAGAGACGTCGTAATAGCTGAGGAAGGACGCCATGGAGCGCAGCCCGTCGCCATAGTCGGCGATCAGCACCCCGTCCGCGCCCGAACTGCGGATCGCGCCGGCGTTGGCCTTGCTGGAGGCCTCGATGCCCTGGAAGCTGCGCTCATAGCCGACGCGCGGCGAGACGCCGACGCCGGCGTCGCGCGCCGCGTCGC
>JBKECG010000475.1:0-3969 GCA_047974395.1 Pikeienuella sp. | reverse complement strand
CGCGCCAGGGGGCGAGCCGGGCGATGGCGACGCTCGCCGCAGGGGGGGTGGATCTGGCCGTCGACGAGGCCCAGCCGCTGGAGCGCCCCGCTCTGGTCGAGGCGGCGGCCCTGGCGCCGACGCAAGATCTCGCCCGGCTCTGCTGGTACGGAGACGTGGTCGCGCCCCGCCGCCCGCCGGCGCAGCGTTTCGGCGCGGCGCTGGTGGTTCCGCCGCCCGGCGCCTTTCTTCAGGCGACGGCGGCGGGGGAGGCCGCGCTTCTGGCGGCGGCGCGCGAGGCGATCGGCCCCGGCGCGCGCCGGATCGGCGATCTTTTCTCCGGCTGCGGCGCTTTCGCGCTGCCGCTCGCCGAAACAATGGAGGTGCTGGCGGTGGAGGGCGAGGCGGCCATGGTCGAGGCGCTAGCCGCCGGCTGGCGCGGCGCGGCTGGGCTGAAGAAGGTCGTCGCGCTCCGCCGCGATCTTTTCCGCCGCCCGCTGGCGGGGGCGGAGCTGAAGGCGCTGGACGCGGTGGTGATCGACCCGCCGCGCGCCGGCGCGAGCGCGCAGAGCGAGGCGCTGGCCAAGAACGGCCCGCCGCGCATCGCCGCGCTTTCCTGCAATCCGGCCACTTTCGCCCGCGACGCGCGGATCCTGATCGACGGCGGATACCGGCTGGACTGGGCGCAGCCGGTGGACCAGTTCCGCTGGTCCGCGCATGTAGAGCTTGCGGCCGCCTTCAGTCGCGACTGAAAGCCGCTGCGCTCGCGGTTTGGGCGGCGCCCATTTCTCGCCATAAAAAAGTACTATTTATTTAATATTCTGTACAGATTAGATTCTGTTTATATAAATTTTAGAAATATACGATATTTATAATTAAATGAAATTTAAGATAGCAAAATTTTATTAGAATCAACCAAAACTGCACTTTCAAGCTTTAAATAAATCACGTAACTGTTGGGCGCGCTCATTCAGGGGCGCGTGTTGTGCAATTGTGAGGACACATGAAAAAGCTCGTATACACGGCGCTGTGGGGCGCCATTCTCGGTCTCGCGCAGCCTGCCGCGGCCGCCACGCTGACCTTCAGCGACAATATCGACACCACGCAGACCGACTGGACCAACACCCTGTCGCTTCAGCAGTTCGATTCCTCTCTTGGCGCGCTGCAGAGCGTGACCATCACCCTGACCGGCGCCGTTGAGGGCCAGGCCAAGGGCGAGAGTCTCGACTCGGCGGCCTCCACCGTCACGCTGAACCTCAGCGCCGATATCTCCGCCGCCACCAGCGGCTTCGGCATGCTGGTCGAGACCAACCCGCTTGTCGGGCAGAGCTACAATTTCGGGTCGTTCGACGGCGATATCGACTTCGCCGGCGCGAGCGGCGCGGACACCGGTCAGATCAACGCCTCCGACGACGACTACATCATGCTCACCGGCACCGATATGGACGAGTTCATCGGCCTCGGGACCGTGGAGTATGTGCTCCAGTCCATGGGCACGTCCAGCGCGACCGGCTCGGGCAACCTGATCACTCAGTTCGCGACCTTCGCCTCGGCGATGCTGACGGTCTCCTACGAGTATGAGGAAGCCACCACGCCGGTCAATCCGGTGCCGCTGCCGGCCTCCGCGCCGCTGCTGCTTGGCGGCCTCGCCCTGGTGGGCGCGCTGCGTCGTCGCCGCAAGGCCTGATGGCGAACAGGTCGGGCGCGATCCGCGCCTGACCCCGCCGGCGCGCTCCCCGGCCGCTAACGCGCGGCCGAGGGCCGGGCCGGAAGCAAACCGGGCCGGCCGCATGTTCATGCCGGGCGGCCCTTTCCTTTTCGGGACACGTTTCTATTTCCGCATCGCCCTGAGGCGCGCGACGTAATCGCGGCCCGGGGCCGTCTCCGCGCAGGCTTTGTCGGCCTCGTCGAACATCCGCGCGAGCTGATCCGCCGGCATCGGGTCGAGCCGCGCGCCCTTGTCGATCAGCGCCGCGCCGGCCTCCGGCGAACAGCGGCCGAAAACCGTCTCGAAAAGCGGGGTGCGGGCGTAGGCGTTCAGCCCGTTCGGGTCGGCGCCATAGGCGAGCAACAACCGCACCGTCCCGGTCTCGCCGCCGCCTGCGGCCTTGGAGAGCGCGAGATCGCCCTGATTGTCCGGCAGCGAAAAATCGGCCCCGGCTTCGCCCAGAAGCCGCAGGATCTCCAACAGGGCCGGGTCGTCCGTCTCCATGCTGAAATTGATCAGATCGACGAAAGCCGGCGAGCCGTATTTATCCGTGATGTTCGGATCGGCCCCGGCCTCCAGCGCGATGGCGACGGCTTCGGGCGAGCCGCCAAGGACGACCATTTCACGAAAAGGAACCCGCCCGGAGGGCAGCGGGGCGTCGAAATCGAACCCGGCTTCGGCGCAGTTTTGCGCGATCAGCGCAAGCATGTGCCCGGAGGCCGTCCGTGTCGCCGGCTCATTGTCGGCGAACATGCAGCCGGCGCCGGCCGGCAGGGCGGAAAGGGCGAAGGGGATCAGGAAGGCGAGGCGACGCATCGGGGCCCTTTCAAAACCTGAAGCGCTTCGGGAAAGGCATGGATCGGAGATTTCCCGACATGCCGCAGGCCTGTGCTATTCAGGCGTCTTCGTAATCGTCGGGAAGGATGATGAGGATCTTGTCTTCGCAAAATCCGATATCGCCGCCACCCTTCCAAAGCTCGTAATAGGCTTCGTCATCGACGGGGTAACTGACCAGTGCGTTAAGGATGTAACGAGTTACTGGCGGAAATTTTGTCATAAAAATTACCGCCTCTTCTAGTCCGTAAAAATAGCGTGGGGCATCACGGGTATATCTTATAAAATCATCCTCTATGTCGCCAGACGCATTAATGAAGGATAGTTTTTTTCCTCTTTTTGTGCAATAAATTCAGATTCCCCGATAAATTCAACAGATCCCCGATGGATATATTGTGCCTGATCGATCTCACCAATTTCACGCAAGCGTTCGGCTATGGAGTTGGCATATCGTTCAGCCAGTATCCGTAGCTTATTGCGATCCAAGCGCTCCTCACGAGCGGGGACATGATAAAGCCCGGTGAATGCGGTTTCCTCCCGCACCCGCTCGATGCGCCTGATCAACTCGGCGCCATTCGGCAGTTTCCCGAATGCGGATTCCAGATCGACCGGCTCTTCGGTGTCGGTGATCAGGGGGGCGAAATGGTCATATGAGAAGCTGCTTGGGTCTTCCACATATTTCAGCCAGTCATCTTGCAGCGTCATCAGCCGGATCCTTCCGCATCGCCGGGAAACATGCAGGCGACGCATTGGCGATCTCTTTGCAAACAAGCGCAACCCCGGCCTTGAGCCGGGGCCTCGCCGTTCGGTGCGCCCGCCTCAGCCTTCGAGGAAAGACCGCAGCTTCCGGCTCCGGCTCGGGTGCTTCAGCTTCCTCAGCGCCTTGGCCTCGATCTGGCGGATGCGTTCGCGGGTGACCGAGAACTGCTGGCCGACTTCCTCCAGCGTGTGATCGGTGTTCATGCCGATGCCGAAGCGCATGCGCAGCACACGTTCCTCGCGCGGGGTCAGCGAGGCCAGAACCCGCGTCGTCGTGTCCTTCAGGTTGCCCTGAATCGCGGCGTCGAGCGGCAGGACGGCGTTCTTGTCCTCGATGAAATCGCCGAGCTGGCTGTCCTCCTCGTCGCCGATCGGCGTTTCCAGAGAGATCGGCTCCTTGGCGATCTTCATCACCTTGCGGACCTTCTCCAGCGGCATTTGCAGCTTCGCCGCCAGTTCCTCCGGGGTCGGCTCGCGGCCGATCTCGTGCAGCATCTGCCGGCCGGTGCGGACCAGCTTGTTGATCGTCTCGATCATGTGCACCGGGATGCGGATGGTGCGGGCCTGATCGGCGATCGAGCGGGTGATCGCCTGCCGGATCCACCAGGTGGCGTAGGTGGAGAATTTATAGCCGCGGCGATATTCGAATTTGTCCACCGCCTTCATCAGGCCGATATTGCCTTCCTGGA
>JBKECG010000058.1:0-12271 GCA_047974395.1 Pikeienuella sp. | reverse complement strand
GAAGGACCGAAGGGCGGATCACTCCGCCGCGGCTTCCTCGGCGGGCGCTTCGGCCGGCGCGGCGGCGGCGGCCTTGTCGGCCTTCTCCTGCGCGCGCTCCTGCGCCTTCTGGCCCGGCTTGGCCTTTTCCGGGTTGTTGCGGGTCTTCTTCTCCATGGCGCCGGCGGTTTCCAGGAAGCGGCGCACGCGGTCGGTCGGCTGGGCGCCCTGGCCGATCAGCTCCATGATCCGCTCGATGTTCATCTTGACCCGGTTCTCGTCATCCTTGCCGAGAAGCGGATTGTAGGTGCCGAGCTTCTCCATGAAGCGGCCGTCGCGCGGCTGCCGGCTGTCGGCCGAAACGATGCTGTAGAAGGGGCGCTTCTTGGAACCGCCGCGGGCCAGTCTGATCTTCACCGCCATTTTCTTGTCTCCTGTGTGATGGCTGAGGGGGCCTTGGCCCCTATTTCTGCAACTGTTCGTGATGCCTGATGACTTCGGAAATGATGAAGTTCAGGAATTTCTCCGCGAAAACCGGGTCGAGATCGGCGTCGAGGGCCAGTTTCCGCAGCCGCGCGATCTGCTTCGCCTCGCGGCCGGGGTCCGAAGGGGGCAGGGCGTGCGCGGCCTTGAGCTCGCCGACCGCCTGCGTCGCCTTGAACCGCTCGGCGAGCGTGTAGACGATGATCGCGTCGAGAGTGTCGATATGGCCGCGCTGGACCGCCAGCAGCTCCGCGGCGCGTTCGGCGTCCGTCATGCGCAATTCTCCCCGATCTCGTAGCGATAGACCCGCACCCGGTTCCCATGCGCCGCCTCCGCCGCCCGGTCGCGCGCGCCGCCGAGCCGCTCCGCCAGCCGGATCGAGCGGCGGTTGCCCGGTTCGATGGTGCTGACGAGGGCGGGAAGGGCGAGCGCCTCCCGCCCATGGGCGAGCGCGGCCTCGGCCGCCTCGCGCGCGAAGCCGCGCCCCTCGGCGCTTTCGGCGAAGACATAGCCGAGTTCGGGTTCATGATCGCCGGCCTCGAAACCGAGGAGGATGAAGCCGAGCGGCGCGCCGCCCTCCCGCGTCTCCACCGTCCAGACGCCATGGCCGCGCAGGATCCATGTCGCGACCATCTGCGCGAAATCGCGCCAGACATCCCGCCGGCTCGGCGTTTCGCCGAAAAGGCCGAGGCCGCGCGGGCTGATCGCGATCTCCGCGTAGAGCGCGAAATCCTCGATCCGGGGGGCGCGAAGGCGCAGCCGCGCCGTCTCGATCGCCGGAATCCCCGCCTGCATCGCGGCGGCCATGGCCGCGGCGGGGCCGGCGGCGGGGCGCTCATGCGGGGCGATCATTTCTTCTTGCCCAGTCCCGAAAGGCCCGAGGGCAGGCCCGGCGGCAGCGCGCCGCCGCCCAAACCCGGCAACCCGCCGGGCGGTTTTGGCGCCTGCGCCGGCGCGCCGGGGGCGCCCATGGCGGCCGGGTTCATGCCGCCCTTGCCGAACATCTGGGAAAGGGCGCCGCGCATCAGATCCTTCTTTCCCATCCTCCCCATTTTCTTCATCATATCGGCCATTTGCCGATGCATCTTCAGAAGACGGTTCAGTTCCTGCACCTCCAGCCCGGCGCCGGCGGCGATGCGTTTCTTGCGGCTGGCCTGGAGGAGGGCGGGGTTGGCGCGCTCCTTCCTGGTCATCGACTGGATCAGGGCGATCTGACGACGGATGATCTTGTCGTCGAAATTCGCCTCCTCCATCTGCCTGGTCAGCTTGCCCATGCCGGGCAGCATCCCCATCACCCCCTGCATGCCGCCGAGCTTCAGCATTTGCTCCAACTGGCCGGAAAGATCGTTCATGTCGAAACGGCCCTTCTGGAACCGCTTCATCATCCGCTCGGCCTCTTCGGCCTCGATCGTCTCCTGCGCCTTTTCGACGAGGGAGACGATATCGCCCATGCCGAGGATGCGGCCGGCGACGCGGGCGGGGTGGAATTCCTCCAGCGCGTCCAGCTTCTCGCCAGTGGCGACGAACTTGATCGGTTTCCCGGTGACCGCGCGCATCGAGAGCGCGGCGCCGCCGCGCCCGTCGCCATCCATCCGGGTCAGCACCACGCCGGTGACGCCGATGCGGCTGTCGAAATTCTCGGCCGTGTGCACCGCGTCCTGACCGGTGAGGCCATCGACCACCAGCAGGGTCTCGTGCGGTTTCGCCACATCGCGCACCGCCGCGACCTGCGCCATCAGCTCTTCGTCGATGGAGAGCCGGCCGGCGGTGTCCAGAAGGTAAACGTCATAGCCGCCCATGGCGGCCTGCTGTTTCGCGCGCTTCGCGATGGCGACCGGGTCCTGCCCCGGCACGATCGGCAGCGTGTCGATCCCGGTCTGCATGCCGAGAATCGCAAGCTGCTCCATCGCCGCCGGGCGATTGACGTCCAGCGAGGCCATCAGCACCCGCTTGCCCTCGCGCTCCGCCAGCCGTTTGGCGATCTTCGCGGTGGTGGTGGTCTTGCCCGAGCCCTGCAAGCCGACCATCAGGATCGGGGCCGGCGGGCTGTCCACCCGGAGCCGCCCGGCCTCGGCGTCGTCGCCGGCGAGCATGGCGGTCAGCTCGTCATTGACGATCTTGATCACCTGCTGGCCCGGGGTGACGGATTTGGTCACCGCCTGTCCGGTCGCCTTCTCCTGCACTCTGGCGACGAAATCCCGGGTCACGGGCAGGGAGACGTCGGCCTCAAGAAGCGCGACCCGCACTTCGCGGAGCGCGGTGGCGACATCGGCGTCGGAAAGCGCGCCCTGGCGGGTCAGCCGGTCGAATACGCCGGAAAGGCGTTCGGACAATCCCTCGAACATCTCGCGTCTCCTTTCCGTTTCGCCGCCAGACCCAAACGCGCATCGCCCCGGCGGGCGCGACGCGCTGACCGGGGGCGATCCCCGCCGAAGCGCGGGGACCGGAAGCTTTCAGGCTTCCAGTGATGGGCGGGACATAGGGCGGATCGCCCGTCAGGTCAACGGCGGCGGCGCTCAGGCCGCCATCGCCGCGCCCATCGGCCGCTCGCGGATCGGCAGATGCACCAGCGCGGAGAAGGCCCCGACGCCGACGCCGATCCACCAGACCAGCTCATAGCCGCCGTAATTGTCATACATGACCCCGCCGAGCCAGACGCCCATGAAGCCGCCGATCTGATGGCTGAGAAAGACGAAGCCATAGAGCGTGCCCATGTAGCGAAGCCCGTAGAGCTGCGCGATCAGCCCTGCGGTCAGCGGCACGGTGGCCAACCACAGCGCGCCCATCAGCGCCGAGAAGATCAGCACGCTCGCCGGCGTGATCGGCGAGAGGATGAAGACCGCGGCGACGATGGTGCGGAGCGTGTAGATGCCGGAAAGCAGGTATTTCTTCGACCAGCGCTGACCGAGCTGCCCGGCCAGCAGCGTGCCGGCGATATTCATGAGCCCGATCACCCCGATCGCCCAGGCGCCGAGTTGCGCGGTGGAGGTGACGCCCAGCCCGGTCAGGATGCTCCCCGGCGCGATCGGGCCGCAAAGCTCCGTCACCATGGCCGGAAAATGCGCGGTGATGAAGGCGAGCTGATAGCCGCAGGAGAAAAACCCAAGAAAGATAAGCGTGTAGGAAGGGTCGCGAAAGCTGCGTCCGAGGATCTGGCGCATGGAGCCGGCGGCCTCGGCCCTTGTGGCGGCGTCGACCGGCTTGATCGCCGGCAGGACGACCATCACCGCCATGATCGCGACGGCGGAGAGCAGAAAGATCTCCGACCAGTGCATGCTCTGCAACAGCGCCGCGGCGATCGGCGGGCCGATCATCTGCCCGGCCGACCCCGCCGCCGTGGCGACGCCAAGCGCGAGCGAACGTTTCTCCGGCGCCGCCGCCCGCCCGACCACGCCGAGGATCACCCCGAAGCCGGTGCCGGCGACGCCGAAGCCGACGATCCATTCCAGCCACTGATGCGCCTCCGGCGTCGTCGCCATGGAGGCGAGCGCCATTCCGCCGGCATAGGTCACCGCGCCGAGGAAGAGCGCGAGCCGGTCTCCGTAACGCTCGGCGAAGGCGCCGAAGATCGGCTGGCCGATCCCCCAGGCGAGGTTCTGAATGTCGATGGCCAGCGATAACTCGATCCGCGGCCAGCCGAACTCGTCGGCGATCGGGATCTGGAACACGCCGAAGGAGGCGCGGACCGCGAAACTGACGACGATGATCGCCGAGGCGGCGAAGAGAACGGGAGTGAAGAGGCGAGGCGAGGGGGTCATGGCGGTTTCCTTTGCGGACCACCATCAGTTCTATTACGGAACCAATATCGTCAACCGCATTTTATTGCGGGCTCGCTTAAGGTCAGCTTGCTTGCTGGCCGGATCAGCGCCGGCGCGTCGCGTCCAGGCTCCAGGGGCCGGGACCGGCGAAAACGAGATAGAGAAAGACGAAGCAATAGAGGATCGCGGCGTCGCCGCCATTGTTCACCGGGAAGAAATCCTTCGGCGCATGAGCGATCCAGTAGGCGAAGGCCATCGCGCCAGAAGCGATGAAGGCCGCCGGCCGGGTCAGAAGGCCGATCACGATCAGCCCGCCGCAGACGATTTCGATCATCCCGGAGATTCCCGAAAGCGAAAACAGGGCGGGCGGGGTCTCCATCGCCGGGAAGTTGAAGTGCTTTTTCGTCCCATGCGCCATGAAGATCAGCCCGGACATAATCCGGAGAATGCTGAGGATGCGTGGCGCCCAGGCGTTGAGCGTGCTTTCCATTCAAGGTCCTTTCGCAACTGAAGGGTCGCGAACGCTAACAGCGCCGCGCCCGATTCGCCACAAGGCGACTGTTCAGCCCATCAGCCGGGGCAGGGCGCCCTCATGCGCCTCGCGGGCGGCGTCAAGCGCGACGGCGCGATCGCCGAGCGCGATCCGCTCGCCCCCGGCCTCGCCGACATGGCGGGCGGGCGCGCCGGCGCTTTCCGCCGCTTTCAGCAGCCGGTCCAGCGCGGCGGGGGGGCAGGCCAGAAGATAGCGCCCCTGATCCTCGCCAAAGAACCAGCCATGCGCCGGCAGCGCCTTGTCGGCCGCGAGGCTGACCCCGGTCCGGCCGGCCAGCGCCATCTCCGCCGCCGCCAGCGCCAGCCCGCCATCGGCGAGGTCATGCGCGGCGGAGATCAGGCCCGCGGCCTTCGCCCTGCGGACAAATTCGCCGGCGCGGCGCTCGGCGGCGAGATCCACCGGCGGCGCGTCGCCTTCCTCGCGGCCGAAAAGCTCCACGAGCCAGGCGGACTGGCCGAGCCAGCCCGTGGTCTCGCCGATCAGCACCAGCGCGTCGCCCGCATTCGGGGCCATCCCGATCATCTGGTCGAGATCATCCAGCAACCCGACCGCGCCGATGGTCGGCGTCGGCAGGATCGCGGCGCCGTCGGTTTCGTTGTAAAGCGAGACATTGCCCGAAACGATCGGCATGCCGAGCGCGGCCACGGCTTCGCCGATCCCCTGCACGCAGCCGACGAACTGGCCCATGATCTCGGGTTTTTCCGGGTTGCCGAAATTGAGATTGTCGGTCGTCGCCAGTGGTTTGGCGCCGGTGGCTGAGAGGTTGCGATAGGCCTCGGCCACCGCCTGCATGCCGCCCGCCTTCGGATTGGCGCGGCAATAGCGGGGGGTGACGTCCGAGGTGAAGGCGAGCGCCTTCGCCTTGCCATGCACCCGCACCACCGCGGCGTCGGCGCCGGGGCGGACCACGGTGTCGGCCATGACCGTATTGTCGTATTGCTCCCAGACCCAGCGGCGCGAGCCGTAATTGGGTGAAGCGAGCAGGGCCAGCAGGGCCTCGTCCGCCGGCGTCGCCGGAATCTCGCCGAGCGGGGCGGGGGCCGGGGTCGCGACCCCGGGGCGGTCCTAGTCGGGGGCGGAGCCGGAAAGGGTTTTCAGCGGCAGTTCGGCCTTCACCTCGCCCTGATGCATGATCTGGAACCGGTCCTCGGCGATGGTTTCGCCGACAATGGCGAAGTCGAGATCCCATTTGTCGAAAACGGCGCGGGCCTCGGCCTCCTTTTCCGGGCGGAGCACCATCAGCATCCGCTCCTGACTCTCGGAGAGCATCATCTCATAGGCCGTCATCGCCCGCTCGCGCACCGGCACCTTGTCGAGATCGAGCCGCACGCCCAGCCCGCCCTTGTCGCCCATCTCGACGGCGGAGCAGGTCAGCCCGGCGGCGCCCATGTCCTGAATCGAGATCACCGCGCCGGTGGCCATCAGCTCCAGACAGGCCTCCATCAACCGCTTTTCGGTGAACGGGTCGCCGACCTGCACGGTCGGGCGCTTCTCCTCGATCGTGTCGTCGAATTCCGCCGAAGCCATGGTCGCGCCGCCGACCCCGTCGCGCCCGGTCTTCGCGCCCAGATACACAACCGGCATGCCGACGCCGGAGGCCGCCGAGTAGAAGATCGAATCCGCCCGCGCCAGCCCGGCGGCGAAGGCGTTGACGAGGCAGTTGCCGTCATAGGCGGCGTGAAAGCGGACCTCGCCGCCCACGGTCGGCACGCCGAAGCAATTGCCATAGCCGCCGATCCCGGCCACCACCCCGGCGACGAGGCTCTTCGTCTTCGGGTGATCGGGCCGTCCGAAGGAGAGCGCGTTCATCGCCGCGATCGGCCGCGCGCCCATGGTGAAGACATCGCGCAGGATCCCGCCAACCCCGGTCGCCGCGCCCTGATAGGGCTCGATATAGGAGGGGTGGTTGTGGCTCTCCATCTTGAAGACCACGGCGTCGCCATCGCCGATATCGACGACGCCGGCGTTCTCGCCCGGCCCGCAGATCACCTGCGGCCCGTCGGTCGGCAGGGTGCGAAGCCATTTCTTCGAGGATTTATACGAGCAATGCTCGTTCCACATCGCCGAGAATATGCCGAGTTCGGTGTAGCTGGGCGTCCGGCCGCAGATTTCCAGAATGCGGGCGTATTCGTCCGGCTTCAGACCATGGGCGGCGGCGAGGGCTTCGTCGACGATGGGCTCTCGGGTCATCTCGTGTCTCCTGGCGGGCGTCGGGGCCTCTTATCCGGTTCGGCCGCCGGGCGAAAGCGGCCTTGCGCAGCGCCGCGCCCGGGCGCAAGAGAAGGGCGGAACCCCGGAGGCCGGAACATGACCACAGACAGGGCCGCAAGCCCGCCCGCGCTCGGCTATGTCGCGATCCTGACCGGGGTGCTGATCTGGGCCGGCTGGATCGTGGCGACGCGGGATTCGGTGCTTTCCAGCCATACGCCGCTGGACATCGCGCTGATCCGCTATCTGACCCCGGCGCTCCTGCTCTCGCCGATCTGGCTGCGCAAGGGGCTCTATCCGAAGGGCGAGAAGCCCTTGCTGATGGCGGTGATGGCGCTCGGCTGGGGCGGGCCGTTCGTGTTGCTGATCTCGCAGGGGATGAAAAGCGTCGAGGCCGGCATGTTCGGGCCGCTGGTGCCGGGGCTTCTGCCGATGGTGGTGGCGATCTGGGGCGTGACCATGGAGGGCGAGCGGATCCGCCCCGGCCGGCTGGCCGGGCTGGGGCTGATCGCGCTCGCCCTGGCGCTGGTGCTGATCCCGGCGCTTTTGAGCGGGGCGGAAATGCTGACCGGCGCGCCCTGGCTGCTGGCCGCCTGCCTCGGCTGGTCGAGCTTCACCATCGCCTTTCGCCGCACCGGCCTGACCGGGGCGGAGGCGGCGGCTTATGTCTGCCTCTACTCCTCGCCCTTCATGATCCTGGCCGCGGCGATTTTCGGCACGGATGTGTTCGACTATCCGTGGCGCGAGGTCGTCTCCCTGATCACGGTTCAGGGCGTTCTTTCGGGGACGGTTTCGGTCGCGGCCTTCGGCTATGCGGTCAAGTCGCTGGGCATCGCCCGCGCCTCCGCCTTCACCTCGCTGGTGCCGGTGCTGGCGGCGGTCTTCGGCTGGCTGCTGCTGGGCGAGGAGGTCGGCCTGTTCGGCTGGGCGGGTTCGATCTCCGCCTGTTTCGGCGTGCTGCTGGTGAACCGCTACGCGCGGTGATCAGACGGCCATGACCCCGGCGAGGCTTTCGAAAAGCCGCGCGCCGTCCATCCCGCCATGGGCGGCTTCGGCTGCGCGCTCCGGATGCGGCATCATGCCGAGAACCCGGCGATTGGCCGAAAGCACGCCGGCGACATGGCCGCTGGACCCGTTCGGATTGGCCGCGGCCGAGGGCGCGCCATCGGCGCCGACATAGCGGAAGGCGACGCGCCCTTCGCCTTCGAGCCGGTCCAGAAGCGCCGCATCGGCGATGTAATTGCCGTCATGATGGGCGATGGGAAGCGCGATGGTCTCCCCCGCCTGATAACAATTGGTGAAGGGGCTGTCGCTGGTCTCGACCCGCAGATGCGTGTCGCGGCAGGTGAATTTCAGCCCGGAATTGCGCATCAGCGCGCCGGGCAGCAGGCCCGCCTCGATCAGCACCTGAAAACCGTTGCAGACGCCAAGGACGATTCCGCCCTTTTCCGCGAACGCCGCCACCGCCCGCATGATCGGAGAGCGCGCGGCGATGGCGCCGCAGCGCAGATAATCGCCAAAGGAGAACCCGCCCGGCACCGCCACCATGTCGAGCCCTTCGGGCAGGGCGGCGTCCTTGTGCCAGACCATCGCCGGCGCCCGCCCGGCCGCATGGCCGAGCGCCACCGCCATGTCGCGATCGCAATTGGAGCCGGGAAAGACGATGACGGCGGTCTTCATGGCGCGGTCCCTTTCAGGCGATCTCCACCGAGAAATTCTCGATCACGGTATTGGCCAGCAGCTTCTCGCACATCGCCCGCGCCGCCGCTTCGGCCTTCGCGGGGTCGGTCTCGTCGAGATCCAGCTCCAGATATTTGCCCTGCCTGACCCCGGCGACCCCGGCGAAGCCGAGCTGGCCGAGCGCGTGGCGAACGGCCTCGCCCTGCGGGTCCAGAACGCCGTCTTTCAGCGTGACATGAATGCGCGCCTTCATCGCCCGCCCCCTCAGTGAACCAGTTTCGGGCCGGAGCGCGGCTTGGCGCCGTTCTGCGGCATGATGCCGAGCCGCTTGGCGACCTCTGTATAGGCGTCGGCCAGATTGCCGAGATCGCGGCGGAAGACGTCCTTGTCGAGCTTGCGCCCGGTCTCCACATCCCAGAGCCGGCAACTGTCCGGGCTGATCTCGTCGGCGACGATGATGCGCTGGAAATCGCCCTCCCAGATCCGGCCGCACTCGATCTTGAAATCGACCAGCTTGATGCCGACGCCGAGGAAAAGCCCGGTCAGGAAATCGTTGACCCGGAGCGCCAGCGCGATCACGTCGTCCATGTCCTGCTGGCTGGCCCAGTTGAAGGCGATGATGTGCTCCTCGGTCACCATCGGATCGTGGAGGCTGTCATCCTTGTAGAAGAACTCCACGATCGGGCGCGGCAGGGGTTCGCCCTCGTCGATGCCGAGCCGCTTGGAGAGCGAGCCGGCGGCGACATTGCGCACCACCACCTCCAGCGGGATGATCTCCACCTGCCGGATCAGTTGTTCGCGCATGTTCAGCCGGCGGATGAAATGGGTCGGCACGCCGATCGAGTTCAGCGCGCCCATGATATGCTCGGAAATGCGGTTGTTGAGCACGCCCTTGCCCTCGATCACGTCGCGTTTGGTCGCGTCGAAGGCGGTGGCGTCGTCCTTGAAGTACTGGATATACGTGCCCGGCTCCGGCCCCTCATAGAGGATTTTCGCCTTGCCTTCGTAAACCATCCTGCGACGGGCCATGCGGGCTCCTTCCCGGGGAACGGGTCAAAGGGATTCGGGCGCGGCGTTCCCCGCCGCGCCCGTCGGCGCGCTTATAGGGCGAAAAGGAGCCGGGTCGCAAGCGATGCGGCCCCGAGGCGCTTCACAGCGGCTCCGCCGTCGCCTATGTGAGGTGGGAAACAGTGAAAGGGTTTCCGATGACGACTTTCGACGACCGCAAGAAAGCCTTCGAATCCAAATTCGCCCATGATGCGGAGACGATGTTCAAGGCGGCGGCGCGGCGCAACCGGCTGCTGGGCCACTGGCTGGCCGAAAAGCTGAAGATCGCCGACGCGGAGGCCTACGCCAAATCCGTCGTCGTCACCGATCTGCAGGAGGCCGGGGACGACGATGTCGTCCGCAAGGTCATGGCCGATGTGAAGGAAGCCGGCGCCGCCATCAGCGAGGCCGAGATCCGCGACAAGATGAAGGCTTTCGCGGTTCAGGCCATGGAGCAGATCATGTCCGAGACCAGGGACTGACGCGGCGCATGCGCGAAAACAGGCGGGGCGGCGATGCAGCCGCCCTGCGCGACGCCTGAATGACAGGCCACGGGCAAGCCGGCGAGACGAAGATGTTTCCCTCCGACACCGTCTTTTTCTACGCCCAGACCGATGAATTTTCCGAATTCTCGAATTTCGCGCCCTATGGCGTGGCGCTGGACGATCTGTGGTGGTCCACCGCCGAACATTACTTTCAGGCGCAGAAATTCGAGAGCGCGGAATATCGGGAGCGTATCCGTCGCGCCCGCCGGCCGAAAGACGCGAAATCGCTCGGGATGACGCGGGCGCTGCCGCTGCGGCCGGATTGGGAGCAGGTGAAGGACGACATCATGCTCCGCGTCGTCACAACCAAATTCCGCACGCATGACGGCCCGAAACGGCTGTTGCTGTCCACCGGCGACAGGATGATCGTCGAGAACGCGCCGATGGACGCCTATTGGGGATGCGGGCCGGATGGGGCGGGGCTGAACAGGCTCGGCCGCATCCTGATGCGGGTGCGGACCAGGTTGCGTGAGGGATCGGTCTGATCCGGCGCGGGCTCAGTCCTCGCCTTCCGGGCCGAAGACGCGCGCGAAGATCGTCTCCACATGTTTGGTGTGGTGGCCGAGGTCGAAATTCTCCTCGATCTCGGCGTTGCTCATCGCGGCGGTCACTTCCTTGTCGGCCTTCAGCTCGGCCATGAAATCCGCGCCCTTTTCCCAGACCTTCATCGCGTTGCGCTGCACGAGGCGATAGGCGTCCTCGCGGCTCACGCCCTTCTGGGTCAGGGCCAGCATCACCCGCTGCGAATGCACGAGGCCGCGGAACTGGTTGAGATTGCACTCCATGTTCTCCGGGTGGACCACCAGCTTGTCGATCACCCCGGTCAGCCGGGAAAGGGCGAAATCCAGGGTGATGGTCGCGTCCGGGCCGATCATCCGCTCCACCGAGGAATGGGAGATGTCGCGCTCATGCCAGAGCGCCACATTCTCCAGCGCCGGGGTCACATAGCCGCGGACCATGCGGGCCAGCCCGGTCAGGTTCTCGGTCAGCACCGGGTTGCGCTTGTGCGGCATGGCCGAGGAGCCTTTCTGCCCCGGCGAGAAATACTCCTCCGCCTCCAGCACCTCGGTGCGCTGGAGATGCCGGATCTCCACCGCCAGCCGCTCGATGGAGGAGGCGACGACGCCAAGGACGGCGAAGAACATCGCGTGCCGGTCGCGCGGGATCACCTGGGTCGAAACCGGCTCCGCCTCCAGCCCCAGCTTCGCCGCGACATGGGCTTCGACCGAGGGGTCGATATTGGCGAAAGTGCCGACCGCGCCGGAAATGGCGCAGGTCGCGACCTCCGCCCGCGCCTGTGCGAGGCGGCTGCGGTTCCGGTCCATCTCCGCATAGGCCTGCGCCAGTTTCAGACCGAAGGTCGTCGGCTCCGCATGGATGCCGTGGCTGCGACCGATGCAGACGGTGTGCTTGTGCTCATGCGCCCGGCGCTTCAGCGCGGCGCAGAGGTCGTCCATGTCGTCCAGCAGGATATCGGCGGCGCGGACAAGCTGGACGTTGAAACAGGTGTCGAGCACGTCCGAGGAGGTCATGCCCTGATGGACGAAACGCGCCTCCTCGCCGACATGTTCGGCGAGATGGGTGAGGAAGGCGATGACGTCATGCTTCACCTCGCGCTCGATCTCGTCGATCCGGGCGATGTCGAACTGAACGTCCTTCGCTTTCCAGACCGCCTTCGCCGCGCTTTCCGGCACCACGCCCAGATCCGCCAGCGCGTCGGTGGCGTGGGCCTCGATCTCGAACCAGATGCGGAATTTCGATTCCGGCGACCAGATCGCGGTCATCTCGGGGCGGGAATAGCGAGGGATCATGGCGCGCCTGCGAAATCGGAAAGGGATGGCTGCGAACTAGCACCGGGGCGGCGGATTGGCAACGCGGCGGCGCGGGAAAGCCGGGTTGACCCCGGATGGGGCGCATGGAACGGATTGGGCGAGCCGGCGGGAGCGGAGACGGGAATTGAAAACGGAGCGCGCCGATTCCGCCGCCGGCCCGCGTGGCGGCGGGGGAGGGGGCTGGAC
>JBKECG010000407.1:0-2963 GCA_047974395.1 Pikeienuella sp. | reverse complement strand
GCGGCGCGTTGCGTCTGCTTGGAGAAGTCCATCGCCACGGCCGAATGGCAGTTGCGGCATTCCAGACTGTCGTTCGCCTTCAGCCGCGCCCATTCGTGCTGGGCAAGTTCCAGTCGATGGTCGAGGAATTTTTCGCGCGTGTTGATCGTGCCGAAGATCTTGCCCCAGACCTCCTTGGAGGCCTGCATCTTGCGCGCGATCTTGTCCGTCCAGTCATGCGGCACGTGGCAGTCCGGGCAGGAGGCGCGCACGCCCGAACGGTTCGTGTAGTGGATTGTCTGCTTCAGCTCGACGAAGACGTTGTCGCGCATCTCGTGGCAGCTGGTGCAGAACTTCTCGGTATTGGTGATCTCAAGGGCGGTGTTGAAGCCGCCCCAGAAGATGATGCCCATCAGGAAGCCGCCCAGCGTCAGGAAGCCGAGGCTCAGATGCACGCTCGGGCGGCGGATGATGTCCCATGTCCGCTTTATCCAGCGCCACATCACGGCGTCCCCGACGTGGGGCTCGCGCCGATGACCGCGTCGACGTCCTGGAAGGTATTCTCGACCAGCGGCTGGACGTCCGCCTGCGGCACATGGCACTGCGTGCAGAAGAAGCGCCGCGGCGTGACGGCGGCGAGCACCTGTCCGTCACGGTTCATGAAATGCGTGACCGAGACCATCGGCGCCTGGCTGACCTCGACCGCCGTGCGGCTATGGCACGTCAGGCATTTGTTGACGTTGAGATCGATCTGGTAGTTGTCGATGTGATGCGGGATCACCGGCGGCTGTTCGGGCCAGTTCCGGACCTGGCGGATGTCGGAATTCACGACCGAGGGGATCGGCGGGGGCGTGGCTTCCACGTCGAGGGGCGTGCCGTGCCGAAGCCCACCGATGCCGCCGTCCTGGGCGAAGGCGGCCGTGGTGGCGGCGAGGAGCGTGGCGATGAAGAGGGTCCTGCGCATGACGGGCCTCACGCGGCTTCGATGCGGACGGCGCATTTCTTGAAGTCCGTCTGCTTGGAGATGGGACAGGTCGCGTCGAGCGTGACCTTGTTGATGAGCTGCCGCGCGTCGAACCATGGCACGAAGACGAGGCCGCGCGGCGGCATGTTGCGTCCGCGCGTTTCGACCCGCGTTTCCATCTCGCCGCGCCGCGAGATGATCCGGACCGCGGAGCCGCGGCGCAGGTTCATCTCCGCCGCGTCGTCGGGATGCATGTAGCAGAGCGCGTCGGGCACCGCGCGGTGAAGCTCGGGCACGCGCTGGGTCATCGAGCCGGAATGCCAGTGTTCCAGCACCCGCCCGGTCGCGAGCCAGAACGGGAACTCCTCGTCGGGGCTCTCGGCCGGCGGCTCGTAGGGCAGCGCGAAGATGATCGCACGGCCGTCGGCATGGCCGTAGAACTTGTAGGCCTTGTCGCCCGCGGCGTAGGGGTCGGTGTCGCGGTTGAAGCGCCAGCGCGTCTCCTGGCCGTCCCCCACCGGCCAGCGCAGACCCCGGACCTGATGATACATATCGAAGGGTGCGAGGTCGTGGCCGTGGCCGCGCCCGAAGCTCGCATATTCCTCGAAGAGCCCCTTCTGGAGGTAGAAGCCGAAGGCGTCCGCCTCGATGTTCTCGGTGTCGAGAGCGTCGCCTTCGCGCTGGAAGGCATCGACCTGGCCATTGGCGAAGAGCACGTCGAAGAGCGTCTTGCCCGCGTAGTCCGGCGTGATGAGCTCGGCCGGCCAGACCTCCTCGACGGTGAAGCGCTTCGAGAATTCGACGAGCTGCCAGAGGTCGGATTTCGCATCGCCCGGCGCGGTCACCATCTGACGCCAGAGCTGCGTGCGCCGCTCGGCATTGCCGTAGCCGCCCTCCTTCTCGACCCA
This sequence comes from Pikeienuella sp., assembly GCA_047974395.1. Taxonomy (GTDB): domain Bacteria; phylum Pseudomonadota; class Alphaproteobacteria; order Rhodobacterales; family Rhodobacteraceae; genus Pikeienuella. The sequence continues at coordinate 1,112 of JBKECG010000407.1, read as the reverse complement.
CATCGCGGCCGGCAGGATCAGGTCGGCGGCGAGGCAGGTATTGGTCGGATAGGCGTCGGAGACGACGATGAAATTGTCCGGGTTGCGAGAGCCGGGCAGCCCCTCCTCCATCAGATTGGCCGCCGCCTGGATGTTGTTGTTCACCTGCACCCAGTAGACGTTGATCTTGCCATCCTTCAGGTCGCGGTTCTGCTGCACGGCATGCGAGCCGACCCAGTCGGGGATCGTGCCCGGCGGCAGCTTCCAGAGTTCCTCGGCATGGGCCCGGTGCTCGGGATTGGTCACCACGAGGTCGGCGGGCAGCCGGTGGGCGAAGGTCCCGACCTCGCGCGCGGTGCCACAGGCCGAGGGCTGGCCGGTCAGCGAGAAGGGCGAGTTGCCGGCATGGGCGATCTTCCCGGTCAGCAGGTGGATGTTGTAGACGAGATTGTTCGCCCAGGTGCCCCGGGTATGCTGGTTGAAGCCCATCGTCCAGGTCGACATGACCTTGACGTTCGGATCGGCGTAGAGCTCGGCCAGTTCCTCCAGCCGCGCCGCCGGGACCCCGCTCATCTCCGCTGCCCGTTGGAGCGTGTAGTCGGAGACGAATTTCGCGTAATCCTCGAAGGTGATCGGCTGGGCGTCGTTGGCGTCCTTCGCATGCTCCGCCGCCTGTTCCAGCGGATTCTCGGGGCGCAGGCCGTAGCCGATATTCTCGTTGCCGTGCTTGAAGTTGACGAAATCGGCGACGAAGGCCTCGTTGACCTTGCCCGTCTCGATGATGTGGTTCGCGATATAGTTCAGGATCGCGAGGTCGGTCTGCGGCTTGAAGACCATCGGGATGTCGGCGAGGTCGAAGCAGCGGTTGCGGAAGGTCGAGAGCACCGCGACCTTCACATGCGGATAGCTGAAGCGGCGGTCGGTGATGCGGGTCCAGAGGATCGGATGCATCTCCGCCATGTTCGCGCCCCAGAGCACGAAGGCGTCCGCGGCCTCGATGTCGTCATAGCAGCCCATCGGCTCGTCGATGCCGAAGGTGCGCATGAAACCGGTCACCGCCGAGGCCATGCAGTGCCGCGCGTTCGGATCGAGGTTGTTCGAGCGGAACCCGGCCTTCATCAGTTTCGACGCGG
>JBKECG010000375.1:0-1924 GCA_047974395.1 Pikeienuella sp. | reverse complement strand
GCGCGTGAATTCAGGGTTGCGCGTCATCTCTCGCTCCTTTTCCGGCCCCTCAGTCATCCGACTGGTCGCCGAAAATATCGGGCAACCTCTCCACATCAGACTCGCCCCCGGCGACATGGCGCCGGCGCGCCTGCACGTAACCGGTGCGGGCGGCGAGATAACTGTCCTCGGACTCATACAGGATCTGATCGAGCAGATCCGCATTCTCATAGCGCAGCACAACCGGCTCCAGCGCCGTTCGGGTGTAGTCGATCGCCGTCACCGCGGCGGTGGCCTCGACCACGCCGAAGGTGATCAGGATGGTCGGATCGAGCAGGAAATGCCCGACCAGCCCGACAGCGTCGCGCGTGGTGCGGGGGCCGAGAATGGGAAGCTCGTGATAAACGCCTTCGTCCATGCCCCAGACCGCGAGGGTGACGCCGAAATCGGTCGGCTCATGCGGCAGGCCGAATTCGGTCGCCGGGTCCAGCATACCGGCGCCGCCAAGCGTGGTGTTGAGCGCGAAACGCGCCAGCGCGCCGCCCGCCTCCTCCAGATCGCCCTGCATGAGCCGGTTGAGGAAAATCGCGGGCAGCCGGAGGTAATTCAGCTCGTTGCGCACCAGATGCTTGATCAGTTCCGGGGCGAAAAGATCGTACCCCTCCGCTACCGGGCGCAGGACGAGCGTATCGACATCCTTGTTGAAGGCGTGCATCTGCCGATTCGTCCGCTCATAGGGATCGGCGATCAGACGCCCCTCGCCCGAAGGGCCCGTCGCGCAGCCGGCCGTAAGCAGGATCGCGGCCGCGATCGCGGCCTGAATGTTCGTCCGGCGCCCCACCCCGATCATCAACCTTCTCCGATTCTCTATCCGCTGGACAGCTTCAGCCCACCCGCCCTATTGCCCCAGCCCGCCGACGCGCGCAAGCGCAGGCCCGGAGCGCGCCCGGAACCTGGGCGGGTTTCACCCGGGCGCGGCTTCGTGTTAACAGAGGCGCAGAGCCGCAGGATGTGCGTTATGTGCATTGCGTAAACGTCCTGTAATGTCCTGCGCCTATAGAGGCCTCATGTTGAAACCAGACTCCCTTGCCGGACGGCGGGAGCTCCGCGGAGCTCTGTTTTCGTCGCGCCGTCTGCTGACCGGCGTCGGCCTGTTCAGCGCCTTCGTGAACATCCTGATGCTGACCGGCCCGCTTTTCATGCTCCAGGTCTATGACCGGGTGCTGGCCTCGAATTCCGAGGCGACGCTGGCCGCGCTTTTCGCGCTGATCACCGCGCTCTTCCTGTTCATGGGCCTGCTGGACCACGCCCGCGCCCGGGTGCTGGCCCGCGCCGGCGCGCGGTTCCAGGAGCTTCTGGACAAGCGCGTTTTCGACGCGGTGCTGCGCAGGGCGGTCTCTCCGGCCGAGCGCACGCGCCCGCAAAGCGGGCTTCGCGATCTGGAGACGATCCAGCGGGTCCTGTCCTCGCCCGCGCCCTTCGCGCTTTTCGACATGCCCTGGGCGCCGGTCTTCTTCGTCATCATCTTCTATTTTCACTGGACGCTCGGCGCGCTCGCGCTTTGCGGCGGGGCGCTCCTGCTGGCGATCACGCTGCTGAACGAATGGTCATCGCGCAAGCCGGTGGCGGAAAGCCAGCGCGCCTCCGCCCAGTCGGAGGCCTTCTCCGAAGCCCTGCGGCGCGAGGGCGAGACGGTGCAGGCGCTCGGCATGCGCGGCGCGGCGCTCCGGAAATGGCGCAAGTTCCGCGAGCTGGCGCTCACCGCCTCGGTGCGCGCTTCGGACAGCACCGGGGGCTACGCCACCGCCTCCAAGACGCTGCGTTTCTTCCTGCAATCGGCGATGCTCGCGCTCGGCGCCTGGCTCGCCATCCAGGGAGAGATCTCCCCCGGCATGATGATCGCCGGCTCGATCCAGATGGGCCGCGCCCTCGCCCCGATCGAACA
>JBKECG010000262.1:0-3352 GCA_047974395.1 Pikeienuella sp. | reverse complement strand
CGGCCATTGGGGCGTCGAGAACCGCCTCCACTGGGTCATGGACGTGGTCTTTCACGACGACCTGATGCGCCTGCGCACCGAACACGGCCCCGCCAACATGGCCGCGATCCGCCACGCTTCCCTCAACCTCATCAAGGCCATCCCCGACAAGGCCAGCCTCAAGGTCCGAGGAAAAACGCTCGCATGGGACGACGAATACCTCCGCAAGACCATCACTCAGGCCCATCGGTGAGCTTCAAGCGATCACCGTGGATGGAAGCGGCGGCGATTGATCGGCGCGCCCGCCCGCCCTATAGCCGAAGGGTTTGCAGGCGGAGCGCGCATGGCGATCTTGTTGGGCGTCGACACGGGTGGAACCTTCACCGACGCGGTGATCTATGACGAGGCGGCGCGGGTCGTGCGCGGCAAGGCCAAGTCGCTGACCACGCATGGCGATCTCGGCGCCGGCGTCGCCGCGGCGATCGACCTCGCGCTGGAGGCTGCGGGCGCGGCGCCGGAAGAGATCGCGCTTGTCTCGCTCTCCACCACACTCGCCACCAACGCGCTGGTGGAGGGGCATGGCGACCCGGCGGCGCTGGCGATGATCGGATTCAGGGAGGAAGATCTGGCCCGCGCCGGGCTGGCCGCCGCGCTCGGCCCCGACCCGGCGATCTTCGTCGCCGGCGGCTGCCGCAGCGACGGCTCGGCCGCCGCGCCGCTGGATGAAGCCGCGCTGCGCGCCGGGGCGCGCGAAGCCGCCGGCCGCGTCGCCGGTTTCGCCGTGGCCGGGGTCTTCGCGGTCAGGAACCCGGCGCAGGAGCTTCGCGCCCGCGAGATCATCGCCGAGGAGACCGGCCTGCCGGTCACATGCAGCCACGAGCTTTCGGCGAAGCTCGGCGGGCCGCGCCGGGCGCTGACCACGCTGCTGAACGCGCGGCTGGTCGGGATGATCCACCGGCTGATCGAGGGGACGGAGGCCCGGCTCCGCGCCCGCGGGATCGCCGCGCCGCTGATGGTGGTGAAGGGCGACGGCGCGCTGATGGGCGCCGCCATCGCCCGCGCCCGCCCGATCGAGACCATCCTTTCCGGCCCGGCGGCGAGCCTTGTCGGCGCCGCGCATCTGACCGGGCTTTCGCGCGCCGTCGTCTCCGATATCGGCGGCACCACCACCGATATCGCGGTGCTGGAGGCGGGCCGCCCGCGCCTCAACGAGGAGGGCGCCCGCGTCGGCGGCTGGCTGACCATGGTCGAGGCGGTGGCGATGCGCACCCATGGGCTTGGCGGCGACAGCGAAGTCGGGGTGGACGCCTCCGCCCTCGCCGCGCGGCTGACGCTCGGCCCGCGCCGCGCGGTTCCGGTCAGCCTCTACGCCATGGAGCGGCCGGAGGCGCATGAGGCGCTGGAGCGGCAGTTGATCCGCACGCGGGCGGAGCCGGATGACGGGCTCTTCGCCCTGCCCGGCGCAAGACGCGCGGGGCGCGAGGCGCTGGAGCCGCGCGAGGTGGATCTGCTGGACCGGATCGGCGCCGGGGCGGCGGTGGACGCGCTTTCGCTCGGGCCGCGCGGACGGCGCGCGCTGGAGCGGCTCTTCGCCGCCGGCTTCCTCCGCCGCGTCGCCTTCACCCCGAGCGACGCCGCGCATGTGCTGGGCCTGCACCAAGGCTGGGACGGCGCGGCGGCGGAAAAGGCCGCGCGGCTCTTCGCCCGGCGCAAGGGCAATGACGGGCGGGTGCTGGCCGAGGACGGGGCCGCGTTCTCGCAACACGTGGTGGCGGCGCTGACCCGCCGCTCTGCGGAGCTGGCGCTGGAGGCGGCGCTGGCCGAAGACGGGTTCGAGGCCGACGGCCTCGCCGTCAGCCCGCTGGCCGCGGCGGCGCTGGAGGGGCGGCGGGGCTTCGCCGCGCCGCAGCTGGCGCTGACCGCGCCGCTGATCGGGCTCGGGGCCTCCGCCCCGGTCTATTATCCCGAGGTGGCGCGCATCGCCGGGGCCGAGGCCGCGATCCCCGAAGACGCAGATGTCGCCAACGCGGTCGGCGCCGTGGTCGGCCTGGTCGAGGCGAAGGCGGAGGCGCTGATCCTCTCGCCCGATGGCGACCGGTTCGAGGTGATCGCCGGCGGCCCGCCGCGCCCGGCCGCGACGCTGGCGGCGGCGAAGGCGATGGCCGAGGACTGGGCCCGCGCCGCCGCGCTGGAGCGCGCCGAAGCGGCCGGCGCCATGGCCCCCGAAGCGCGCCTTTCCTGGGTCGAGAAACGCGCCGCAATCGAGGCGCGCGAAACGCTGGTCGAGGCCCGGCTGATCGCCGCCGCCAGCGGCAGACCCCGGTTTTGAAGACGCGGCTCTGGAAACCACGGCTTCGGCCGCATAACTAGGGCTCGCCCCGGCGACAACCGCCTTCATGGCGGCGCCGGACCAAGGAGACGGCTGAGATGAGCGGATTGCTGGCCCTGCTGGACGATGTCGGCGCCATCGCCAAACTGGCGGCGGCGCAGATCGACGATATCGGCGGGCAGGCGGCGAAGGTCGGGGCCAAGACCGCGGGCGTGCTGATCGACGACCCGGCGGTGACGCCGAAATATGTCACCGGACTGCCGGCGGCGCGCGAATTGCCGATCATCTGGAAAATCGCGCGCGGCTCGCTCTTCAACAAGGTGGTGATCCTCGTCCCCATCGCGCTGTTGCTGGACGCCTTCCTGCCCTGGATGCTGCCGCCTCTCCTGATGCTCGGCGGCGCCTATCTCTGCTTCGAGGGGGCGGAGAAGATCTGGCACGCGCTCCACCCCCACCCTGAATCCGAAGCGCAGGAGGCCGAGACCCTCAGCGCCGCGCATCTGGAGGAGCAGCGCGTCAGGGGCGCGATCAAGACCGATTTCATCCTCTCGGCCGAGATCGTGACCATCGCCCTCTCCACCATCGAGGCGACCGGCCTCGGCTATCGCGCGGCGGTGCTCTTCGCCGTCGCCGTCGGCATCACGCTGCTGGTCTATGGCGCGGTGGCGGTGCTGGTGAAGATGGACGATCTGGGCATGCGGCTGACCCGGGTCGGCCGGTTCGCGGCGACCCGCGCCTTCGGCGCCGGGCTGGTGCGGGCGATGCCCCATGTGCTGTCGGTCATCGGCGTGATCGGCACCGCGGCCATGCTCTGGGTCGGCGGCAATATCGTGATCCATGGCGCGCATGAGCTGGGCTGGCATTGGCCCTATGAATTCGTCGGGACCGCCGCCGCCGGCGCGGCGGCGATGGCGGCGGGTTCGGGCGCGGTCGAATGGCTCGTCACCGCGGCGATGGACGGGGTGTTCGGCCTCGCGCTCGGGCTCGCGCTGATCCCGGTGGCGACGAAGCTGGTCGCGCCGGCGCTGGCGCTTTTCGGCGGCG
>JBKECG010000260.1:0-30330 GCA_047974395.1 Pikeienuella sp. | reverse complement strand
GGAAACGCTCGTCGGTGACGCCGTAACGCTCGCGGCAGATCTCGTCCCAGAGGTCGCAGAAGGCGCGCATCTTGCACATCTCGGTGACGAAGCGGATGCCGGCGTTGACGAAGAAGGAGATCCGCCCGACGTCCTTCGGGAAATCCGCCTCCGAGACCGCGCCCCGCGCCTTCACCGTGTCCAGAACCGCGATGGCGGTCGCCAGCGCGAAGGCCAGTTCCTGCTCCGGCGTCGCGCCCGCCTCCTGCAAATGATAGGAGCAGACATTCATCGGGTTCCATTTCGGCGCATGGGACCAGGTCCAGGCGGCGATGTCGGAAATCAGCCGCAGGCTCGGCTCGGGCGGGAAGACATAGGTGCCGCGCGAGAGATATTCCTTGATGATGTCGTTCTGCACCGTGCCCTGAAGCGCGGAGACATCCGCCCCCTGCTCCTCGGCCGCGGCGACATAAAGCGCCAGCAGCCAGGCGGCGGTGGCGTTGATCGTCATCGAGGTGTTCATCTGCTCGATCGGGATCCGGTCGAACAACACGCGCATGTCGCCGAGATGAGAGATCGGCACCCCGACCTTGCCCACCTCGCCCCGCGCCAGAACATGGTCGCTGTCATAGCCGGTCTGGGTCGGCAGGTCGAAAGCCACGGAAAGCCCGGTCTGGCCCTTTTCCAGATTGCCGCGATAGAGCGCGTTCGAGGCCGCGGCGGTCGAATGCCCGGCATAGGTGCGGAAAAGCCAGGGGCGGTCGGTCATGGGCGGTCTCGCGAGTCAGATTTGTGCATCGCAGCGAAAATACATGCGCAAGATATGTTCGCAAGGGGGGCGTCGCGGACAACTTTATGTCATCGCATCCGCAGGCTTCGCCATCGGCGCCCCGGAATCGGAAAAGTGCGAGAGGGGTTGGGGACGCCTCTCGCACTTCCGACCGCTCCGGGAGGAGAAGAGCGGCCTTGAGCAGCGCCTTTGCGGGCCAGCGCTACAACTTCAACTCGATACGCCTCAAGCGGGCGACGGCTTGGGACCGGACCATCCGCATCTTCAAAAGCGCCCGGTCCCTGCCGTCATCCACTCATTCGCCGACGTCGCGCGATCTTTCGCAGGCCCATCCCGCTTTCCCGTCGGAACCCGGGATTTCCGCCCGGATCGCGCCGCTTTCCGCCGTGAGGGACAGGAAAACGAACCGATCCGCCGCCGGAAGCTCGACCCGCGCCGCGCCGCTTCCGCGCCGGAGGCGGATATGCGGTTGGCCGGTCCTATCTTCCTGCGATTGCGTCATGATCTTGCACCGCCATCTGCTTCGGTGAGTTGATAATGCGACGATTCGCGCCGGGAAATCAGTTCTCAGAATCAATACCAGAGATTAGTTGAACAGCTTCGGCGCTGGGCCAAAGCCAATAACCAATATATATCGAAGAAGTGAAGAGGGGATGATTCGAACGGGCATGTAAGCGATTTCGCGTCACACCATAAGCGGTTTTGCGTGTATAATCGAGCCGTTTCGCCCCCCGTCCGCAGGGGCGCTGCGCCAGGATGAAGTGATTCGTTTCGATTATCTGTTCTCACGCCGCCCGCGCCGGGCCATGCAAGGAAAGGATATTCGCGCCCGTGAAAGCTTCGGAAGAACTGGCCGCGCTGACCTCCGCCGTCTCGACCAATCTGCGCGAACTCGCCGCGGAATTCGGGTCGATCTCCCGGCTCTGCCGCGAGGGCGGGATCAACCGGCAGCAGCTCAACAAATATCTGAGCGGAGAGAACCTGCCCTCCCTGCCGGTGCTCGCCAAGCTCTGCGCCGCGCTCGGCGTGGGGCTCGACCGCGTCGTTTCGGCCGGGGGCGGGTTGCAGCCCGAGGAAATGCCGATCGAACAGCTGCTGCGCGCGGTCGAATGCAATCGCGACTCGGTGGAGCCCGGATATTATCTTGAGATCACCAGGGCCGAGGCGGTCGAGGACAGCTATCTGATCGCCATTTCGGACATAAGCGACGATGGCGGCGCGCGACGCTACCGGCGGCGCAACAAGGTCACCTGCATGTTGCGCAGCGAGACGATCTGGAACTACGCCGGCTTCGTCCATACCGGCCGCGACTGCGCGATGATCACCTATGCGAATATCTACGAGGGCGAGGAATATGTCAGCGACATGTTCATGAATTACGGCAGCTATTTCCTGCGCCGGGCGAACCATTTCTCGGCCGACCTGATCGGGATGAAGGCGGCGGTCTCGGCCGAGGAGCCGGGCATGCCCTTCGCCGCTCCGGTCTATTTCCGCTATCTCGGCGAGGAGATCGACCATGATCTGGTCTGGGCCAGATGCCGGACCACGCCGCGCCACGAGCTTGACGACGACATACTTGAGGTGCTCGACGCCCTGCGCGCGCGGGTGCGCCGGGTTCCGGTCGATGAAGTGATCAAGATCGGGCTCTGAACCCGGTGGGCGTGAGCGGAAGGACAGGCGCATGAGCGCAACCGGCTTCATCCCCCCGACCGTCACGCCGCCGGCGCGGCCGCTCGGCGTGATCGAGAGCCTGCGCGCCACGCGGCGCAACGTGCTCTCGATCCTGCCGGCGCTCTCCTTCGCCCAGCCGATCCTGACCGGGCGCACCGGCCCCGCCCGCTGGCACATGGCCCAGAGCCCGGCGGCGATGCGCCGGATATTCCTCGACAACGCCGACAACTACCCGAAATCCGAAGTGATGATCCGCATGCTGCGCCCCGCCGTCGGCGCGAGCCTCTTCACCGCCGAGGGCGCCGACTGGCGCTGGCAGCGTCGCGCCATCGCGCCGGTCTTCGCGGCGCGGAACGTCTCCGCCCTCTCCCCGATCATGACCGCGACGGCGGCGCGCGCCGCCGCGCGGCTCGACATGGCGGGCGGGCGGGCCGAGATGGTGAAGGAGATGCTCTCCGCCACGTTCGACGTGATCTGCGAGGTGGCGCTTTCGGGGCGCGAGCATTTCGACGCCGAAGCCTATGGCGAGGCGATCACCCGTTATTTCCTGACCATCGGCCGGGCCTCGCTGCTGGATTTCCTCGAACTCCCGCCCTGGGTTCCCCGGCCCGGCGAGCTGTTCGGCCGCGGCGCGGTGAGGACCATGCACGAGATGGTCGCCCGCGCGATCGAAGCCCGCCGCGCGCAGCCCTCGTCCGGCGGCGATGATCTTCTCGACCACATGCTGAAGGCCGAGGACCCGGAAACCGGCCGCCGGATGAGCCCGCGCGACCTGCTGCACAACATGCAGTTCTTCGTCGTCGCCGGTCATGAGACCACGGCGCTGGCGATCTCATGGGCGCTCCTCATGCTGGCCCATGACCCGGCGGCGCAGGACCGCGCCCGAGGGGAGGCCCGCGCCGCGCTCGGCCCCCGTGCGGCGACCGAGGCCGATCTCGCCGCCATGCCCTTTGTCGAGGCGACGCTGGACGAGGCGATGCGGCTCTATCCCCCGGTCGGGCTTCTGGCGCGGAACGTGCTGGCCGAGGACCGGCTGCACGGCCGGCCGATCCTGCCGCGCGACACGGTGTTTCTCAACATCTACGCGCTTCACCGCCACAGGATGTGGTGGGAGACGCCCGAACGGTTCCTCCCCGACCGTTTCATGCCGGCGGCGAAGGCCGGGCGCGACCGTTTCCTGCACCTGCCCTTCGGCGCCGGGCCGCGCATCTGCGTCGGCGCGAATTTCGCCATGATGCAGGCGCGGATCATCCTCGCGACCCTCCTCGCCCGCTTCCGCTTCGCCCCGGACGGCCCGCCGCCGGTTCCGGTGATGCACATGACCATCCGGCCCGATCCGGGCGTCCGCCTGCGGATTGAACCGGCTGCGGGCTGAGGCGCCTTGCGCTCGGCTCCGCTGCACCGCACAATCAGGCTTGCGCTGATGCATGGATAATGTAATTAGCCTCGAAGACCTGAATACGAACGAATCTTGCGCGCGATCATCGCCGCCGCAGACTTGCAGGAGACAGCCATGGCCCTCGACGCGCCTGAGAAGGACCTCTACGAAATCGGGGAAATCCCGCCACTTGGCCATGTTCCCGCCGAGATGCGCGCCTGGGCGATCCGGCGCGAGCGTCATGGCGAGCCGGACAAATCCTTCAAGGAGGAGGTCGTCCCCACCCCGAAGCCCGATTCGAACGAGGTGCTGGTTCTCGTGATGGCGGCGGGCGTGAACTATAATGGCGTCTGGGCCGGGCTCGGCACGCCGATCTCTCCTTTCGACGTGCATGGCGCGGAATATCACATCGCCGGCTCCGACGCCGCCGGCGTGGTCTGGGCGGTCGGCGACAAGGTGAAACGCTGGAAGGTCGGCGACGAGGTCGTCATCCACTGCAATCAGGACGATGGCGACGACGAGGAATGCAATGGCGGCGATCCGATGTTCTCGCCCAGCCAGCGCATCTGGGGCTATGAGACGCCGGACGGCAGCTTCGCCCAGTTCACCTGCGTCCAGTCGCAGCAGCTCATGGAGCGGCCGAAGCACCTGACCTGGGAGGAAAGCGCCTGCTACACGCTGACCCTCGCCACCGCCTACCGGATGCTGTTCGGCCACCGGCCGCATATCCTGAAGCCGGGCGACAATGTGCTGGTCTGGGGCGCCTCGGGCGGGCTCGGCTCCTATGCGATCCAGCTGATCAACACCGCCGGCGCCAACGCGATCGGCGTGATCTCGGACGAGGACAAGCGCGAATTCGTGCTCGGCCTCGGCGCCAAGGGCGTGCTGAACCGCAAGGATTTCAACTGCTGGGGCGAGATGCCGGCGGTGAACACGCCCGAATACAAGACCTGGTTCGGCGAGGTCCGCAAGTTCGGCAAGGCGATCTGGGACATCACCGGCAAGGGCGTCAATGTCGATTTCGTCTTCGAACATCCCGGCCAGGCGACCTTCCCGGTCTCGGTCTTCGTGGTGAAGCGCGGCGGCATGGTGGTGATCTGCGCCGGGACCACCGGCTATAACCTGACCATGGACGCGCGCTATCTCTGGATGCACCAGAAGCGCGTGCAGGGTTCGCATTTCGCCAATCTCAAGCAGGCGAGCGCCGCCAACCGGCTGATGCTGGAGCGCCGGCTGGACCCCTGCATGTCCGAGGTCTTCGAGTGGAAGGACATTCCGGCGGCGCATCTGAAGATGCTGCGCAACGAGCACAAGCCCGGCAACATGGCGGTGCTGGTCTCCTCCCCCTCCACCGGTCTCCGGACCATCGAGGACGCGCGCGAGGGCTGAGCCCGGCCCCTTCCCGCGCCGATCCCGGATGCTGAAACTCGCCAGCTACAATATCCGGAAATGCGACTGTCTCGACTGGCGGCGCGATCCTGCGCGCATCGCCGCGGTGCTGGCCGAGATCGGCGCCGATATCGTCGCCCTGCAGGAGGCCGACCGGCGTTTGGGCGAGCGGCGCGGGGCCATTCCCCACGCGGCGCTGGCCGTGACCGGGCTGCGCTTCGCCACCCCGTTCGGGGTCGGCCCCAGCCATGGCTGGCACGGCAACGCGCTGCTGGTTTCGGCCCGGATCGGGGTGGAGCGGATCGAGAGGCTGGAGCTGCCCTGCCTGGAGCCGCGCGGCGCGCTGATCGCCGAGATGGCGCTGGAAGGGCGCCGGTTCCGGCTGATCTGCGCCCATCTGGGCCTGCGCCAGATCAGCCGCGCGCAACAGGCCCGCGCCATTCTGGAGGCGCTGGAGGCGCGCGCCGACGGGGCGCATGAACTGGTCCTCGGCGATCTCAACGAATGGCGCGACCGGCGCGGCTGCATCGAGATCCTCTCGCGCCGCCTGCGCCCGGCGCCGACGCGGGAATCATTCCACGCCGCGCGGCCGGTGGCGCGGCTGGACCGGGTCTTCGCCTCGGCGGATCTGCGCTGTCGCCGCTGCGGCGTGCACCGGAGCGCGCTTTCGCGCATCGCCTCCGACCATCTGCCGGGCTGGGCGGAGATCGCGCCGCGCCGCGCGGCGGGGAGCCGCGGGCGATGATGACCGCGCTCGGCGCCCTCGCCCTCGTCACGCTCTGGGCGATGGCGGGCTGGTTCGCGCTCCGGGCGATCCGCACCGCGCGCACGCCGCAAGGTTCGGTCGGCTGGGTGGTGTTCCTGCTTTCGGCCCCGTTTCTGGCCGTGCCGGCCTATCTCTTCCTCGGCCATTCGCGCTATCCGGGCTTCATCTCCATGCGCCGCGAAGCGAGGGCCGCGCTCGACCGGCTCCGCGCCGGGGCCGGGGCCGGCGTCAGCCGCGAACCCGGCGCCGGATCGCCCCGCGCGCTGGCTTTCGAACGGCTGGCCGACCTGCCGGTCGCCGCCGGCGTCCGCTACCGGATCCTGCGCGACGGAGAGGAGACCTTCGACGCCGTCTTCGGCGCCATCGCGGCGGCGCAAAGCTATGTGCTGATCTGTTTCTACATCATCCGCAACGACCGGATCGGCCGCGCCCTCGCCGATCTTCTGATCCGGCGCGCGCGGGAGGGGATCGCGATCCGGGTTCTCTATGATTCCATCGGCAGCGTCGGGCTTCCGGCCGCCTATCTTCAGCGGCTGCGCGAAGCCGGGGTCGACATCCGCAATTTTCACGCCATCCGCACGCCGCGCAGCCCGTTCCAGATGAATTTCCGCAATCACCGCAAGATCGTCATCGTGGACGGCGCCGCCGGATTTCTCGGCGGGCTGAATGTCGGCGACGAATATATGGGGCGCGATCCGAAATTCGGCCATTGGCGCGACACGCATCTGGAGCTTTCCGGCCCCGCCGTCGCCCAGCTTCAGCTGGTCTTCGCCGAGGACTGGCGCTGGTCCTCCGACGAGACGCCGGCGCTCGACTGGTCGGCGGCCCCGATCGCGGAGGGGACCGGGGCGCTGATCCTCGCGCCCGGCCCGGCCGATCCGCTGGAGACCGGCAATCTCTATTTCCTCAACGCCATAGAGGCGGCGCGGCGGCGGATCTGGATCGCCTCGCCCTATTTCGTGCCGGATGAGGATATTCTTTCGGCGCTGAAGCTGGCGGCGCTGCGCGGGGTCGATATCCGCATCCTGATCCCGGCGATGAAGGATCACCTGACGGTCTGGCTGGCCGCTTTCGCCTATTTCGACGAGGTTCGCGCCGCCGGCGTCAGGATCTGGCGCTATCGGGACGGGTTCATGCATCAGAAGGCGCTGGTGGTGGATGACGAATTCGCCTCGATCGGCACGATCAATCTCGACGTGCGCTCCTGCCGGCTGAATTTCGAGGTGACGGCGATCCTCTTCGGCGCGGAGGCGGCCGGGGAGGTCGCGGCGATGCTGGAGGAGGACATGGCCCATGCCGATCTCCATGAGACGCCGCTGGACGGGGAGACGGCGCTGAAACGCTATGGCGCGCCGGTCGCGCGGCTGTTCTCGCCGCTGCTCTGACGCTTCCCAATCCCGCGCGCCCGGCCTAACGTCGCGGCGTGAAGCGAAAGGAAAGCCATGCCGACAGACACGCCCGGACCGCGCCCCGGCGCCGCGCTCCAGACCATCGCCATGCCCGCCGACACCAACGCCAATGGCGATATTTTCGGCGGCTGGCTGATGGGGCAGATGGATCTCGGCGCCTCGGTGCTGGCCCGTTCGCTGGCCGGCGGGCGGGTCGCCACGGTCTCCGTGGACGGGATGCGCTTCCTGCATCCGGTGCGGGTCGGCGATGTGGTCTCGATCTTCCCGACGCTGGCGAAACGGGGGCGAAGCTCGATGACGCTCAATGTCGAGGTCCGCACCTTCAACGCCGAAACCGGGCTGGAGCGGCGCGCGGCGGAGACGCGGATCGTCTTCGTCGCCATCGACCTCAACGGCAAGCCCCGCCCGCTGCCGCCCGCCGGCGACTGATGGCGCCGGCCGCGTTCCTCGGCTATCAGACCGCATGATCCTTTCCGAAGACCAGACCCGCGCCCGCGCCGCGATCCGCGAGCGGCTCCGCGCCGCCGGGATCGACCTCGACAAGGGCGGCGTCGGCCCGGCCCCGCGCGAGGGGCGGGCCAATCCGCTCGCGGTGCTGGGCAAGGCCGGCTCGGGCAAGACCGTGCTGCTGGCCGACACGGCCGAGGCGCTGGCCGAGGCCGGGCTGGAGCCGGTGGGCGGCGATTACGAGCCCCGCCGGACACGCGGCCGGCGCAGCTTCGCGGTGCTGGCCCCGACCAACAAGGCCGCCTCGGTGCTGCGCACGCGCGGCGTGCCGGCGACGACGCTGCACCGGATTCTCTACATCCCGGTCTATGACCCGGAATTCGAGAAGATCGCCAGATGGCTGACCGAAGCCGGCGCCTCGCGCCCGGAGGTCGAAGGCGTGGACGACGCCCAGCTCGACCGGATCAAGGCGTTTTACGACGAACATGGCTCCGTCCCCGGGGCCATGGCCATCGCCGGGCTTTCGGGCTCGGATTTCATCAAGGGCTGGACCCGGCGCGAGGAGCCGCTTGACGTCGCGCTGGTGGACGAAGCCTCGATGCTGGATGAGCGCCAGTTCGAGGATCTGCAGGAGATCTTCTCCACCCTGATCCTTTTCGGCGACCCGGCGCAGCTCGCGCCCGTGGGTCAGTCCGGCTCGATGGTCTTCGACCGGCTGCCGGACGAGGCGAAGCCGATGCTGAGCCGCATCCATCGCCAGAGCGCCGACAACCCGATCCTCGACCTCGCCCATGCGCTGCGCGACGGGATCGGCTTCGAGGAGTTCGAGGCCGAGATCGAGACCATCGCCGCGCGCGACGACCGGATCGTCCTCGCCCCCCGCGCCGATCCCGACCTGATGGCGCGGGCGCCGATGCTGGTCTGGCGGAACGCGACCCGGCTCCGGCTGATACAGGCTTTCCGCGCCGCCCATGGCGCGCCGGAGACGGCGTTGCTGTCGGGCGAGCCGCTGATCTGCGATGGGATCGAATTGCCGCTCAAGCACCGCAAGAAGCGGATCGACCTGGAGGCGCGCGGGCTGATCAAGGGCGCGCAGGCGATCTATCTCGGCCCCGGAAACCGGCAGGGCTTCGCCCGGCTGCATGTGGTCGGGGCCGAGGCGCCGACCGTCGGCGTCGCCGCCATCATCAAGATCGAGGCCCCGGGCCGCGACGAGCCGATCATCGCCTCCGCCGCCCGCATGGGCGCGGCCTTCGTCCATGGCGCGGCGACGACGATCCACAAGGCGCAGGGCTCGCAATGGCCCGAAGTGCAGGTCTTCGCCCCCGATCTCTACGCCGCCGCCGGCGCGGGGCGGGTGGAGGCCGGCGCGCCGCTCTGGCGCCGGCTCGCCTATGTCGCGGTGACGCGGGCGGAGGAGCGGCTGATCTGGGTTCGCCGCTACGCCATGGCGCGGCCGAAACAGCGGCTGGGGATCGCCGATCTCGGCTGATCCGGCGGCGCGGGATCAGTCGGCCTCGTCCAGCCATTCAAGTTGCGTTCTGGCGAAACGGCAGGGGGCGAATTCTGTTTCCCGCTTCTCGGGCAGCGGGCTGAGCGCGCAGGCGCGCTGCAACCGGAGCCGCGCCCTGTGCGCGTCGGGAGGGGTCCCCTCCCCCAAATGCAGCGCCTGCCCCTCCATGGCGCAGCCCCAGGCGTCATCGGCGTCACAGGCGGTGGCGAAGCTGCGATAAAGGCAAATCTCCATCTCCTCGCTCATGTTCTGCGACAGGTCATCCGACGGGATCGGCGCGTTCTTGAGGCCCGCGCTCCGGTTGGTGCAGCCTGAGGGCTCGCCCAGCGCGCAGGCGAGCGCGAAAGCCCGACGCGAGGCCATCTTGAACTCCGGCGCATCGTTGATCTCGAAAAGCCGGGCGACGGCGAAGCAGGCGGTTCCATTCTGGCTCACCAGACAGGAATCGACGCATGCGGACAGGTCGTCCTCGCATTGCGACACGCGCCAGTCCTTCAGCTTGGCGAGCATCGAGTTGAGCCAGGTCAGGCGCGTTCGCCAGATTTCGGCCGGACAGGTCCGCATCAGATCCTGCATGCCCTCGATCGCGACAAGCCTGTCGTCGATCAGACGAAGATCGGCGTCCTCCGGCGCTTCGGCCGCGGCCGGGACGGCGAGCCCGAGGCAGAACAGCGCCGCGATGCCGGCGCCCCGCGACCACGCGCGCGCAGGAACGTTGCTGATCATCGAGGCTCTCCTCAAACGGCTTCGCCATCCCCGGCCATGGCGGCGGCGAGGGTAATTGTCTTCCCCCGGTTTGAAAACACGAAGCGTCAACGGATGGCGGGAAAAGGCCGGATCTTCAGCGGAGACGCCCGACCAGCATCCGGATAACGGCTTTCGCCCGCTCATCCGTCGCCTGTGCGCGGCAGCGCGAGATATTATGCGGCGTGCGGAACAGTATGGTGGCGTCCTCGACCAGCGCGACCGCCGCCGGCAGTTCCCCGGCCGGAACCATCCCGGCGACGATCCGGGCCAGATCCTCATGCAGCCGGCCTGTATGCGCGGCGACCAGATCCGGGTGTTCGCCGGCCAGCTCCAGATAGGCGTCGAACAGCGCCGGATCCTCGTCATACCGGTCCCGCTTGAGGCGAAGCAGGCCCAGCATCCAGACCTCCAGTCTTTTCGCCGCCGGGACGTCGGCCCCCGCGGCGGCGCTGGATTCACGCTCCACCTCGTCGAACCAGCGCTGCGCCAATGCGCGGACAAGGGCGGCCTTGGTCGGAAAGAACCGGTGAACATAGGATTGCGAAATGCCCACGCGGTCGGCGATCTCCGAAAGCACCAGCCGGCGGCCGCGGGTCTCCGCCAGCAGCCTCTCTGCCTCCTCGATCAGGCGGTCGCTGATCTCCTGGACATTCGCCTTCGGCCTCGCCACTCAGATCCACCGCCTCGTTCGCCGCGCATAATCGTCATAGGACCTTCCGAAACGCCCGCGCAAGGCGCGTTCCTCGAAGGGAATATACCAGAAGGCGGAGGCGAGCAGGAAAACCAGCGGCGCCAGAAGCGCGCACCAGAGATTCACGAAAAACGCGGCCCCGGTCAGGACCAGCAGAAAGCCGAGATACATGGGATTCCGGCTGAACCGGAACGGCCCGTCCGTCACCAGCGCGCGCGGCTCGCCAAATGTCATGATCTCCGCGCCCCGCCGCAGGAAATGCGCCCGCGCCCAGACGAGGACGATCAGACCAGACGCGAGCGGGATATCCCATGGCATGGCGCGATCCGCACGCAGGGTCAGGCCCTCCGGATGCCAGGCCCGCAGCGTCGCCAGCGCGGCCAGCGACAGAAGGACGAGATAGGGAGGAAGGAAGCGCCGCATCGGGAACCCTCAATCATGAATCATAATAATTATTATATTTTATTATTTTAAAATGTCAAACTTCGGACCGATACGGCGAGAACCCGAACGGCCCGAAACGACAACCCCGCGATTCAACCCTTCGTCCCCCCTTGACGTGGACCTTCGGTTTTTCTAGGTGAGGCGTCAGCGCTACGCGTCCCGTTCGTCTAGCGGTCAGGACATCGCCCTCTCACGGCGAAAACAGGGGTTCGATTCCCCTACGGGATGCCAGCGTTGCTAAGATCCCTGATGGATAAGGGTGGAAATGCCAGTGGCCCATCGGGCCATGTGGTGCGGCGTTGGTGCAGAGATGTCCCTGAAGTGGTATCGGCAGGAGATCGCCATCCAGATCGGCGCGTTGAACCGCATGATCCGAGACGCCAAGCCAACGACAGTTCGCGCTTGACGGGAACGGCAGGGGGGGGGAATGTCCCACCTTGACGGAGTCGTGCACCAAAGCCGTGGGGCGTCAGTCGTGGGCGGCCTTCTGAAAAGGCTGGTCTTGAGCAACCGAACCTTCCGTCAGGCAGCCATTACCGCCAACGCTGACACCACTCCCGCATCAGCGGGTTTGCTCAATCGCCGATGCGGTTACGGCTCGATACTCCACTGCGCTCCGATTACTTTGTCGCCAAGGAGGGCTTTGTAGAGGCTTTTTTTGGGTGTTGGGCATGGGTTGAATAGAGCATCAGACCGGTAAAGGCTAACCCACCCACAAAATTCCCGAAAACCGTAGGTATTTCATTCCATAATAGATAGTCGACAATTGAATATTCGCCACCAAGCATCAGCCCGGACGGGAACAGGAACATGTTCACCACAGAATGTTCAAACGTCATTGCGAAGAAAACCATGATGGGCATCCACATGGCGATTACTTTAGCGCTTACACTGTCCGATATCATCGCGCCAATTACGCCGGTTGAAACCATCCAGTTACACAACATGCCTCGCACAAATATGGTAAGCATTCCTGCCGAGCCATGCTCCGCATATCCAACGGTTCTATCGTAACCAATGCTGGCGATTTTCAAACCCACCGCATTTGGTTCAGTTGAGAAACCATAGGTAAAAACAATGGCCATCATGACGGCTACAGTGAGTGCGCCAAGGAAGTTGCCAACGAAAACCCGCGCCCAGTTCTTCAGAACGGCGCGCACAGTGACATCAGGGCGACCGTCGATCAGAGCAAGAGGCGTCAAAACGAAGACACCAGTCAGCAAATCATAGCCAAGAAGGTAGAGCATACAGAACCCAACCGGAAATAAAATAGCTCCAAAAATTAGACTATCCGTCTGAACAGATACGGTAACAGCAAATACAGCAGCCAGGGCCAAGATGGCGCCGGCCATGTAGGCGCGAATTAGAGTATCTTTCAAAGACAGGTGGACTTTCTGCTCACCGGCGTCGATCATTTTCTGAACAAGATCGGGGGGGCTTACGTAGGACATTCAGTGCTTCCAGTAAGTTCGTCAAAGGCTCTGATGACCGTCCGGGCAACAGGACCATGCCACCCCGATGCCGATGACCTATCGGCCGGTACGGTGCTCCACGTCCAGCTGCGATCGGTAGCGGGACGGGTCGGCTGAGGGCAGGGGATCGTTAGCCATGCGCAGCTTGCGGTCACGGGTCAGCAGCACCAGCACCGCAGGGGTCACGGTGTATTCCGCCACCAGCCCCAGAAGGATCGTCAGCGTCGTGATCCAGCCAAAGGTCGCAAGGCTCTGCACACTGCCGGTAGTGTAGACGACGAAGGCCACGACCAGCACCAGCGTCTGAATTCCCATCGCCTTGCCCGAGGTCTGGAAGGTCTGATGCAGCGCATCGTCCAGCCCCGCCCCCTCCTTGCGGCGGTCGAGATACCCGCGCGCGAAATGGATGGTGTCGTCGTCCAGCATCCCCAGTGCTATGGCGCCGATCAGGATGGTGAACGGGTCCAGAAAGACTCCCAAATGCCCCATCACGCCCAGCACGATGGCCACGCAGCCCACATTGATCAGCGCCATGGCCAGGCCGATCACCAGCGAACGGGCGATCAGGACCATGACAAGGGCCACAAACGCCGAGGCCATCAGGAACGAGGTGATCTGGGTTTCCGTCAGGAAGGTTGAGATCTGCATCCACAGCGGCACCACGCCGGTCACCATGACGCTGGCTTCGGGATAACCCGCCTCGGCCAATAGCGCCGGAGCCTGCGCCTTGATCAGTTCGACCAGCGGTATGAAGGCGCTGTAGGGACGAGAGGGCACGAGGAAGGTCAACCGCGCCTCTTCGAAATCAGGGTTGGTGACGCGCGTCAGTTCGTCATCACCCGAGCTTTCAAACAGCAGGATCAGCTGTGCGATCCTGGCCCGCTCGTCCGGAATGGCATAGTCGCCAAGATTCTGTTCGTTCAGTTCCTTCACCACATCGGCCAGAGTGTAGGCCTTGATAGGCACGCCCTGATCGACCGCAGCCAGCCCCCGCTTGGCCAACTCATCCACCGCACGAAGCGCCGCCGGATCCTTGAGCGCGTCGACCTGCCCCAGCGAGACCAGCACCTCGATCGAGTTCGCGACGGGGATGGCCTCGTTGGCGCGCTCGTAGCTCTGGTACAGTTCACCGCCACGCTTGAAGGTGCCGAGATAGTAGTAATCGGTTTTCAGCTTGACGACGCCGGCTATCGCGATCAGCACCACGATGGTGAAAACGCCGACCACCACGCCCGGAGCGCTCAACGCCAGGTTGGCCAGGCGCGCCATCAGCGGGCTATGGCTGTCGCGGCTTGGCGCGGGCTTGATGCGATCGCCCCAGAGGCTGGCCAGGACCGGGAACAGGATCAGTGTGAAGAGACAGGCCGCCAGAAGGCCCAGCCCCAGCGACAGGCCGACATCGCGTACTGCAAGGACTCGCGAACCGGAAAAGGCGAAGAGCGCGCCCGCCGTGGTAAGGTTGGCCAGAAGCGCAGCGCCGCCCGCCTCGCCCATCGTCTCGACGATGGCCTCGCGCGTATCCTCACCGCGGCGGCGGCGGCCGGTGAAGTCCGACATCAGGTAGGCGGCGGTGCCCAGCCCAACCGAGATCAGGAAGGACGGCACGATGGGCGTCAGCAGGCCCGCATCGCTCCCCCAGAGCCCCATCGCGCCAAGCGCGCAGGAAATCGACAGGATCGAGACCAGCGGCGGCAGGGCGACAGCCAGACGGCTGCGGAAGGCGATGGCGAACCCGACCATCACCAGGACAAAGGTGATAGAGCCAAACATGCCGCTTTCAGCGCTGACAATAGCCTGCACGTCGTGGTCCAGCAGCGGCGCGCCGATGGCGACACCGCGCCAGCGCGCATGTTCGGGACGCTCAAGAATCTCGCGCAGGCTGGCGCTGAACCCGGCCTTGTCCGCATTGGAAAAGCTGTTGATGGTCTCGACCAGAATGCCGAATTTACGGCCCGTCTCATCAACGAAGAGCCCCCGATAATAAGGATGCTGCGCAGCGGTCTCCAGCCGAGCCAGCAATTCGGTCTCGTCCAGATCCTCGTTCAGATAGTCTCCGACGTCGATGAAACTATCTTCGCCGGTGATCGAGCGCACATTATGCAGCGAGGTCACACGCTCGACGCCGTCCACCTTTTCCAGATCGCGGGTCAGCGCCCGCAGCCCCTCGACGAACTCGACATCCGCGACCTCGGGACTAAGGACGATGAAGGAAAACTCGTCAGACTGGTATTTCTGCTTGAAATTTTCCCAGTTGCGGATCTCGGGCGCCCCGTCCAGGAAGAAGCTCTCGGGCGAGGTGTCGAACTCCAGCCGGGCCAGCCCGCTCATCATCACCGCCGAAGCGACAAGCACGATCGCCAGCGCCATCAGCCTGCGCCCCAGAACCCAGGCCGCAAAACGGCGCATGAAGCGGCGCAGCCCCACTTTGGCGTGCTGTATCGTCATCTCATTGATCCTGATGCTCAAGGCTCAGGAAGTCCTGAACCTTGCTGGCGAGGACAAAGCGCTGAACCTTGCCATTGCCGGAACGGGGCAGCTGCTTCATGAAGAAAATCTTGTGCGGGATCTGCGAGCGGGCGTGCCGCGCCGCCAGATCGGCGCGAATCCGCGCCTCGGTTTCGGGGGTGGCGGGCGCGCCGGCGGCTGGCACAACGAAAGCATAGGGCCGGACCAGCGGTTCGGGGTGTTCGTGCAGGACCACGGCGCATTCAGCCACCAAGGGGTGGCGCGACAGGAATTGCTCGGTCTCGGTCGGGGACATCCAGACGCCGCCCACCTTGATCGTGTCTGAGGCGCGGCTGAGGAAGTAGAGATATCCCTCGTCATCCATGCGCATCAGATCGTTGGTGCAATACCAGCCGTCCCGGAAAGCTTCGGCCTCGGCCCGGGCGTTGGCCACATAGCCCGTGGCTTGCGTGTTGCCTCGCACCCAGGCCACGCCAGCCTCGCCGAGGCGGGTCACCTGCCCCTGTGCATTGCGCAGTTCGATTTCGAAGCCGGGGGTTACCTTGCCTATGGACTGCCCGCCGCGCTCGCCCGCCGGCGTGGCGCAGACAAAGGACATGATCTCGGTCGTGCCCAACCCGTCCTGGATGGCCACCCCGGTCAACCGCTCCCAGGCGTCGCCCACGAAGACCGAGGATGGCTCACCCGAAGCGATGCATAGCCGCAGCGAGGAGATCTCGCGTTCGGGCTGTTTCAGCAGGATGCTGTAGATCGTCGGCACCGAGAACATAACCGTAGCGCGCTGGCTGACGATCTGGTCGAGGATCGCCTCTGGGTCGAAACGCCCGGCGCCCAGCAACAGCGTCGCCCCATTATAGAGCGCCGTAATCGAGACCGACATCCCGTAGGAATAGCAGAGCTTGGAGGTCACCAGCACATTGTCCTGCGGGCTGAAGCCAATGATGCGGCGGCCATAATTCTCGGCCATGTTGACCAGATCGCGCAGCGAGTGGGACACTCCCTTGGGCGCGCCGGTCGACCCGGAGGTAAAGATCACAAAGGCCTCGGACGCGGCCTCAAGGCGGACCGATGGCGGAGCGGCCCCGCCATCGCGCAGCAGCGCGCCCACCTCCGGCATCGGGTGCATCGGCAAGAGCGCCGACAGGGATGCGCCGGCGTCAGGGGCGTGCAGACATAGGGCGGGACGCGTGCTCTGGATCATCTCGGCCAAGATCTCCCCTGGCAAATCCACATCCAGAACGACGGGCGCCGCCCCGATGCGCCAGAGCCCGACAAGACAAACCATATGTTCGAAATTGTCACCCGCAGCCAGAAGGACCCGCGTTCCCCGCCCTACGCCAAGCTCGCTCAGATAGCGCGCCATGTTGCCCGACGCGCGATGCAGTTGCGCCCAGCTGTAGACAGCGCCATCCAGCGCGATGAGGGCGGGATCGCCGCTTTCAGCGCCCAGCGCGCGCGCGCCGATGAGCCGCTCATAAAAGTCGATCATCATCTCGCCTGAAATCGAGCGCGGATCGGCGGGCAAGCTGCTGCGCGACAGTTCACCCTGGCCCATCTCCGCCGGGGCGATCCTCGTCGCCTCGTCGATCAGCCCGCTCCAGTCGACGCGACCGATGGGTTTGTCGAAGGCCCGCAAATCAGCCAGGGTAAAGCCGGTCTCGGCGGCGATGCCGCGCAGCATCGTGATTTCCTTCGGCGAGGGCGAAGCCCCGACCGAGGTGTTCTGATAGTGCTTGCGCAGGGCCAGCATCACGGTTTCGGCGATACAGGCGAAGGCGACGCCGCGGGGCATGGGAATGCCAAGCGCCAGCTCGGGACGTCCGGGATACGAGATCACGCCGCCATCCATGAGCAGCACGTCGTCGCGCTCTTCGCGGCAGCGGAAGCTGATATTGCCCGGGCGCGACAGGTCGCAGACCACGGATTTCGCCCGCAGATCCTCGGGATTGATCAGCCGATCGGTCGAACTGGTCGCGGAATAAACCACATTGGCGTTGTGCAGATCCCTGGCGCAGCTCGTGGACAGGACGAAAAAGCCGGAATCCTCCAGCAGGCGCGCAGCCAACTGAGCGGGCGTGCCGCCTTGCTCCAGCATGGGCAGCGCCCGCGACAGGAGCGATCCGGGCATCACGTCCAGTTCGCCCGCCTGCGCCGCCTCAATCGCCGAGGTGACCGAGCGTTGCAGGCGCCGCACGGATTTCTCCATGGGAGTCGCCGGGTTCAGGAACAGATACAGCCGACGCGCCCGAGCCGAGATCATCTGCACCAGCCCATTGCCAATCGAGCCCGCGGCGCCGATGATGGCGGCGGTGCTCTGGGTCTGGTCATGGCCCAGCACCGTGCAGGCGTAATCGACGGCCATCAGCGCGGCCCCGATGGTGAACCCGTTGCCGGTGGTCAGGGCCGCGCCCAACGGGTCGATCCGTTGACCGCCGCGCGTGACGACCGAAGTATAGCCACCCAAACCGACGATCCTGGCCCCACGGCGTACCGCCAGCATCACGGCCTTTTGCACCAGCGCGACGGCCTCGTCCCCCGGCATGTTCAGCAATTGCTGCGCGCTACGCGGCAGCAGGATAAAATCGCCTACTGCGGTCGAACCGTCTGAGCCGGTGATCCGCGCGCGGCTCAGCAATAACGGTTCGTCGAACTGGCCCAGCATCTCGGTCAGCAGGCGACGCTGTTCGCGCGTAACCTGCCGCAGGACTGGATCGAGATTTTGAAGATCGTCGATTTCAAGCTGATGGACGATAAAGCCGAAACGGCCTTCATCCGGACCAATCTCGCCCACCGGTTCGGCGCCGGTGAATTCGACGGTCGTCTTGACGCGGCCCTGCATGGCGGCGCCGGTGACGTGCTTCGTGGCGCGGATGGTGTCCTGCGCCTGAAGCGCCTCAAGGCAGGTTTCCAGCGCGGCGCCATAGGTGTCGCATTCCTCGTCGGTGACGGTCAGGCTGGGCAGGACCCGCAGCACGTTCACCGTATTGGCCGCCGGGGTCACCCGAACCCCGCCCGACAGCATGTGTCCCATCATCAGGAATGGATACTGCTCCCCGGCATGGGCCAGTTGCAGGAAGGCGCCCTCACCGCCCGCGATCACCTCCGAGCAGGGGACGATCTCGATCCCATGCATCAGGCCGCAGCCGCGCGTCTCGCGGATCAGATCCGGAAAACGGGCCTGCAGACGCCTGTGGATCGACGTCAACCGGTCGCCGCGCTGACGCACCTGGCGCATCAGTTCTCCGTCATTTTCCAGAAGCACATCAAGGAAGGCATGCGCGGCCGTCGCCGCATAGGCGTTGCCGGCAAACAGCGAGAGCTGCTGGAAATCGAGCGAGTCCGAGACTGCTCGCGGCCCCAGAAGACAGGCCGAGATCGGTGTGACCCCACCCCCAAGCGCCTCGCCCAGGATGATGATATCAGGATTGCCGCCCGCCCATTCGGTGGCGAAGACATGGCCGGTCCGGCCAAGTCCGCTCATCTGTTCATCATGGATCAGCAGCGCCCCATGGGTATCGCAGAGGGCGCGGACCGCCTCGAAATAGCCCTTGGGCGCGACATGCACGCCGCCTTCACATTGCACCGGCTCAAGAATGACGCCTGCGATATTATCGCCTTCAGCCTCCAGCGCGCGCGCCATGGCCTGAACATCGCCGAAGGGCACAAAAATTGTGCCCGCCAGCTCGGCGAAATCATTGTCGGCGCGGGTATGGGTGACAGACAGGGCGCCGATAGACTTGCCATGCGCGCCGCCAACCGCAGCGATGAAACGCAACCGGCCGGTCACAAGGCGGGCGCTGTTCAGCGCGATCTCGACCGCCTCGGCGCCGGTGGTCGCCAGATTCACCTGTTCGGCCGCCATCGGCGCCAACGCCATAAGACGCCGGGCCAGCGACTGGGCTGCGCCGCAGAACCAGGGCTGCGCCAGGTTGGCGACGGGCGCATCCATCACCCCGGCCACCACCCTGGTGACCGGGGTCGGCCCATGACCCAGCGGCTGGGCGCCGTGACCGGACGCCATATCCAGCACCGAGCGTCCGGTCTCGTTGGTCAGGATACTGCCCGTCGCCCCAACAATATCGGCGTAAAGCCCCGTCGCGCGCAGCTTGCGCGACAGACGGTCATTGATCGGGTCGCCCTGCGGGGCGGCCTCGGCATGTTCCAGCGGCATGACGTTGTGTCCAATCATGTCAGAGGCCCTGCGAGCGGAAATGGTCACGCGAGAAATTCGGCGAGAAATCAAGCTTGCTGAGGCTGATCAGCGTCTCCCGGCCCTTGCCGTGCACAGTCATACGCCTCGATTGCAGGATATATTTGCCATCCGGCGCGGGCGCGGGCTGGTCCACGGTCTGAGTCTTGATGGCGCGGCCCTGTCTGTCGAAATATTCGAACCGGCTGGGAATCATGCTTTCGGCCGAGGCGGCGGTCACCACCCGCGCATAGCCGATGTTATCGGCGAAGCTCTCGGACTTCACGGTGCTTTCCAGGACCAGACTATCGCCCGACTGGTCGGTGATGACGTGGTCGAACTCGTCCAGGTCCAGCGTCATCAGGTTGGCGTAGCTGAAATCGGTTCCTGCAAAGGCGTCGGACTGGTTGGACGAGGACACCCGCCGCACCTTGCCGACGCTGGGCAGCATCAGCCAC
The DNA here is from genome assembly GCA_047974395.1 of Pikeienuella sp. Taxonomy (GTDB): domain Bacteria; phylum Pseudomonadota; class Alphaproteobacteria; order Rhodobacterales; family Rhodobacteraceae; genus Pikeienuella. Next base: position 10,521 of record JBKECG010000260.1, on the reverse strand, counting down.
AGACTATTGTCCTCGCCTGCGTTCTCCTGCACCAGAAACTTGGTGCCGCGGATGTCGCCGGGATCGGTGAACTCGTAGCGCCGAAGGCTCAGGCTTTCCTCGCCCTGCCGCGCCGCCGAGACATTGAGGCCCCGGTTGCGGACCTGCGATCCGGTGCGGATCAACTGCACGCTGGCGAAGGCGGAATAGGCGGCGGTGCGCTCGATATCGTTGATCTCCCGAGCCACATGCATCGCGTCAGTGGCGCCAAACACCAGATTGGGGGCGAACAGCGCCGTGGTCAGCGACGCGCCCGCGCAACTCAACAGGCGACGGCGGCTGACAGGCGTGGAAAACACAGGCATATTCGAACTCCTTCGGGGGGTTGCGAAGGTTCAGGCGAACAGTCTCGATCAGGCTCCGTAAAGACGCGCAGCCCAACAGACACAAACTGTTAATGTATGGATCATCAGACCGTCACCTGCGGATCTTGATAGTTCCGGCAAGGCGTCGCCCATTATAAATCTGACGCTGGTTTTTAAGGGTAGGCGTGGTGCGGCCGGTATGAGCATGAATACGACAATCGGCATCATCGGCGGCGGCCCAAGCGGGCTTCTGCTTTCCTGTCTTCTGGATCGCATGGGGATTGAGAACACCGTTCTGGAGCATCGTAGCCGCGAACGGGTCGCCGCCCGCGTGCGCGCCGGACAGCTGGATCACGCCAGCGTGGACTATCTGCGCCGAGTCGGGCTGGGCGTCGGGCTGGACGCCAGGGGCCTTCCACAACGCGGCATGAACCTGCGCTTCAGCGACCGCACCCGGCGGCTGGATCTCGAAGCGCTGACCGACGGAGCCTATTGCACCGTCTACGGCCAATCCGACCTGACCCGGGAATTGATGGAGACGCTGGCCGGAGCCGGTCACAGTCCTCTTTACGAGGTCGGCGACGTGCGCATCGCCGAGCCCGCGACACTCCTTTTCCAGCACGAGGGCGCGGCGCGGCGGCTGGACTGCGATTATGTCATCGGCTGCGACGGCGCCCTTGGCGTTGCCCGCGCCTACGTAAATGGCGCCAACGCCGCCTTCTCGCGATGCTTGCCGTTCTCATGGATGGGCCTGCTCAGCGAAACACCGCCGATCTCGAACGAACTGACCTATGTCTATCATTCCCATGGTTTCGCCCTGTGGTCCATGCGCTCGCTCTCGGTGTCGCGCACCTATCTGCAATGCGGGCGAGACGACACGGTCGAGGACTGGAGCGACGATCGTTTCTGGACCGAATTCAGCCGCCGCATGGGGCCCGACGTGACGCTCGATCCCGGCCCCACGACCGAGCGGGTAATGGTGCAGATGCAGGGCTATGTGGCGAGCGTCATGCGCCGGGGCCGGGTGGTTCTGGCGGGCGACGCCGGGCATGTCGCGCCGCCTTCGGCGGCCAAGGGACTGAACATGGCCATCGCCGATGTGGCTCACTTGGTCGAAGCGTTGAAGGCGATGCTCTCCGGCAAAGACCGACACGCGCTGGACCGATACGCTGAGGGCGCCGCACAGCGCGCCTGGGCGGGTCAATACCTGTCATGGCGCATGACCGATCTGTTGCACGCCCCACCCGACCGCAATCCATTCGAGAACGAGATCAAACTAACCCGGCTGAACGAATTGGTGGCCAGCAGGAGCCGGCTGCGCGACTTCTGCGAACACTATGTCGGCAAAGAACTGCTGGCATGAACGCGCTGTCCCGTCTGACCGCGCTGGCGCTGGCGATGCTCTGCGCCACTCCTCTGCTCGCCGCCGAGTTTGACGGCCACCTGGCCCTTGGCGTGAACGCGGGCAATGCAGATTTCGACCGCAACGACACCCAGGCGCTGGCGCGGCTCGAATACCGCCTGACGCACGAGGCGACGCTGGGCCCTGCCGGACTGGACTTCGTTCTTGGCGGTGAGGCCTGGACATATGAGCACGCGCTCAACGACGCCCATCTGCTGCGCGAAGCCTATGTCGAGATCAGCGGCGACGCCGGACGCATCGGGTTCGGACGGCAGGTGCGCATTCAGGGCGTGGCCGACGGCTTTATCCCGACCGACGTCGTCGCTCCCCGTAACTTCCGCCTTACGCGCTACGAGACCGAGGGCAATCGCTTCGGCCTGAACGGAGCCTGGGGCACGCTGTTCCTGAGCGACAACCTGAGCGCCGAGGCCTACGCCTATGCCGGACGGCGCAGCCATGTCATGCCGCATGGGCTGTATACTGGCGGGCTGTCCCTGCCCGACCGCCCGGTCGCCAGCAACGATCCCGTCTATGGCGGGCGTCTCAGTTATCTGGCCGAGATCGGCGATTTCGGCCTCAGCTTTTATCAGGGCGCGGCCGCCTATCCGGTGCTGGCGCCCAGCGGCCACGCCACGACGGCTGTCGTGCCTCAACTCAGGATGATCGGGCTTGACGCCGACACGGTCTTTGGCCCGTGGCGGGTCTATGGCGAGGCTGCGCTGCATCTCTATTCCGCCGGAGAGTTCGGCATTGCCGATGGCTTTCTGCCCGACGACGAGATCCAATCGACCGTCGGGGTCGAGCGCGAGCTGGAGGGCGGCAGTCGCCTCGGCTTTCAGTTGTTCCACCGTATGCTTCAGAACAGGCGCAGCCGCCAGGCCGGCCCCGCAGCGCCGCTGGCTGCTGCGGCGCGCGGCGTCTACGGTCAGTTCCGCGACCGCCAGACCGGCGTCAGCCTGTCTTACACTTGGACCAGCGACGACACCCGATGGAGCGCCGAAGCCGCCGCCTCAAGCTGGTTTCAGGGCGATGGCTATCTCAGCCTGCGCGTCAAGTACCGCTCATCGGACAATAGCGCGATTTACCTGAGCGGTAGCTGGCTGGATGGCCCACGGAACACGCTTTACGGCGAGTACAGCAAAAGCTCCAACCTCAATCTCGAATTTCGCCTTTTCTTCTGAAAAAAGGGCCGGTCCAGTGCTTTCCAAACGTCTCAGCCTGATCTTCGATTCTTCCGTGACCGTTGGCAACCTGCTGGAGAAATCCATCGACGGGCGTGAAAAGGAAGTGTTTTTCACTTCGGACGAATCTCTCGATCACTATGGCGTCGACAGCGCCGGGCTTACCGGCGCCGGGCTGCGCGACCTGATCAACCGGCTCAGCAACATCGTCCATCACAGCGGCGTGCAGCGCTTCGACCGGGTCGCCATATGGAAGGCGAACTCGCTGGATTACTTCCTGTGGAGCCTCGCCATCATGCGGCGTGGCGCCATTTCGACGCCGGTCAATGGCGGAATGCCGGCTGAGAACATGCTGCGCTTCATCCACCATTGCGGCGTCCGCACGCTGGTCACCGACAAGGCGGGGCTGGATCGGCTGGCCGCCAGTGGCGCGCCGCTGGACGCGCTCAAGCAGATCTTTGTCACCGATGGCGACGGCGCCCGGTCCGATACGCGAGTTGAGCCGCTGGCCAAATGGCTGGGTGCGGCCGGAATCGACTACACCCCCCCATACATGAGCTTCGATCAGCATGTGATAATCTGCCATACTTCGGGCACGACGGGCCTGCCCAAGGGGGTGCTGCACGGCTCGGACGGCTTCATCGCCGCCGCCAAGGGGCAGATGAAGATCCAGTTCATCACCCGCCGCAACGCCATCCTCTGCCCGCTCTGGATGAACCATCATCTCAGCCATGCCGCCTGCCTGACTTCGCTGGCCGCCGGGGTGCGCTGCCATGTGATCACAAATCACGACGCCGCCCATGTGCTGGAGAACATCCAGAGGCGGAAGCCCCGACTGCTGCTGTCCTTCCCCGATGTCTATCAGCGCATGTGCGCGGCGGGGCTTGAGAATTACGATCTGTCCTCGGTGCGCATGTGGATGACCACCGGCGACGCCATGCACGAATACTTCATCCGCCAACTGACGGCGCAGGGCGCCTTTTTGCGCGTCTTCGGCACACCGGTGATCGGCTCGCTCTTCATGGAGTTCTTCGGCACCTCGGAAATCGGCTCTGCCGCTCTGGTCAAGATAAGCGAGCGACGCACCCGCCAATACGGGCGGATGATCGGGCGCCCGACCCCGGTCGGCCCCGCCATCCGCATCGGCGACGCCGAAGGCCGCCCCCTGCCCGCCAACACCATCGGGCGCATCATGGTCAGGGGGGCGACACTGTTCAAAGGCTACTGGAACAACCATGACCGCGGCCATGACGTAATCCGTGAGGATTGGTGGTGGAGCGGCGATGTAGGCTATCGTGATCAATTCGGGCGTTTCTACCAGATTGACCGCGACGTCGATACGGTGGACACCGCGCTTGGCCCGGTTTACGGGCTGCCCATCGAGGAAGAGGCGCTGAAACTGCCCGGCGTGGACGAGGCCGTCCTGCTGGCCCGCCCCGGCGAGACCGGGAACGAGGCGGTGATGATGCTGCAAATGGCGCCGGATGTCAGGGCCGATCCCGCTGCGCTGCTGGAGCAACTCAAGGCCAGTTGTCTCTGGGCCAAGAATGTCAGCGAGATCCTGATCGCGACCCCGGCGGATATCCCCCGCGGACTGACCGGCAAGGTGCTGAAACGCGCCTTGCGCGACAGCCTGCGCGCCGCGCCGGAACAACAGGCGGCGGCCCGCACCGCTTAGCAGGGGACAGAGGAATGTCAGACCGTCATTGCATGACGACGCTGAACCAGACCTACGGGTATCTGGAGCGGCTTCTGGCCCCGCAGGGGCGCAACTCCAACTCCTGTGACTGGTTCGAACTGGACAGCGCGCCGGATATGGCCCTTCTCGAACAGGCGGCGATCAGCGTCAGCCGCCGCCACGCCGCCTTACAGGCGATCACCTCGCTGGGGGGGAAGGACGGATGGAGCTGGCGCCGTGATCCGAACGCCCGACCGCAAATCCACTATCAGCGCCTTCCGGGCGCCTGTCCCGACGACGCGCCGGACAGATTGGTTCGCCGCAATATCTGGGAGATGCCGCTGGAGCTGGAGTCCGGTCCACCCTGGCGGCTGCATGTGACCGAATATGACGATCTGACCATCCTGCAGAGCGTCACCACCCATATCTACACCTGCGGGAAATCCGCCAACCTGATCTCCGTCGAGCTATTCCGCGCCTATGACCTTCTGGCGCGGGGACTACGCCCGGATGACAGCCCCGTCGAAGTCCCCGACCGCCGCAATACCCGCCTGTTCCAGCATAATTGGAGGGCGATCGACCATTTGCGCGCCTTTGCCGGAACCACGGTCGGCCTGATGCGGGAGCTGTTCACCTCGCCGATGAAGCTGGCGGGAGATACGACCGACATCGCCATGCGCGGCCGTTCGCGGGTGGAATTCGTCGATCTGGGCCCCGAGCTGTGGCGGCAGCTGCGCTGCTTTGCCCGGTCCGAAGGCGTCAGCCGCCATCCATTTTACCTGGCCGCCTGGTCCGAGGCCCTGTCCGCCTACAATACCAGGCATGGCATGCGCGTGGGCCCGCGCGTCAAGTTCATGGACAATTTCTCGCTCCGGGCGTTTTCGAAGCAAAACCTTGACGGGTTCTATGACCTTACCGCGGTTCCCTACGCCATCGAGGTGCCCAGCGGGCCTTCGACCCGGGACAAGCGGCAGGCCATCTTCGCCGATGTTGAAGAACTGCGCGCCGGAAAGATCCTGCGCGAGCTGACCCGGTACGAAATCTATCACAACATGATGCGCTTCCTGCCAGTGGTGCTGACAACAAAGCTGCTACTGAAGATGGTGATCAAGTCACGCTTTATTCTATCGAATGTCGGCCCCGTGCCTCCTGAGCTACTGATAAACCAATCGCTACCCGTACGCCGCTACTTTAGCTTTCCGCAGTTATTCCCACCGGGAAAGGTCATGCTGCTAATCAACACCACACCCGATACTGTGCGGGCGATCTTCCTGTGGGACGAAGACGCCATCGGAAGCGCCGATATGAAGAACGAGTTGATCCCGGGTTTTCGCACAGCATTGGCGCGTTCCATTGAATTACCCCCTGAGTCGACGCCCGTTGCATGAGCAGCAGGGATGCCGAAATGTTGCGCTGCGGCCTGGACCGCGCACCACACGATATATTTTCATCGTTGCTCCGGATCGACGGCGCGATGCGCCCGGCGGAGACCGAAATCTCCCACGCCACGGATAGAGGCGTGACGCTGTGTGACGCAGCGTTCGACGCCGCGCTTTGTGGATCGAGCCCAAATCACGGACGCGCGCTCAAGGCGAGATACGACGAATGGGCTGAGAGAACGAAACCGACGGGGCGGGTCGCTCCATCGCCCGCCGCTGCAAAAAATCACAATGAGGAAAAAGTCGATGTCTACGAAAAAATGCGTTTCGCGCGCTGTCATGGCCCTCGCTGCGGCGATCGCGCTGAACATCTCTTCGGCTCCAGCAAGCGCGCAATCGGTCGAACTGCGTCTCGGAACAGGAACGCCGCCCTCGCATGTCTGGACCAGGGCCGCCGAACGCCTCGCCACACAAATGGCGGAGAGGACTGACGGTGAAGTGCGGATATCGGTCTTTCCGGCGTCCCAGTTGGGCGCTGAAAATGATCTGCTGCAACAGATACAGGTTGGCGTCGTCGATATGGGCGTGATCAGCGCCGCCGCCGCCAGCGCGCGCGCGCCCGCATTCCTGGCATGGTTCTCGCCCTTTGCGCTCGGTAGCGTCGAGGACGCGATCAGCGCCGCAAGTTCCGGGATCGCGACTGAAATCCTGGGAACGCTCGAACCTCAGGGCATCCGCGGGGTTGGATATGTGTTTGCCGGAATGCGACATATCCTGATGGCCGACAAGCGGGTCGCCTCGCTTGAGGACCTCGGGAACCAGAAGATCCGCATCACTCCCTTCCCGGGAATGCAGGTATGGTGGTCGGCGGCCGGCGCGGTGCCGACACCGGTTCAACTCGGCGATGTGTATCAATCTCTGGAGTCCGGCCTCCTTGACGGCGTTGACATTGATCTCGACGCCCTCGCGGGTTTGTCGTTGCAGCAGGTGGCGGGTCATCTTGTCCTGACCAACCATATGGCGTTTCCCGGCGTGGTGATGATCGGCGCAGGCTCGTGGAACAAGATGTCGGCAGAACAGCAGGCGGTCTTCAACGAGGTTCTCGGCGATACCCTGGCATGGGCCGCCGATCTTCAGATCACCGTTGAAAAGGAGCTTCTGGAGAAGCTGGAAGCAGAGATCGAGGTCTCCCGCCTGGAAAACGCCGGGGCGCTTTTCGCACCGGCCAACGAGGCGTTCAATGAAGCCTTCTCGTCGATTCCGGAGGTGGTCAGGTTTCAGAACGAAATCGCTGGCCAGTGAGTTTCGTTTCTCCGCCCGCCGTTCTTTCCTGTCATTGGCGGGCAGGTTGAGGGAGAAGGACCATGACATCCATCCGTCATGTCTGTGATGGACTTGTGGCGATCAGCCGGCTCCTGGCGCGCATCGAACTGCTGGCGTGCCGGGTTCTCATCGTCGGATTCGCAGGGCTCCTGCTTGTGAATGTGACGCTGCGCTACACAATGGCGGCGCCGCTCTATTTCGCAGAAGAACTCGCCGTCTATATCCTGATCTGGATGGCGTTTCTCGCCATCGCCGCCACGATCGCCCGACAAGAGATGATCGCCCTTACTTTCGCCGTCGACAACGCGCCTCCATGGGTCCGGCATGGCGCGCGCATCATTGTCGAACTGATCGTGCTTGGTCTTGTCGCCGTGCTCGCCGTCGTCAGCTGGCGATGGTTAAACGGTCCGGCGATGCAGTTCGAGCAGGCGCTGACGCTCGGCATGAAGAAACAGCCGTTCTACGCGATCATTCCCTTGTTCTTTTTTCTGGCGACCCTTCATACGGCGGCCAATCTTCTTTGTCATTTGGGCCTTGCGAGTCGTGACAAGGCGACGGATGAGCCTGGAGGCGAGGTCGGTGTATGACCGGTCTCAGTTTCGTCGCCCTGCTCTCGATAGGGACGCCAGTCGCTTTCGTGTTGCTCGCATCGACTTTCGTCTTCATTTTCATGTCGGGCAATGTCGCCGTGCTGAACGCAATTCCGCAGATTCTGTTCAGCGGCCTTGAGGTATTCGATCTGCTGGCGATTCCACTCTTCATCCTTCTCGGCGAGTTGATGAATAGCGGCGGCATAACGACGAGGTTGATTGATGCGGCCAAGCTGCTCCTGTCGCGCTTGCCCCACGCACTGGCCTTTGTCTGCCTGACAGCCAATCTCATGCTGGCGTCAATCATGGGGTCCGCCACGGCGCAGATCGCCATCATGGCGCAGGTCATGGTTCCGGAAATGGAGCGGGACGGCTATGAGCGCGGCTTTTCAGCGGCGTTGACCGCCGCGGCCGGCATGCTGGGACCCGTGATTCCTCCATCAATGATCTTTATCATCTTCGGCGTCGTCGCCCAGGTGTCGGTCGCCGATATGTTTGTTGCGGGAATATTGCCGGGAATCCTGCTTTTCGCGGCGCTGGTGGCGATGATTGCGATACGCGCGCCGCAACAGGGCGAAACCCGGCGGGATGCGGCCTCCGGCTCTGGCGCTGCTGAGGGTGAAGCCGCAGAAGCGGCGACAAACCCTGCGCGCGTGATCACTGGGGCGATAGCGGGACTTTCGATCCCGCTCGTGATCGTCATCGGCATTTCGTTCGGCATCGTGACGCCAACGGAATCCGCGGCTCTCGCCGCGGGTATCGCGGTGCTGCTGGGTGTTTTTACTTATCGCAACCTAAACTGGCGGCATGTCTCCGGGATTCTGAACCGCACTGCGCTGAACTCCGCGTTGGTGTTGTTTCTGATTGCAGCGGCCAAGGTTTTCGGCTGGTTGCTGACATATGCCCATGTTCCACAAAGTCTGGCTGCGCTGCTGCAGGAAATGACCGGCAACGCAACGGTGTTCCTGCTGCTGGTGTTTCTGCTCAGCCTCCTTGTCGGCGCTTTTCTCGACGGGATCGCCGCCCTGATCATCATGGCGCCGATACTGCTCCCCATAGCGACATCCACATACGGGATTGATCCGATTCAGTTCGGCATCGTCTTGTGCATGACGCTGACGATCGGCCTGCTGACGCCGCCCGTGGGGACCGGTCTCTATATCGCCGCGTCTGTGGCGAAGGTGCGTTTCTTGCATCTGGCGAAGGAAATCCTGCCTTTCGTGCTGTTGACCATGTTCGTTGTAATGCTTGTGGCGATTTTCCCGGGTTTAACCTTTCTCTTGCGAGGATAGGAGATAAGCGGCGGATTCCAGGGGCAACAGGAGCCGTGTCGAATGGATGTCGGCGCATGACGACCTGGATTTCCGGGCCATATATTCCAGATCCCGTGCCGCCTGCGAGATGGTAGACGCCAGCGCGCCGAGACCTGCCGCCATGTCGGTCGAGGCTTGCAGGTCATCATCCAGCGGCTCCCGCCTCTCGCAACCGACGATATCCCGGTCACGCAAAGAATCAGAATTCGCAACAAGAAGATCCGTCAAAGCCCGTCGAGAAACACTCTCAGCGCCCGCCCAGCCGCCTTGGGCGCATCAAGGCTCGGCACATGGCCGCAGCCGGACAGAGCCGCGAGGCGGCCATTCGGCAGCGCATCGACCAGAACCTGCGCGCCGCTGAAGTCAAAGATCTCGTCCTCGCGGCACCAGACCACCAGCGCGGGTTGGGCGATGTCCGGAGCGATGCTCTGCAGCGGACGAATGTTCGAACCCGTCACCTCGGCCCAGATCTGCTGATGCGTCGTAGCCTGCGCGATCTCAAGCTCGGCCCAATAGCTTTCGATCAGCCTTGGGACAAAGGGCTTTTCCGGAAAAAGCAGCGCGTTCCGCGCGTCGAATTCGGCCATGTTCGAGACGACCAGCGTACCATTCTCGCGAGTCATCATCACGTCAAAGCGGCTTTTTGCGGGGATGTCGATCCCTACCGGGCTGCCGATGAAGGCGACCGACAGAATGCGCCGAGGCATCACCTCGGCCAGCAGCCCCGAAATCTGCCCGCCCATGGAGTTGCCCGCAACGTGAAACCGGTCCAGCCCGATGGCGTCCAGAACTGCACGGATGTTCCGCACCTGACTGGCATAGGCGTATTGCCCCTCCAACAGCGCCGGGTTGTCGCCAAAGCCTGGCAGGTCCGGAATAATGACGCGATAGCCGTCGGTGATCTGGCGCGACAGGTCGATCCAGTGCTCCTTGCGGGCGAATATCCCATGCAGCAGGACCACGGTTTGCGCCCCTTCGCCGCCCTCGAAATAGCCGACCGGGCCGAAAGCGGTGTTCACCGATTTCCGTTCGAGCCCGGCCGAGGCGGAATAGGCCATCAGCATAGCCTCGGCAGAGCGGTCCGGCCAGATTCGCGAGGCGAGATAGCCCAAAACAGCAAGGACGACGACTACAGCCGAAACGAAGGCCAGAAGCCGCTTGATCAACCACATATCCGCACCCGCTTTTGTTGTGCCCCGCTCCCGTTCGCCTCGATCGCGGTTCTCAAAGGCGAAGGCCCGGGATTTCCAGTGGATGTTAGCTGAGCAGCAATAGACCCAGCTGCACCGCCCGCACCGCCGCATAGGTGCG
>JBKECG010000026.1:0-4938 GCA_047974395.1 Pikeienuella sp. | reverse complement strand
TCACCGACCTCCCGACACGATTTCAAGCCAAGCCGGGCCGCACCAATCTCACCGTCCTCGAACGCGCCGAGCGAGATGCCATCGTCCGCACCCTTGCCGTGTGCAAGGGCAACAAGACCCAGGCCGCCGCGCGGCTCGGGCTGGGTCGCTCAACGCTCTACGTCAGGCTTCGCTACTTCGGCATCGAGTAGCAGCACCGTCACGGTGCTGGTGTCAAAGGCGCGGCCCCCGCTCGGCGAGCCTGAGCGCGCCGAGCGGGGGAGGGCGCGCATGAAAGAGGTTGCCGTCGAATGGCGGGAAGACGCGACGGGGCGCATCGCGCTGGTCCGTTTCGATCGCGGCGCGTCGGCGAACCCGCTCGCGCTCTCGACCATGCGCGCGCTGACGGAAGTCGCGCGCGGCTTCGACGCCGAGCCCCGGCTTTCGGCCGTGGTGCTGGCGGGGCGGGTCGATAATTTCTGCCTCGGCTTCGATCTGCGCGATGAGGAGACCCGCGCGCTCTCGCGCCTGCCCCTGGCTGAACGGCGGCTCGCGCTCCAGACCGGAGGGCGGATGTGCCGGGCCTGGGCCGGGATCGAGGCGCTGACCATCTCCGCGATCTCCGGCTGGTGCGTCGGCGGCGGGCTGGCGCTGGCCGCGGCGACCGATCTGCGCGTGGCCGCGCCCGGCGCGCGGTTCTATGCGCCGGAGATCGAGCGCGGATTGAACATGAGCTGGGGTTCGGTCCCGCGAATCGTGGACCTGATCGGGCCGGCGCGGGCGAAGCGGATGCTGATTCTCGCCGAACGCGTCGAGGCTGCGCGGGCGGCGGAATGGGGCCTGATCGACGAGGTGGCGGAAGATCCGAAGGCGGCGGCCCTGGCGCTGGCTCGCCGCGCCGCCGACAAGCCGCCGGTTCCCGCGCGCATGATCAAGCGCGCGATCGACGCCTATGCCGGCGCTCTGGCCGAAACCGCCAGCCATGCGGATTTCGACCAGTTCGCCCTGGCCCAGGCCGATGAGGATTACGAGAAACGGCTGGCGGCGTTTTTCGGCGGGGGAGAGAGCGGGAAAGCCGACCCCTGAACGCGGAAAGACCCGGACGCTGGGGCGGAGCGCCGGGTCTTTCTCACGCGTCGCGCGTGGGTGGAGGCGCGCCTGCGATTGAGTAAAATGTAACACACATTTTCGTGATTTCAACCCGGATTTTCAATTTTCCCACTGGAAAATATTTTTCTATCAGCCTGTTAAAACATCACGCTTATGTGAAATTGAAATCAGAACCATGCGCCGCCGCGATCCGTTCGATCTCGGCCCTCGCGCCGCGGATCAGGGGCGTCGCGGCGCCGGAAGCGTCATCCGAGGTGATGACGACGATATTTTCGTCATTCACCAGATTGGCCGGCCCGGTATAGTTGAAAGAGCCGATCACCAGCGTCGCGTCGTCAATCACCATCATCTTGTGATGCAGCTTGTTGATCAGCCGGCTTTTGCGCACCAGCTTCAGCGCCGCGCCACCGGCGGTCAGCGCGCGCGCCGGCGCCCAGTCCCGGTTGCCCTGCATGCCGTCGAGCACGCCCCGGATCGAGACTCCTGCGCGCAGGGCCATCTCCATCGCATCGTCGATGGCGGATGATTGGGAGAAGGTGAAGATCGCGAAATCAACACGTTCCGCCGCCTTGTTGATGCGTTTGGCGATCTCCATCTCCGGATTGTGTTCGGGGGCGAAGCATATCTTGAAACGCACCCCGTCGAGCGCGACTTCCGGCGGGTGGGCGCCATGCTCGCTTTGGCGGCCGAAATTACCCTTTGCGATATCCTTGAATTCACGGGTGTAGATCTTTGCGATTTCAGGAGATTCAATGGTGATCACATGGTTGAGATTGCCGCCCCCGGCCGCCCGCCCGACCCCGGTCGGGGTGAAGTTGGTGGAGCCGGTGAGCACCGCTTCGCCATCGCGGATGATGAATTTCTGATGGAAGATATGCGGGTTGAAATCCGATCGCAGCCAGACCGTCGAGCGTAGCGCGGCGGCGGCGAGGAGGCGGTTCTCCTCATGCTCGCCACCGCTCTCGAAGGCTTCGGCGACGGTGCGGGGGCGGCGGCTGGCGACCAGGTAATCGGCCTCCAGCACCAGCCGCACCCGCACGCCGCGTTCGATCTCGGCGCGGAGAATCGCCTCCAGTATCGGGCGGCTCTCCAGCTCCTGCACCGCGATGTCGAGCCGCTTTCGCGCGCCGTCGATGAAACCGATGATCGCGGCTTCGAGATCATCGAGCCCCGCCGCGACGCTGTCCGGACCGAGATGGAGCGCGATGCGCTCGCCGACCTTGATGGGCATGAAACGGCTCTCCCTCCCGCTTGCCTGCGGTCAGGATAGCACGGTCGCGCGCCGAAGGTCAGGCCAGCAGCCAGCCGCCATCCACGTCGATCGTGGTTCCGGTGACGAAATCATTCTCGATCGCGAAGATGATCGCCAGCGCCACCTCGTCCGGCGTTCCGGCGCGCGGGATCAGATGGCCGGCGGTGGTCTTCTGGTAATGCGCGGCGCGGGCCTCGCCTTTCAACGCCACCATCGGCGTGTCGATCTGGCCGGGAGAAACGGTGTTGATCCGCTTCGGCGCCAGTTCGGGCGCGATGGCGCGCACAAGCTGCTCCACCGCTCCGCCGACCGCGCCGAGCGAGACCTGCCCCGGCTTGGTGTTGCGCGCCGGCGCGCCGGAGACGATGACGATGGCGCCGTCCTCGCTCAGATGTTCGGCGCCGAAGCGCACCACATTGGCGTAGCCCCAGAGCTTGTCGAAGGAGCCGCGAAACCCGGCCATGTCCATCGACAGGAACGGGCCGATGGCGCGGTCGCCCCCGGTCGCCGCGCTGACCAGGATGTCAAAGGGCGCCTGGGCGGCGAAAACCGCCTTCAGCGCCGCCTCGTCGCGCACGTCGCAAGCGACGAAGCTGACGCCGGCGGGGGCGGGGCCGGCCTTGTCCGGGTTGCGGCTGATCGCGATCACTTCGGCGCCGAGCGCCGCCAGCCGTTTCGCCGCCGCCAGCCCGATCCCGGACGTGCCGCCGAAGATCAGCGCCTTCCTGCCTGATGGGTTCATTTCGCCATGTCCTCCTTCGCCATCGCGCCGCGCCCGGATCAGGGGGGCGATCAACCGCTGATAGCCCGGCGCGGCCTTTCGCGCCAGCGCCGGTTTGACCGGGGTTTGACCGGGGTTTGACCGGGGAAGGGCGCGCGCAAACGCCAAAGGCCGCGCAAACGCGCGGCCCCGAAATTCGTCATGCGGCCCCGAAGGGCGCCTGTCGTTCAGCCCTGGCGAGCCTTGAAACGGCGCTGGACCTTGTTGATCACATAGACGCGGCCCTTCCGGCGCACCACGCGGCAGGCGCCGTGCCGGTTCTTCAGCGAGCGAAGCGAGTTTCTGACTTTCATCCTGCGTCTCCCGGCGCGCTGCGCCTTGTCTAAATCTCGTCTGCCCGGCGCGGCGGTCTGATGGTGGGCGTAACTGGGATTGAACCAGTGACCCCTTCGATGTCAACGAAGTGCTCTCCCGCTGAGCTATACGCCCATGAGCCTCCGCGCCCGGTCGCGGGATAAAGCATGGGATGCGCGGGGTCGTCAAGGCCGGTCGGGCGGGAAAATCCGCGCTCGCGGCGCGCCCCGCATTTGTTCGGATTGCCAAGCGGCGGGCGCGGGTCCATGTTCGCCGCATGGTCGCGACGCCGCCATATCGCCTGAGTGAACCGGAGAGGCTGTCCTCGGCGGCGGTCTTCTCCTCGCCGCATAGCGGACGGGCCTATCCCGATGATCTGGTGACGCGTTCGCGGCTGGACCGGCGCGCGCTCCGGGCCTCCGAAGACGCCTATGTGGAGCTGCTGTTCGAAACGGCGCCCTCGGCCGGCGCGCCGCTGCTCGCGGCGGAGGCGCCGCGCGCCTATGTCGATCTCAACCGCGGGCCGGAGGAGATGGACCCAGCCGTGGTGCGCGACGTGCGGGCGAGCGGGCTTAATCCGCGCGTGGCGGCGGGGCTGGGCGTGATCCCGCGCATCGTCGCCGAGGGGCGGCCGATCTATGACGGCAAGATCACGCTGGCGGAGGCGCGCGCCCGCATCGCCGCCTTTCACACCCCTTATCACGAATTGCTGGAGGCGCTGATGGCCAGGGCGGCCGAGCGGTTCGGCTATGCGCTGCTGCTCGACTGCCATTCGATGCCGTCGGACGCGCTGCGCGCCGCGCCGCGGGTGCGCGGCGGGCGGGCGGAGATCGTGATCGGCGACCGTTTCGGCGCCTCCGCCGCGCGCCCGATGATGGAGGCGGTGATCGCCGCCTTCGAGGCCGAGGGCTTCGCCGTCGCCGTCAACGCCCCTTTCGCCGGCGGCCATATCACGCAACGCTACGGGCGGGTTTCGCGGAACTGGCATGCGATCCAGATCGAAATCGACCGCGCCCTCTATCTGAACGAGGCGCAGGTGACGCCCGGCCCCGGCTTCGGGGCGTTCAAGACGCGGCTGGAGCGGGTGATCCCCGAACTGGCCGGCGTCGGCAGGACCAGGGCGCTGGCCGCGGAATAGGGCGGCGCGACTGAACGAAGGCCGCTCGCGCGACAGGCGCTTCCACCCAGGGATCGGCGCGCCGGAGGGTGGGAGAAATCATACATGCGCCGCCCGCCGCTTCACAGCTTGCCTTTCCACCGCCTATCGCTATAGACAAGCGCCCGACGGAGAGGTGGCCGAGTGGTCGAAGGCGCACGCCTGGAAAGTGTGTAGGCGGGGAACCGTCTCGAGGGTTCGAATCCCTCTCTCTCCGCCACTTCAGTCCCTGAGTGGGCACTGACTTTACGCCACTTCCCGCCACAAGCGTCTGTAGCAGCCGGGACTTCGATCCCATGATGCGAACCTCGCCCTCGGCGACCTCGACACGCTGGGCGAGCGCGCGCAGGTGGTCGCGGCGATAGC
>JBKECG010000025.1:0-6991 GCA_047974395.1 Pikeienuella sp. | reverse complement strand
TCTTCGCTTCCCATGACTACGTTTCAACCGTCACTTTATTCCCAGCCTGGCCGCCAGCGCGACCCGCCCGCGCGCCAGCCGGCTCATCACCGTGCCCCTGGGCACGTCCAGAACCACCGCCGCCTCGGCGTAGGACAGTTCCTCCAGACAGACGAGGCGCATCACCTCGCGCTGCTCCGCCGGCAGGCTGTTCAGCGCGGCTTCGGTTTCGCGCAGCGCGATCACTGCCTCCACCGTCCGTTCGCCGTCATGCGCGGCCGCTTCGGGGGTCTCGGTCACGTCCAGCTCCTCGCCGCGGGTGCGGGCGCGGCGGGTCTGGTCGATCCAGAGATTGCGCAGGATGCGGAACAGCCAGGCCTGAAGGCTGGTTCCGGGATCGAAGCCCGCGCGGGCCGCGATCGCCCGCTCCGCCGCGCCCTGCACGAGATCATCCGCGACATCCGCCCGTCGGCAGAGCGAAAGCGCGTAGCGCCGCAGCCGAGGCAACGAGGCGATCAATTCCGCCTCGAACTCGTCTTCCATCAAAGCTCGTCCTCTCGGCTGTTTTTTGGCGGGCCAATGAATGTTATCTCTCGCCCTGAACCTATGCGGCCCGTCCGGTTTCGCAACCTGGAGATCGACCCCATGTTCGCACGCCCGCTGATTTTCCTGTTCTGCCTCGCGTTTTTCGCATCCGCCCCGCTGCTCCCGATCGCGCCCGCCCTGACCGGCGCGGCCTGGGCGGATGACGACGGGGGCGACGATGGCGGCGATGACGGCGGCGGAGGTGGCGGGGGTGGAGGTGGCGGAGGCGGTTCCGCCGGCGCGGGCGGCGGCGATGGCGGAAACAGGGGCGGGCGCGACCATTCCCGGGGTTCGATCGAGGATTTCGAGCGGTTGTATGATCGGCTTTTCGGCGATGATGAGGAATCCGCCGCGCCAGAGGCCCCCGCGCCGCGCAGAACCGCGCGCAGGGCCGCGCCCCCGCCCGCCTTCGCGCCGGATGAAATCGTGGCTCCGGGCCTCAGCGAAGCGGATCTGGCCCTGCTGACCGCGCAGGGTTTCACCCTGCTGCAGGAGACGAGCCTGCCGATGATCGACGTCGCGCTGCGGCGGCTCTCCATCCCCGAAGGCCGGAGCCTGACCGAGGCGCGCGAAACCGTGCGCGCGCTGCCGAGCGGCGGCGACGCCGATTTCAATCATTATTACCGGTCCGAACAGGGCTTCGCCCCCGATTGCCGGGGCGCCGATTGCCCGGCCCGACGGATGATCGACTGGCCTGCGCCGGCCGTGCGCGGGGCCACATGCGGCGGCGCGGTGGCGATCGGCATGGTCGACACCGGCGTCAATGACGGCCACGAGGCCTTCGAAGGCGCCCGGCTGGAGCTGCATCGCCTCGGGCCGGAGGCCCTGCCTCCCTCGCGCGCCCTGCATGGCACCGCGGTGGCCGCGCTGCTGGTCGGCGACCCGGAAACCCGCTCGCCCGGGCTGGTGCCGGGGGCGCGGCTGGTGGCGGTGGACGCCTTTCACAATCGCGGCGGCGATGAGCGCGCGGATGTGTTCACCCTGATCGAGGCGGTCGGGTTGCTGGCCGGAGAGGGAATCGAAGTGCTCAATCTCAGCCTCGCCGGGCCGGACAACGCCGCGCTGGCGCGGGTGATGAAGACGCTGGTCGAGGAGCGCGACATCGTCGTCGTCTCCGCCGTCGGCAATCACGGGCCGAAGGCGAAGCCGGCCTTCCCCGCCGCCTATGACCCGGTGATCGCCGTCACTGCGGTCGACCGCGACGCCAGGGTCTATCGGCGCGCGGTGCGGGGCGCGCATGTGGATCTGGCCGCGCCCGGCGTCGGGATCTGGACGGCGGCGTCGATCTCCGGCGCGCGGCTGAAGACCGGCACCTCCTTCGCCACCCCGTTCGTGACCGCGGCGGCGGCGATGCTGCGTGAAAGCCGGCGCGATCTCACCGCCGCCGAAATCGCCGATACGCTGCGCGAAACCGCGAAGGATCTGGGCGAGCCCGGCCCCGACCCGGTCTTCGGCGCCGGCCTTCTGAATGTGGAGACGCTTTGCGCGAGCAATCCGACGCTCCCGCCCCCATTGCCGCCGACGACGGCGCACTGACCGGCGGCGGCCGCCAGAAACGGCGGGCGAAGACCGCCCGTATCGACTATGATCAGCCGCGCGGCCCGCGATGGCGGCCGGCCCATGAGACGCGAGACCTGAAAGGAGCGCGCATGAAACTGAAATATCTCCACACCATGGTCAGGGTGACGGATATCGACGAATCGAAACGCTTCTATTGCGATCTGCTCGGGCTGGAGGAGATCCGCCGCATCGACAATGAGGCCGGCCGCTTCACGCTGGTCTTCCTGGCCCCGCCGGGCCAGACCGAGGCGCAGGTCGAGCTGACCCATAACTGGGGCTCGGACGAAAAATATGGCGAGGGACGGAATTTCGGCCATCTGGCCTATGAGGTCGAGGATATCTACGCCCTCTGCGAAAAACTGCAAAAGGCCGGCGTCGTCATCAACCGGCCGCCGCGCGACGGGCGCATGGCCTTCGTCCGTTCGCCTGACGGGATCTCCGTCGAGCTTCTGAACGCCGGCGGCGCGCAACCGCCGAAAGAGCCCTGGGCGAGCATGGGCAACACCGGTCACTGGTGAGCGCGCGCGCCCGTCTTCTCGCGCCCCTCGCGGGCGCGGGCCTGGCCCTTCAGGCGGGGTTTGCGAGCGGTTGCGAAACCGCGCTGGTGCTGGCCATCGACGTTTCCGGCAGCGTCGATCCGGGGGAATACCGGCTGCAGATGGGCGGGCTCGCCGCCGCGCTGCGCGATCCGGATGTCGCCGACGCCCTGATCGCCGCCGGGGCGATGATCGCGGTGCTGCAATGGTCGGGCGAGACGCGGCAGAGCGTCTCCGTCCCCTGGACGCAGATCCATGGCCCCGCCGATGTAGAGGCGCTGGCGGCGGCGGTGGACGCCGCGCCCCGCGCCTTCGAGAATTTCTCCACCGCGATCGGCGACGCGCTTTTCGCCGCCGCCGATCTTCTGGGCCGCGTCTCCGGCCTGTGCGAACGCAATGTGGTCGACATCTCCGGCGACGGCGCCTCCAATGAAGGGCTGGACACGGCGCGGATGCGCGACGCGCTCTTGCGCGGCGGGGTGCGCATCAACGGGCTCGCCATCGAGACCGGAGAGGAGAACGTCGCCGAATATTACCGCCGCGAGGTGATCGGCGGCGGCGCCTTCGTCGCCATCGCCCGCAATTTCGAGGATTACCCCCGCGCGATCCGCCGCAAGCTGCTGCGCGAGCTGACCGATCCGCTGGTGGAGGCCCCGCCCCCCGCCGGACGGGCGCTGGCCGCGCGGAAGTGACGCGCGCCCTTCACAAGGACGCCCCGGCGCTCTATGTTGGAAACGTTCCTTCGGGAACTATGGTGATAAACGCGCACGTAATACACGGATCGGACCCGGGGGCGGTACCCGGCGGCTCCACCAGACCCCCGTTCATTGGCGGGAAAGGGGCCGAAACAGGATCGACGGACGTCTAAAGGTGTTTGCTTTCACCCGGTGAGCCACCACCGTTATCGGTGCAAAAAGTACAGTTGCCAATGACAACCGTGCTCCGGTGGCCGTCGCTGCGTAAGCAGCGCCCAAACCGAACCTCAAGTCCTGTGGCTTAGCCGCTACAGGCGGGGCCCGCAGGCGCCTGGCAACAGAAGCCTGCACTTCTCTTTTCGGGGCGAAGGCCGGCGGGTGGGGCCGGCGTTGCGTGGCGCGCCGGGCGGGACTACATCCTCGGGAGTCGATATTTGCGGGGATCCATGAAATGAAACGCCTGTTGATCCTCCTCGCTCTCCTTCTCGCCGCCGGCGCCGCGCCTGCTGATCAGGGCGGCGGGCCGGGCGGGGCTGAAGCCCGGCGGATCACCGGCGAAGCCGCCTATCGCGAGCGGATCGCGCTGATCGGGGAGGCCACGCTCCACGTCGAATATCGCAATGCGGCGGGGGCGTTCTATTCCTCGGTCCTCTACCGCATGGACGGCGCGCAGATCCCCTTTCCCTTCGAGATCATGGCCCCCGACGAGGCGGGAACGCTGAGCGCGGAGATCGCCGCTGATGGCGCGGTCCGGTTCAGCAGCGGCCCGGTGGCGATTCCGGCGGGGGAGGATGATTTCGAGGCCGGCGTGATCATGCTGACCGGCGGCCCGCAAGAGACGCGCTCCGGGGAAACCGGCGCCGAACCGGATTTTCACGCCCGGGGGTTCGAGCCGGACTGGAGCCTGGCCTTCATCGGCGACCGCATCGCGCTGACGACGGATAGCGGCCGGGTGCGGCGAGAGGCGGCGCTGCCCGCGCCGCAGGAGGACGCGGGCGCGGCTGTTTATGTCGCGCAGGCGCTTGGCGCGTCGATCCGCATCGGGAATGCGGTCTGCGCCTCCGGCGACGTGCTCCATTCGAAAACCGTGGAACTGACGGGCGATGGCTGGCGTCTTTCCGGCTGTGGCGGCGCGCCCATCAGCTTTCCGATCGACAGGTGGTTTGCGGTGGAGAGCATCGGCGGCGGCGGGATGATCGACGGCTCATATGCGACGATGCACTTCAGCGCCGACGGCAGGATTTTTGGCTATACGGGTTGCAACCTGTATGGGGCGCCATTCGCGATTGACGGCGAGCGATTGAGCATCGGCCGCGCGACGACCAACAGAAACCGCGGCGTCTGCGCTGCGGCGTTGTCTGAGCAGGAGCGCCGTTTCATCGACATGCTGGCGCTGGTCCATGGCTACGAGCTGGGCCCGGACGGACGGTTGATCCTGACATCCGAGACCGGCGAGGCGCTGATCCACGCCCGGCGCGACTGAGGCGGCCATGACCCCGCCCGATCCGCCGCTGAGGCATTTCGAGAGATCACTGCCCATCGCGCTCCTGCGCGCGCGGGAGGCGACGATGCGGCGGTTCAAGCCGCATGTGGACGCCCATGGGCTGACGATCCAGCAATGGCGGGTGATCCGGGCGCTCGCCGATAGCGGGCCGCTCGATTCCAAGACACTGTCGGTGCGCTGCGTGATCCTCGCGCCCTCGCTGACGCGGATTTTCCGCGCGCTGGAGGCCAAGGGCCTGATCCGGGAGGCGCCGACCGAGGACGCCCGCCGCCATGCGGTCGATCTGACCGATGCGGGAGCGGCGCTCTATCGCGAGATGGCGGGAACCTCGGAGGCGATCTATCGCGAGATCGAACACGCTTTCGGCGCGGAGAAGATGGAGCGCCTGCTGGCGCTCCTGACCGATCTGCGTCAGGTGACGGAGGCGCTGGACACGGCGGGCGAGGCCGGGGCGCCCGGCCGCGCCCTCAATCCACCGGCTGGCCGTTGATCGTCATCTCGCTGTTGTCGATACGGATATCGGCGAGGATGTGATCCGGCCCCCCGTCGCCCAGCCGGCCATAACGCCATACTGAGGATTTGAAGGCCGCAGCCGCGGTTGGCGGGATCAACCCGCCCGCCTCCAGCTTGTCGACAAGCTGAAGCGCGCCCTTCAAATCCAGCGCGATTTCACCCTTTCGCGGCTGGCCGCCGCCGGACATCTCCACATCGCCGCTCGCTTCGGCCGTCACGCCCAGCGCCTCGGCATGGAGCTTGCGGATCTCCAGCCTTTCGAGATCGACCGGCGGAGAGCCCAGGGAAGACGAACCGATATCGGCCAGGACGCGGAGATCGCCGCCAAGGTCCAGATCCAGCGCGATTGGGGCGCGGTCGAGCTGGCGGGCCGGATCCAGGTTCGACCAGAGCGCCTCGTCCGCGGTGAGATCCTTCACGCCGAGGGTGATCTGATAGGGCGCGACACCCTGCCTGAGCGGCATGTCGAGCATCAGGTCGGTCGCCCCGAGGGCGATATCGCCGGCGAAGCCGTCGCCTTCGCTCTTCATGGAATAGAGGATTCCGCCCGAGCGGACCTCGTAACGCACGCGCCCCTTGCCGAGAGCGGCGGCGACGCGGCTGGAGGCGGCCTCATAGCCTATCGTGTAGGGGGGCTGTCCGGGTCCGCCCGAATTGCTGATCGTGACCCGCTGCGCGCCGGTTTCGATGGCGCCTTCGGCGGCGCCGTCGCCGGCGATGAAACCGGGCATATCCTGCGCATCCAGCCCGTCGCCGCTGAAGGAGGCGGCGATATCGGTCAGCTCCGTCGTGGTCGTCATCCCGATCACCTGATCGACGGACAGGTCGAGGGCGTAGGACAGCTTGTCGGCCTTCAGCGCCGCCTCGCCCGATCGCTCGTCAAAGGCCGCGTCGAGGGAGAAGCCCGCGGCGTTGAGCCGCCAGTCCTTCATCGGCCCCGCATCCGGCGCCCGGACCACATCAAGCGCGGCGGCGCGGATCGCGACATCCGCGCGCTCGCCGGTATTCGTGATCCTGACGACCGGCGCTTCGGCCTTGATGTCGAAAACCTGCGCGATCGCGTCCTCGCCCTCGCCGAGGGCGGCGCCCTCGATGATCAGCTTGCTTTCGGCGGGGGGGCGGATCTCCAGCGTCCCGGCGTCGGCGACGCCGGAGCCGATCTCCAGCCCGGCCGCGGTCCAGCGCCAGAGGGCGGATTCGTCCGCGATCGAGACGCCCCGATAGGAAACGTCATAGGCGAAGGGAAACCCGCCGATATCGCGCCGCTCATAGTTGAAGAACAGCTTGCCCTCGCGCAGTTCGGCGACGGCGCGATCGGCCTCCGGCTCGACATAGAGCGACCGGCCGGCGAACCAGCCCGCAGACCAGAGCGCGGCGACGCCGACTGCGCCCGCACCGATCAGCCAGGGGGTTTTCATGCGCTTCAAGCTCCTTGCGTAATGGCGGCGGCAACATCGACCCTCGGGCCGGCGGGGTCAATGCGACCAGGCGCTTGACGTCCCGGCGCGCTACAGCAGCAGCGCGCCGCCAAGGCCGAGAAAGAGGAAGAACCCGACCACATCCGTCTCCGTGGTGACGAAAGTGCCGGAGGCGAGCGCCGGGTCCGCCCCGGCCCGATC
>JBKECG010000462.1:0-6871 GCA_047974395.1 Pikeienuella sp. | reverse complement strand
GCGCCGGCCAGGAGCAGGCCACGCCCGAAGAGCCGGCGGGAACGGACACCGCCGCGGTCAGCGGCGGGGCCGTCGAGCCGCCGGCCGCCGCGACCACCGGCTCGGCCAGCGGCCTCTCGGGTCTCGGCAGGCCGACCGACGCCGCGATTTCGCGCCCGTTCTCGCGCACGCCGGGGCCGGACCGCAATGACGGGGTCGATTTCGCCACCGCCGCCGGCGATCCGGTCCGGGCCGCGGGTTCCGGCACCGTGGCGCTGATCTCGCAATCGCTGGGCGGGCTGGGAACGATCGTGCTGATCCGGCACGACAATGATTATCTGACTGTCTATGGCCGGCTCGCCGATGTGACGGTCAGCAAGGGCGACCGGGTGCAAAGCGGTCAGGTGATCGCGCGCGTCGCCGATCTGGCGCCGCCGCAGGGCCCCTCCCTGCACTATGAAATCCGCCGCGGCGCCGAGAGCATCGACCCCACGCCCTATCTCTGAGGCGCTTCGCCCGCCTTTTCGAATCGAACCCTGTTCCGGCCGATCTGGGCATTTTTATGTCCGATCGGGCCGGACCCAATAACAGAAACTTTATCGACCGGTGTTGATTTGTTGATCAAGTTGTATTGATGATCTGAATTTCGCCTTTAGACTCGCGCGTGGGGGTGGGAACTCTTTTGAGGTTTGTGGGCCATGTCATCGCTAGTTCAGAATACGAGTCGCGACAGAGATATCGGGAGACGGAGCGAGCGGATTCCGCCGACCGTGATCCCCCAACCCCGCAAGCCCGAGCGGGCCAACGGGGTCGCGCGTTATCGCAAGCTAATCTCGGCGGTCGAGGAGCTGATCGAGAGCGGCGGGACCTCCGCCGTGACCATTCAGGCCGTGGCCAAACAGGCCGGCGTGCCGATGCCTTCGGTCTATCACTTCTTTCCGAGCCCGGTCGCGGCCTGCATCGCCGCCGCGGAATCGCATCAGCTTGCGATCTCCGAGATCGTCTCTCGCCCCCAGTCGCGGAAAGAGGCGCCGGACCCGGAGACCTATATCCGCAATATCGAGGATGAAGTCGTCGGCTATTACAACAGCCAGCCGATCGCGCGACGGCTGATTCTCGGCTCGGATTGCAGCTGGCACATTCGCCAGATCGACATAAAGAATCAGCGTGAGATCGCGCACAAGCTCATGGAGGAGCTGTCGGAGCGATTCGGCCTGCCGGTCAGCCCGGCCTTCGAAAACGCGCTCACCAACGCTTCCGCGATCATGGATGCGATGTGGGCGCTCTCCATCGACATGTACGAGACGATCACGCCGCATTACGCCGAAGAGGCCCATCGCGCCGCTTTCGCCTATGTCTCCAACTATATGGACTGATCCTGATCGGGGCTGAAACCGAAGGGCGCCCTCGCGGGCGCCCTTTTTCTTTGGTGCGCCTCCCCTTGATCAGGGCGTTCATGGCCCGACGCCCCATATCGAAACGAACAGCGCCCGCACCCCCGCAATCGTATCTGAAATCGAAACAGTCTTGGCGAAAACCGCCCGATGATTCACCAGCGGCGACACGCTACCTTCGCCCCGTGGCGCTACTCGCCCGAACCCCAAAGGAGCCGCAATGACCAAGGTTCTCGTCGTTTACTATTCCTCATACGGACATATCGAAACCATGGCCGAGGCCGTCGCCGACGGCGCGCGCGAGGTCGGGGGCGTGGAGGCGGTGGTGAAACGCGTCGCCGAACTCGTCCCCGAAGAGATCGCAAAGAAGAGCGGCTTCAAGCTGGATCAGGCGGCGCCGATCGCCGACCCGAACGAGCTTGCCGATTACGACGCGGTGATCTTCGGCACGCCGACCCGTTTCGGCAACATGGCCGCGCAGATGAAGCAGTTCCTGGACCAGACCGGCGGGCTCTGGGCGGCGGGCAAGCTGATCGGCAAGGTCGGCTCGGTCTTCACCTCCTCCGCCACCCAGCATGGCGGGCAGGAATCGACGATCCTGAATTTCCACACCACGCTTCTGCATCAGGGCATGGTCGTGGTCGGCCTGCCCTATTCCTTCGCCGGGCAGATGACCATGGACGAGATCGCCGGCGGCTCGCCCTATGGCGCCTCCACCATCGCCGCCGGCGACGGCTCCCGCCAGCCGAGCGCGCTGGAGCTGGAGGGCGCGCGCTTTCAGGGCCGGCATGTCGCCGGAATCGCGGCGAAGCTGGCGGGTTGAGGCGCGGGGCCGCTACCCGGTCTGCGAATAGGCGTCCTCGCCCGCATCGAAACGGAAGATCTGCGTCGCGGGACGAACCGTCCGGCTGGCCGGGTCGGCCTCATCGAAGCGGAAGCGGATATCAGGATAGCCGCCCCGCATCTCTCCGAAGGTCAGATCATAGGGCGCGCCGCCAAGCGAGGCGCGTCCGGAAAAGACGAGGCGGCCGCAAAACCCGGCCGCCTCGCCACGGTAATAGGTCAGGTCATAGACCGGAGCGCCGTTATAGCTCTCATCCCGCATCATCAGGACGATATCGGCGCGCCCGTCCCCGTCGCGGTCCCGCAAGTCGAATCGCTCGACATGGATCGCCGGACCAGCCGCCAGCGCCGCCGCCAGCAAGGCGGCGGCGGGTTGTGGCGCGCCGGAGGCGGTTTCGCACAAACCCGCCCCGGCCGCCGCCGGAGCGGACAGCCAGACCAGAACCGCCGCAGCATGGCGCAAGGGCGCGCCGTTCAGCGGTTCATCCGGTTTTCGACCAGATCATCCACCACGCCCGGCTCGGCCAGGGTGGAGGTGTCGCCAAGCGCGCCATAGTCATTCTCGGCGATCTTGCGCAGGATGCGCCGCATGATCTTGCCCGAGCGCGTCTTTGGCAGGCCCGGCGCCCACTGGATCAGGTCAGGGGAGGCGATCGGCCCGATCTCCTTTCGCACCCATTGCACCAGCTCCTTGCGCAACTCCTCCGAGGGCGTCTCGCCATGCATCAGCGTGACATAGGCGTAGATCCCCTGCCCCTTCACGTCATGCGGATAGCCGACCACCGCCGCTTCGGCGACCCTGGCGTGGGCGACCAGAGCGCTTTCGACCTCGGCCGTGCCCATCCGGTGGCCGGAGACGTTGATCACGTCATCCACCCGCCCGGTGATCCAGTAATAGCCGTCCGCATCGCGCCGGCAGCCGTCGCCGGTGAAGTAATAGCCCTTGAAGTCGGAAAAATAGGTCTGCACGAACCGCTCATGGTCGCCGAAGACGGTGCGCATCTGACCCGGCCATGAATCCTTGATGCAAAGGACGCCCTCGGCTTCTGTCTCGTCGATCTCCTTGCCGGTGTTCGGGTCGAGGATCACCGGCTGGACCCCGAAAAAGGGCTTGGTGGCGGAGCCGGGTTTCGTGCCGATCGCGCCCGGCAGGGGCGTGATCATGTGGCCGCCGGTCTCGGTCTGCCACCAGGTGTCCACGATCGGGCATTCATGCTTGCCGACGACACGATCATACCATTCCCAGGCCTCGGGGTTGATCGGCTCGCCGACCGTGCCGAGAATGCGGATGGAGGAGAGATCCGCCCCCTCCACCCAGGTCTCGCCCAGCCCCATCAGCGCGCGGATCGCCGTCGGCGCGGTGTAGAACTGGTTGACCTTGTGCGTCTCGCAGACCTTCCAGAACCGCGAGGCGTCGGGATAGGTCGGCACCCCTTCGAACATCAGCGTGGTCGCGCCGTTGGCGAGCGGGCCATAGACGATATAGCTGTGCCCGGTCACCCAGCCGACATCGGCGGTGCACCAGAAGATATCGCCTTCGTGATAGTCGAAGGTGAGTTGATGCGTCATCGCCGCATAGAGAAGATAGCCGCCGGAAGTGTGGACGACCCCTTTCGGCCGCCCGGTGGAGCCCGAAGTGTAAAGCACGAACAGCGGGTCCTCCGCCCCCATCGGCTCGGGCGGGCAATCGGCCGGCGCGGCCTTCATCGCCGCGGTCAGGTCCACATCCCGCCCCTCGACCCAGGTGGTCTGGCCGCCGGTATGCTTGACCACCAGCAGCTTCGCCTTGTCCGAGCAATGCAGCATTGCGGCGTCGGCGTTGGATTTCAGCGGGGTCCGGCGACCGCCGCGCGGGGCCTCGTCCGCCGTGATGACGATGCGGGCGCCGGAATCGTTCACCCGGTTGGCGAGCGACTCTGGCGAGAATCCGGCGAAGACCACGGAATGCACCGCGCCGATCCGGGCGCAGGCGAGCATGGCGTAGGCGGCCTCCGGAATCATCGGGAGGTAGAGCACAACCCGGTCGCCTTTCTTCACGCCCTGATTCTTCAGTACGTTGGCCAGACGGCAGACCTGCTCATACAACTCACGATAGGTAATGTTACGTGAAGAGCCGGGCTCGTCGCCCTCCCAGATGATCGCGACCTGATCGGCGCGCTTCGCCAGATGCCGGTCGATGCAGTTGGCCGAGACGTTCAGCACCCCGTCCTCGAACCACCTGATCGAGACGTCCGGGTGCGCGAAACTCGTGTTCTTCACCCGTGAGAAGGGTTTGATCCAGTCGAGCCGCGCGCGCGCCTCCTCTCCCCAGAACCCCTCCGGGTCCTGCACCGAGCGCGCATGCATCGCGTCGTATTTCGGCCCGTCCACATGCGCTCTGGACACGATTTCGGCGGCGGGTTCACGCGGTATGACGCTCATCTTGCTTCCTTCCCTTGGGCGTCCTGCGCCCTGATTCATCAGGCGGGGGCGCCAGTTGACGTCATCCCCACGCCGCAGAATGGTCGCCTCGCCCGCCGGATGCAACGCGGCGATGGCGATCCGCTTCGGGATTGTCGCGGGCGGTTCCGATCTGGGGATGGCGGCCGGGCTGGATCACGCACACTTCAAAAAATATTGATTGATGAAAATAATAATATCCGACAAAAATATTAATTGAATCTTAATGCGGGACATCATGACCAATATGCGTAAACGTGGCCTGCCGCGAAGATCAGCGTGTGTCGTAATCAACGGGCGCGCCGCAACGGCGGCGCGCGTTCAGCATGCCGGATTTGCGGCCGCGATGACGGCAGGCGCCCTGGCGCTCTCCGCCGCGCCGGCGCAGGCCGCCTGCATCAACGCGGCCACCGCCGGGGCGGATGGCGGATCGACCTGCGTCGCCGGCGGCTCCTCCTATATGAGCGGCGCGGGCAGCGCCATCTTCGTCGATCCCGGCTCTTCGCTCACCATGACCGCGAACCCGGTGACGGCGACCACCACCGGCACGGCCCCGACGGCGATCGTCTCCGGCGGAGAACTGTATTTCCGGGGCGACGTCACATTGGCGCATGTGGGCGGCCCGCCCGCGGGCTTCACGGTCCTGGAGGCGCGGCTTCCCCGCGCGCTGGTTCTGGCCGAAGGCGCGCTCGACATCATAACCGGCGCGCCGAACGGGGACGGCCTGCGCATCGGCTCCGGCGGCGTGTTCGAGGCGCGCGGCGACACCTTTATCAACGTCTCGGACGAAGGCGTGGTCTCCTCGACCGTGAACAGCGGCCGGGCCGACGCGCCAGGCTCGTCAATGGCGACCTTCCGCAATCTCGACCTTCTGTCCGGCGGCGCGGGCCTGCGCGCCGAGGGCGCGCTCGGCAACGGCGTCATCGTGACCGGCGACACGGTGTCGATAGGCACGCTCAATCCTGGCGGGCATGGCGTCGCGGCCTTCAATGGCGGCGACGTGATCATCAACACCGCCGGCGGCGCCGCCGTGGGCGACGGGAACTCCAATATCGTCCTCGCCACCCCGAATACGCTGGTGGAGACCCAGGGCGACAACGCGCACGGCCTCGTCGCCCGAACCCGTCTGGGCGACGCCCGGGTGGAGATGAGCGCCGGCCGCGTCGTCACCGGCGCCGCCGGCCCGGCGGCGAACGCCGAGGGCGTGTTCGCCCTTGTGAATGGCGGAACGGGAAACGCCTCGATCCTCTTCAGCGGCGGCGAGGTTGAAACCGGCGGCTCGAACGCGGAAGGTCTGATCGCCAATGTCAGCGACGGCATGGCCTCGACCCGCATAAACGGCTCCGCCGAGATCACCATTACGGGCGGCGACATCTTCGTCACCGGCCCCGGCTCCGCCGGCGCCGTCGCGCAGACCGATATTTCCGTACTCACCCCCTCGACCGGCGCCGCCCGCATCACGCAAAGCGGCGGCTCGATACGAACCCGCGGCGACGTCAGCAGCGCCTATCAGGGCGGCTACGGCGCTCTGTCCCTGGCGCCGGGCTCCGGCGAGGCCTCGTTCACACAGACCGGCGGGATCATCGACACCACGGGCCAGGCCTCGCATGGGGCCTATGTGGTCTCCTTCCACGGCCCGGCCAGAGTCATGCAGGGCGAAAACGGGCGCATCGAAGCGACCGGCGTCGACGCTTCCGGCGTTTTCGCCGTGGCCGGCGCGGTTGACGCCAGCAGCCCGTTCGACATCGATCTCGCCGGCGTGGTCGCCGGCGGAACCGGCGCAGGGGCGGGCGTCGAGACCATGGGCGTCGCCGGTTCGCTCGACCTCGCCTCCACCGCCCGCCTGTCGGCGCTTTCGGGAGTGGCGATTGTCGACGGCGACGGCGAAATCGCCATCACCAGCCATGGCGCGATCGACGGCGATGTGCGGACGCGGCTCGGAAACGACACGTTCTCGCTCCTCGACGGCTCGATCCAGGGCGCGGTCGATATGGGCGAAGGCTCCGACCTGACGACAGTCGCCGGGGCGGTGGATGTCGGCTCCTCCAGCTTCAATGGCGGCGACGACGTCGGAACCGCCGACATGTTCGAGGATGTTCTGACCTTCAGCGGCGGGGCGCGGTCCTTTGACGGCGCGTCGCTGACCCATTGGGAGCGGGTTGTGCTCGACGACGGCGTGGATTTCCGTCTTGGCGGGGCGCTTCTGACCGGGGCCG
>JBKECG010000471.1:0-2535 GCA_047974395.1 Pikeienuella sp. | reverse complement strand
TCATCATTTCGCCTCGGGCGGGATAAGGTTTTCGGGGATTTCGAGGCCCGCCTCGCGATAATAGCGGAGCGCGCCGGGATGCAGCGGCGCGTACATGTTCATGATCGCGGTCTCCAGCGTGATCGCCTTCATCCAGTCGGCCGTCTCGTGGAACTCTCCGATATTCTCGAAAATCGCCTTCGTGAGCTGGTAGACGATCTCCTCATCCTCCTTGACCTGCGTCCCGATGCCGACCCAGCTTCCGAGCGCCTTGATCGGCTCCTCATTGACCTGGTTGTCGCCATAGATATCGGGTGGAATCTCGACGACGACGCGGCCCGGCACGCCCTGCGTGAGCCATTGCTCCAGCGGGCCGCGGGAGAAAGCCTCCTCGGAAATGCCGATCAGGCGGATCTCGCCCAGAAGGGCGAATTGTTGAATGCTCGCGGAGGGCAGTTCGGTCGGGATGATGGCGAGATCGACCTGACGGTCCTGAAACGCCTGATTCCCCGAACTCCAGTCGAGCTTGGAAAGTTCGTAATCCTGATCGGGCTTGTAGCCCGTCGCGCTCTCGAGGATCAGGAGCGCGACTCTCGTCGCCGCCCCGCCCGGCGGGCCGAGGAAGACGCGCTTGCCCTTGATGTCCTCCAGACTGGCGATCCCCGAATCGGCATAGGTGATGATGTGATAGGGGCCGAGCGGGAAATTCACCACGGCGCGCACATTCTTGAAGAGCTCGGGCGCGTTTTCCATCTCCGAGTACATGGCCGTCTTGTTCGCCATGAAATAGTTGATCGCCGGCGAGGAGATGAAGAAATCCACCTGGCCGCGCGCCGCGTCCAGGGTCGAGCGGGTCGAGGTCATGCCCGAGGTCACGTTCATCTTCACCGGCAATTCACGTTGCGCGATCTTCTGCATCGTTGTGGTGAAGGTGAAAGCCGAGCTTCCGGGATTCGTGGTGTGCACCCGCAGATTGGTGGTCTGGGCGTGGGCGGGGAAGACAGCCGCCGCGGCGAGCGCCGCAAGCGCGGCCAGCGCCCCGCGACGCGGAATGCGGAAATCAATCATGCCGAACTCTCCTTCGCTTTCAATTTCCGATCATTGCGCCTCAGGCGGGATCAGCTCCTCGGGGATCTCGACGCCGGCCTCACGATAATAACGGAGCGCGCCGGGATGCAGAGGCGCGTTCATGTTGTCGAGCGCCGTCTCCAGCGTGATGGTCTTCATCCAGGCTGCGGCCTCGTGGAATTCGCCGATATTCTCGAAGATCGACCTGGTGAGCTGATAGGTGATCTCCTCGTCCACATTGACCTGGGAGCCGATGCCGACCCAGCTGCCGACGGTTTCAACCGCTTCCTCGTTGACCTGGTTCGGGCCGTAGATATCCGCCGGGATCGCCACCATGGTGCGGCCCGGCACGCTCAGCATCTTCTGGAGCGGGCCGCGCTCAAGGGCTTCATCGGCGACGCCGATCATGCGGATCTCGTTCAGCAGCGCGAATTGCTCGATGCTCGCGGAGGGCAGTTCGGTCGGGATGATGGCCAGATCGACCTGACGGTCCTGAAACGCCTGGTTGCCCGTGCTCCAGTCCAGTTTGGCCAATTCGTAATCCACATCCGGCTTGTAGCCGGTGGAGCTTTCGACGATGGCCAGCCCGACCGTGGTCGCCGCGCCGCCCGGCGGGCCGAGGAAGACGCGCTTGCCCTTGATGTCCTCCAGGCTGGTGATCCCCGAATCCGCGAAGGTGATGATATGATAGGGGCCGAGCGGAAAATTCACCACGCTGCGCACGTTCTGGAAAAGCTCGGGCGCGTTCTCCATCTCGGCGTACATGGCCATCTTGTTCGCCATGAAATAGTTGATCGCCGGCGAGGAGATGAAGAAATCCACCTGGCCGCGCGCCGCGTCCAGGGTCGAGCGGGTCGAGGTCATCCCCGAGGTCACGTTCATCTTCACCGGCAATTCGCGCTGCGCGACCTTCTGCATGGTCGTGGTGAAGGAGAAGGCGGATGAGCCCGGATTGGTGGTGTGCACCCGCAGGCTGGTCTGGGCCTCTGCGGAAAAGGCCGCCGCGGCGATGAGCGCGGCGAAGGCCGCGCGGCGCGTGATCGTCTGTCGGATCATGTGGAGTCTCCCTGTGTTTTCATGTCGCCTGAATCAGCCTTCGACCAGTTCCGGGTCGGGAACCTGATACCGGTTCTCGATCAGTTCGATCCGCGGCAGATAGGCCCGCAGAAACAGATGGAACGGCCCCGGCGGCGCCGGCAGCCAGTTGCTTTCGCGATCCGCGCCCGGATTTTTCGCCGAGATCCAGATATCGAGCGAACCATCGGCGTTATGGCGCAGGCCCGGCGTGCGGTCGCCGATGGCGTAGCGGCGCACTTCATGGTCTACGAAGACGAATACTCCCTCCGGGGTCGGCTCGAACAAGCTGAGCGACCCGAAGCTGGCGGCCGGCAGCCCCTCGCCTGCAGGGCAATGCAGCCGCCAGAGATAGCCGCCGATGACTGCGCGCCCGTTGACGCCGCTGTGGCGCAGATAGGTCGCCTCCGCCCG
>JBKECG010000427.1:0-3572 GCA_047974395.1 Pikeienuella sp. | reverse complement strand
GAACTCTCGCGCATGGGCGCGAAGATCGAGATCGACGGCGCCGTCGCGCGGGTCGAGGGGGTCGAACGGCTCAGGGGCGCGCCGGTGATGGCCTCGGATCTGCGCGCATCGGCCTCTCTGGTGCTGGCGGGGCTTGCGGCGGAGGGTGAAACCGTGGTCAGCAGGGTCTATCATCTCGACCGCGGCTATGAGCGGGTCGAGGAGAAACTGTCCGCCTGCGGGGCGCGGATCGAGAGGGTGAGCGGATAGGCGATGGTGCGCGACGCGACATTCGGCGAAGGCGGCGAGACGCCGCTCAGGCTCCGCGCCGAGAGCGCCGAGGATCTCGGCGTCATCGCCGCGCTGACGCAGGATGCGGTCGGCAAGGTCGCCAATGTCCATTACGCCCCGCGCCGGCGGCGCTTCTCGCTGCTGCTCTATCGTTTCCGCTGGGAGGACAGCGCCCGCGCCGCGCGCGAGAAACGCGCCCATGAGCGGGTCGCCGCTGCGCTGACCTTCGACGATGTGCTCCGCGCCCGCGCCGCCGGGCTGGACCCGCGCCGCAAGGATGCGGTGTTCAACCTGCTCGACATCCGTTTCGAGCCGGGCGAGGACGGCGCCGGGCTGATCACCGTCGCCTGTTCGGGCGCCTCGACCCTGCACATGCAGGTCGAATGCGTGAATGTCGGCCTGGTCGATCTGACCCGCCCCTGGGCGGCCGGCGGCCATCCGCAGCATTTCTGACATGCGACGCGGAACCGGGGGGACGAGGCCCTTCGCCGGCTCCGGCGACGCCGCTGTTGAACTCGGGCGGCGCCGCCCCTAAACCGCCGGGACCGACTGACGACAGGATCAACATGCCGCTGCGCCTTTCCCATCATGAGCCGGATTTCGAACCCCGCTTCGCCGCCTTCCTGGACCAGAAGCGCGAGGCCGAGGCCGATGTCGACGACGCCGTCGCCGCGATCATCTCGGATGTCAGGGCGCGCGGCGTCGGGGCGGTGCTGGAGCTGACCGCCCGTTTCGACCGTTTCGAAACCGACGCGGCCGGGCTGCGGATCACCGATGAGGAGATCGACGACGCCATCGCCACCGTCCCGCAGGGCGACCGCGAGGCGCTGGCGCTGGCCGCTGAGCGCATCCGCGCCTATCACCAGCGCCAGAAACCCGAGGATGCGAGTTGGACCGACGGCAGCGGCGCGGTGCTCGGCTGGCGCTGGGGCGCGGTGGAGAGCGCCGGGCTCTATGTGCCGGGGGGGCTGGCGAGCTACCCGTCCTCGGTGCTGATGAACGCGATCCCGGCCCGCGTCGCCGGGGTCGGGCGGCTGGCGATCGCCGCGCCGACGCCGGATGGTCAGGCCAATCCGCTGGTGCTGCTGGCCGCGCGGCTTTCCGGCGTGGACGAGATCTGGCGCATCGGCGGCGCGCAGGCCGTCGCCGCGCTGGCCTATGGGGCCGGGCCGATCCGGCCGGTGGACAAGATCACCGGGCCGGGCAACGCCTATGTCGCCGCGGCGAAACGGCGGGTCTTCGGCCATGTCGGCATCGACATGATCGCCGGCCCGTCCGAGATCCTGGTGATCGCCGACCGGGACAACGACCCGGACTGGATCGCGCTCGACCTGATGAGCCAGGCCGAGCATGACGAAAGCGCGCAGTCGATTCTGGTGACCGACGATCCGGCCTTCGCCGAAGCCGTCGGCGAGGCGGTCGAGCAGCGGCTGGAGACTCTGGCCCGCCGCGCCATCGCCGGGGCGAGCTGGCGCGACCATGGCGCGCTGATCGTAGCGCGTGATCTCGATCAGGCCGCCACGCTGGCCAACCGCGTCGCGCCGGAGCATCTGGAGCTTTGCGTGGCCGACGCCGAGGGGCTGGCGGCGAAGATCCGCCATGCCGGCGCGATCTTCCTCGGCGCGCATACGCCGGAGGCGATCGGCGATTATGTCGGCGGCCCCAACCATGTGCTGCCGACCGCACGTTCGGCGCGGTTCTCCTCCGGCCTTTCGGTGCTGGATTTCATGAAACGGACGACGACGGCGCGGATGAGCCCCGGCGCCCTGGCCGCGATCGGCCCGGCGGCGGAGGCGCTGGCGAAGGCCGAAGGGCTGGAGGCGCATGGGCTTTCCGTGCGATGCCGGCTCGATGCGATGAACGGGTGAAGCGATGGATGCCGAGAACCGAACCGGGCGCCTGATCGCCATCGACCTCGACACGGCCGGTCTTTCCGCGCCGACGCCCGAGGTCGAGCAGGAGCGTCAGGTCGCGATTTTCGACCTGCTCGAAGAGAATGTCTTCGCCCTCCCCGGCCGGGCCGGCGGGCCCTACCGGCTCAATCTGGCGATGCGCGAACGGCGGCTGGTCTTCGAGGTGACGACCGAGGCCGGCGAGGCCGCCGCGGAATTCCACCTCTCGCTGTCACCCTTCCGGCAGATCGTGAAGGATTACTTCCAGATCTGCGAAAGCTATTTCGACGCGGTGAAACGCCTGCCGCCGAGCCAGATCGAGGCGATCGACATGGGCCGGCGCGGCATCCACAACGAGGGCGCGCGCGTCCTGAAGGAGCGGCTGGAGGGCAAGGTCGAGACCGACGACGCCACCGCAAGGCGGCTCTTCACCCTGGTTTGCGTGCTCCAGTTCCGGGGCTGACATGGCGGGGGATCTTCCCGGTTCCGTCCTGTTCTGCTGCGATCACAACGCGGTCCGCTCGCCGATGGCGGAGGGCATGGCCAAACAGCTTCTCGGCTCTTCGGTCTATGTCCAGTCGGCCGGGGTCAAGAGCGAGATGGAGGTGGACGGTTTCGCGGTCGAGGTCTGCCGCGAGATCGACGTCGACCTGACCCGCCACCGGGTCAAGAGCTTCGACGATTTCGAGGATTGGGGCGAGGATGTCGAAAGCTACGACCTGATCATCGCGCTGTCGCCGGCCGCACAGCGCCGGGCGCAGGAATACACCCGCCGCCATCATATCGAGGTCGAATACTGGCCGACCCTGGACCCGACCGGCCTGGCCGAAGGGCGCGAGGCGAAGCTGGCGGCCTATCGGCAGACAAGGGATCAGCTTCGCCAGAAGATCACGGAGAGATTCGGCCCGTAATGGCGGGCGGCGAAAGGGCGACAAATGGAAAATGGCTCGCCGGAAGCGCATATCAGAACCGTCAACGTCGTCTATACTGAGAACATTGTCCGCGACGCCGTCAGAACCTTCGTCTGGCGGCGCGGTGTGATCGGCCGGAAATCGCTGTGGCTGGCGGAAGCGGCGATGCTCGCTTTCTTCATCTGGCTTCTCTGGAAAGGTGAGCAGGAATCCCCTGGTCCAGCGTCACCGAGATCCGGGAACAAGCCGACTATCGGATGATATTCACCGCTCCAAGCCAGTTCAACACGCTGCCGGTTCAGGACATGACGCCGGCGGATCGGGCGTTCCTGCGATCCGAGGCGAACGTGAAACGCCCGGCCGCAAGGCGCTGAACCGGCCCGGCGCCGAACCGCAGGGCCAGGCGCGCCGCAAAAGCCGACCGCCCGAAACCCCGACTTGCGCGAAGCGCCGTTCCCGCGCGCCATATCTTGCTTTTCCGTCCGACAGGCGTCATGTA
>JBKECG010000410.1:0-5643 GCA_047974395.1 Pikeienuella sp. | reverse complement strand
GAGCAACCGGCGCGAGACGGTGGACTTGCCGGCCCCCGATGGCGAAGACAGGATGAAGAGCAACCCGCGACGGTTCATCGAAACCCTTTCATTCGACATTCTGGGCCTGCTCGCGCAACTGGTCGATCACGACTTTCAGCTCCAGCCCGATGGCGGTCAGCGCGGCGCTGGAGGCCTTGGAGCAGAGCGTGTTGGCCTCCCGGTTGAATTCCTGGGTCAGGAAATCGAGTTTGCGTCCGACCGGCCCCCTGGCGGCGAGAAGATCGCGCGCGGCGGCGACATGGGCCTGAAGCCTGTCCAGTTCCTCGCGGATATCGGCCTTGACCGCGATCAGGGCCAATTCCTGCGCCAGACGCTCGGGCGGGGTCTCCGCGCCAGCTTCCAGCAGCGCCGCGAGCCTTTCGCGAAGCCGCCCTGCTGCGCCCTCGCGGCTCGCCTCGAAGGCGCCGGCGGCTTCGAGGGTCAGGGTCTCTATCCGGTCGATGAAGCCGGCGACGACATCGCGGGTGCGCGCGCCCTCTTCCTTTCGCGCGGCGGCCAGGCCGTCGAGCAGGGCGGCGAAACCCTGGCGCAGCGCCGCCAGCGCCGCCCCGTCGGGCGCGCCGCCGGCGCTGGGCTCCATGACGCCGCGCAGGCGCAGGAATTCTGCGATGCTCGCGGGGGCGAGATGCAACCCGGCCTGTTCCGCCATCGCCTCGCCGGTCAGGGCGGCGTCGATGGCGGCCCGGAGCGCGGTTTCATCGAGCGACGCGCGCGGAGCCTCGCCGCCATCGTCGGCGCGCAGCCAGATGCTGACATTGCCGCGGCTGAACGCCTTCGCCGCCAGCGCGCGCAATTCCGGCTCCAGCGCCTCGGCGCCTTCGGCGAGACGAAAGCGCAGGTCCAGCCCCCGGCCGTTCACGCTTTTCGCCTCCCATCGCCAGCGCCGCCCGGCGGCGTCGGTCTCGACCGCGGCGAATCCGGTCATCGACTGCATTTCGGCTCCTCTTTGCTGCGCGGCGAAGATTAGGCCGGCGACGCCGCCTCGCCAAGGCCGCGCGCGGGGGATGGAGCGATTTGGTCCGATATTTGCAAGGATTTTTAGACGAATTGCGTCGCCTGGCCGATAACAGGTTGAACTGGTGTGAAAAGAGGCGTGAAGATAGCATATGAACGCAATGGATGCAGCAAAGAGCGCACCAATCTGGGAGGGGAGCCCGGAATGAACCGTGTCGAAATGGAACATGCCGGCACGCGGGCGTTACATGAATTCTGGGTGAAGCTGCGCGCGGGCCGCGCCGCGCCCTATCGGGCGGAGGTGACGGCGGCCGGGCTTGGCGCGGCGCTTTTCGCCCAGATCGCGGTGCTGGAGCAGATCGGGCCCGGAGATTACCGCATCCGCCTGGCCGGCCCTGAACTTCATGAGGTTTTCGGGTTGGAGATCAGGGGGATGAGCTTTGAATCTCTGATCGAACATGAAAGCCGGCGCGCCTTGCTCTCCCTCGCTGACGAGGCGCTGGCCCAGGGCGCAGTCGCCGTCGCCCGGATCGAGGGTCGGGCGCCCGGCGCGCCGATGGTGGAGATGGAGCTGATCCTCGCGCCGCTCCGCAGCGATTTCGGCAGGGTCGATCGCCTGCTGGCGGCGGTCCACGCGTTCGGGCTGGAGGAAAGCGGGCGCATCGCCCGCGCGCCGCGGCGCTGCCATCTGCTCCGCGCCGCGCTGGAGCCGGCCGGCGTCGCGGATCCGGCCGAACCCTTGCCGGGCTTCGCCGAGGGCGCGGCGCCCTTCACGATGGACCGCCCGTCGCTCGCCAGCTTCGCCGGAGATGGCGACGGCAAGGGCGAACGGCGGCGCGATCATTTGCGGCTGGTGAAGGACTGAGAGCGGTCGGCGGCCCTGTCTGGACCAAAGCGTTCCATTTCAGGTCAAGTGATTACCCGTGGCACTTCCCTGATGGCGGTCCCCATATGATCGTATTTATGCTGGTTCTCCCATCTCGGCTGGCGAGTTGAACCGATACGCCCGCGCCGTCATGCTGCTTGAACGTCGTGTTGACATATGAAAGGCGGACCCCGTCGGTCATGGATGTGGAGACGCTTGTTCGCGGCTCTCTCATCGCCCAGCCCAGCTTGTCCGCAATGATGGCGAATTCATCCACCCCGCCGGCGAATTCACGCCCGACCGCGTCGATCTCATCATCGCACATATAGATGGTGGCGTTCGCGCCTTCGACGCTCCAATCGTCCGAAAACGCGCCGGACAGGTTTCGAAGCGTCCACCCTCGGGAGCGCGCATGCTCCTGCGCCTTTTCTATTGAGCCGCCCAATTCAAAGCCCAGATGAAACTCATCGGGTTCGAAGGCTGAAACAGGCGCGGCGATCAGATTGAACGCCAGAATGATCATGGAGATGGTCTTCATCCGCCGCCTTCCCCTCGCCATGCGGATATCCGGAACGAATACGCCCGTCAGCCGGCGTCGTCGCCCCGGAATCCGGTCGCGACGACGAATTTTTCGGAACTGTCCTTGCGCGAGGATGGCGGCTTCATGTGGACGACCTTGCGGAATTTGCGTTTCAGCTCGGCCAGAAGATCGCTCTCCGCCCCGCCGGCCAGCACCTTGGCGACGAAGGTCCCTTCCGGCTCCAGCACATCGAAGGCGAGCAGGGCGGCGGCCTCCACCCGCGCCCTGATCCGCAGATGATCGGTCTGCTTGTGGCCGGAAGAGGCCGCGGCCATGTCCGACATCACCACCTCCGCCGGCCCGCCGAGCGCCGCCTTCACCGCGTCATCGGCGCCTTCGTCGAGGAAATCGAGCTGCATCAGGGTCGCGCCCGGAATCGGGTCCACCTCCTGCAAATCGACGCCGACGATACGGCCGATCTTCTTGCCTGATTTCTCGCCGAGCGCGTTGACCCGCGGGACCGCCACCTGAAGCCAGCCGCCGGGCGCGCAGCCAAGATCGACCACCCGCGCGCCGGGGACGAGGAAACGATGCTTGTCGTCGATCTCCATGATCTTGTAGGCGGCGCGGCCGCGATAGCCCTCGGCCCGCGCGCGCTGCACATAGGGATCGTTGATCTGCCGCTCGATCCAGAGCTTGGAGGAGAGCTTGCGCCCCTTCGCCGTCTTCACCTTCTGGCGCAATTCGCGCGCGCCGCGGCCGCTTCCGCCGGTTCCCGTCATTGCGGCGCCGGCGCGGTCTGGGTGTAGATCAGCCCTTCGCGCAGCCCCCGGTCGGCGACGCGCAGGCGCTGCGTCGGCCAGGCGTTGAGAATCGCCGAGAGGATCGCGCAACTCGCCACGATCAGCCGGGCGCGATCGGCGCCGATGCTCGGGTGCTGGCGGCGCGCGTCGTCGGAAAGGCAGGCGAGCTCGCGGGCGATCCTGAGCGCCGAGCGGAACGGCAGCCAGAGCCCGTCCACCCGGTTGCGGTCATAACGGCGAAGGCCGAGATGGGCCGCGCCGATCGTCGTCACCGAGCCGGAGGCGCCGATAAGCTGCAAGGGGCGCTCGGCGGCCTCATCGGCCATGGGGCGGGCGAAATCGGCGATCAGCTCTTCAAAATACCAGGTCATCAGGCCGAAACGGCGGGACGAATCGGAGATCTCGGTGAACTTGTCCTCCAGCGTGGCGACGCCGACCGGGATCGAAACCCAGTCCAGCACCCGCGCCCCCCCGGTCGCGCCAACCCCGCGCACGCCGGCGGGGCGGGCCTCGGGCGCGATTCCGGCGAGGTCCAGCAGCACCAGTTCGGTCGAGCCGCCGCCGATATCGAAGACCAGCACCCGCTCCGCCGCCGGGTCCACCAGCGGGCCGCAGCCGGCGACGGCGAGCCGGGCTTCCTCCTCGGCGGAGATGATCTCCAGCGTGATTCCGGTCTCCTTCAGCACGCGGTCGGCGAAATCCCGCCCGTTCAGCGCATGGCGGCAGGCGGCGGTGGCGACGGCGCGGAATTTCTGCGGTTGCGCGCGGCGCAGCTTTTCGGCGCAGACGCCAAGCGCGGCGACGGCGCGGTCCATCGCCGCCGGGTCGAGCGCGCCCGAACGTTCGATCCCGTCGCCAAGCCGCACCGCGCGCGAGAAACTGTCGACCACGCGCAAGGCGCCGCCCTGCGGGCGCGCGACCAGAAGCCGGCAATTATTGGTGCCGAGATCAAGCCCCGCGATCGCGCCGCCGCGCCCCGGCGCCTGGGCGCCGGATAGCTCGACTGCTGTGGCGATCTCGGCCCCCATCCCGACTCCCCTGTCCCTGTTGCCGGCGACAAGAGGTAGAGGACGGCGCGGCCGGCGGCAAGGCGCCGCCGGCGATCAGCCGCAACCGCCGGTTGCAGCGATCCGCATCGGCCTGACCTCGACGCCGAGCGCCTGACAGACCTGATAGGGAAGATCCGGGTTGTTGAGCGTGTAGATATGGATATGCCCCGCGCCCTCGCGGCGCAGACGATCGCACATCTCGGCGGCGATGGAGACGGAAAGCAGCTCCACGGCGTCCGCCGCCTCGGCGTTGGCGTAGGCGGTCTTCATCCAGTCGGGCACGCGCGCGCCGCAACGGGCGGCGAAGCCGGCCATGCGGGCGAAATCCTCGATCGGCAGCACGCCGGGGATGATCGGCCGCTCGATCCCGGCGGCGGCGCAGCGGTCGCGGAACCTGAGGAAGGTTTCGGTGTCGAAAAAGAACTGCGTGATCGCGTCATCGGCGCCGGCGTCGAACTTGCGTTTCAGATGCGCGATATCCGCGCCTTCGCCCCGGGCCTCGGGATGGGGTTCGGGATAGGCGCCGACGGTGACGTGAAACCCGCCTTCGTCCTTCAGCGCGCGGATGAGATCGACCGAGCCCGAGAACCCGCCCGGATGCGGCGCGAACGTGCCTGCGCCCTCGGCCCCGTCGCCGCGAAGCGCGACGATGCGCCGGCAACCCATCTTGGCGTAGGTCCGGGCGACGGCCATCGTCTCCTCCCTGCCGGCCCCGACGCAGGTCAGATGTCCCGCGACATCCAGTCCGGCGCGGTCGCGGATGGTCTGGATCGCGGCCACGGTGCGCTCGCGCGTGGAGCCGCCGGCGCCATAGGTGACCGAAACGAAGCGCGGGCCGAGCGGGGCCAGCCGCTCCACCGACCGCCAGAGCCGCATCGCCCCTTTCGGCCCTTTCGGCGGAAAGAACTCGAAAGATATGGAGGGAGGAGAGGCGGACATCGCGCGAACCTTGACTGACCGGCGATCAGCCGCCGGATGCTTTGGATAGCCGCGAAAATGCGACCTCACAAGGCCAAAATGCGACTTGCCTCATGGCGAAGACCGGTTGATGACGCTATCATGTCGGAAATCGGATTCCGCTTGTCGCGATCATGCGCGCCGGAACGTCGTATCGGGCGCATCAGGCGAATTGAGAGGCGGGAGAAAACATGCCGCAGGTCGTCACGGTCTACTGGCGGGACATTCCCGCGCAGGTCATTGTCGGAAAGGGCCGGCGCGCCGCCAAGGTCGCGCTGCCCGAGCGGTTCGAACAGGCCATCGACCGCTGCGCGATGAAGGTCGGGGCGAAGGATGACGACGCCTATCTCGCCGAATGGCGCAAGGCGGCGCCGGTCGAGGTCGAGGGCGCGGACGACCAGACGGTCGCCGCCGCCGAAGCCGCCCGGCTTGAGCAGGAATACGATCGGGACC
>JBKECG010000296.1:0-9434 GCA_047974395.1 Pikeienuella sp. | reverse complement strand
CGGGCGCCTCCTGCGGCGCTTCGCGCGCGGCGGCGAAGGCCGCGTCCAGCGCCGCCGCCGCGTCCCGCAGCCGCCGCGCCTCTTCCGAATGTTCAAGCAAACCCGCGCCTTCGGCGCGCGCCGGCGCCGGCCAGCGCGGAATATCCGCGCCCCAGCGCGCCAGCCCGGTCTCGAATTCGTCGAGCGTCATCTTTCCATCCTCAGGCATCGCTCATCCTGTTCCCGGTTGCGTGGGCTGCGCGAGATCGCGCGCCAGCGACCGTCTTCCCCGCGTCAGCAGGCTCTCCACCGCCTCGACGCTGATCTCCAGCGCCGCGGCGATCTCGGGATTGCCCATATCCTCGAAATGCCGGAGCGTGATCGCGATCCGCTGGCGCTCGGGCAGGGCGCGGATCGCCGCGTTCACCGCCTGGGCCCGGTCGGTCGCGATCAGCCGCGCGACGGCGCCGGGCGTAGGGTCGGTCGGCTCCTCGATCTCGTCCAGCGGCGGGCCGCCCCGTTTGCGCTTGCGCATCCGGTCGATGCAGAGATTGGTCGCGATCCGGTGCAGCCAGGTGGAGAGCTTCGCCTCCCCCTCCCGCCAGTCCGGCGAGATCCGCCATAGCCGCATCATCGCCTCCTGCGCCACGTCCTCCGCTTCGGCGTCATCCCTCAGCATTCGCCGCGCCAGCCCATGCACGCGCGGCGTCAGCCGCATGGTCAGGGCGCGCGCCGCCAGCCGGTCGCCGGCGGCGAAGCGGGCCAGAAGCGCCTCGTCCGTCTCTTCGCTCAAGCCGTCGAAAGACATTCGCAACGGGTCTCCCGGCCCCTTTCGCGCCGTTTTCGTCAGTCCAGGTCCGGCGCCCGGTCGTGCGGGCCATGACCGTGGCCATGGCGGGGCGGCCGCGCCGCTTCCGCCTCCTCGCGGGTCACGCGGCCGTCGTCATCCGCGTCCATATGCTCGAACATCCTCTTGTGGCGGCCTTCGCTCGCCGCGGCAAGCTCCGTCGCGTCGACGCCGCCATCCTTGTTGGCGTCGAGCCGCGCGAAACGCGCTTCGGCGCGGGCCTCGGCCCTGGCGGCGGCGCGGGCCTTCATCTCCTCGACGGAGATCTTCCCGTCGCCATCCCCGTCCGCGCCGGCGAAACGGGCGGCCTTCGCGGCTTCGATCTCGGCGGCGTCAAGGGCGCCGTCCTTGTCGGCGTCGAACCGTTCGAACATCGAATCAATCATTTCCGCCCGCCGCTCGCTCCGCTCTTCATGCCTGTCCGATTTGGCGACGACGGCGCCGCCGGCGGCGAGCGCCAGCAGCGAGCCCGTAATCGCGAGAGTGATCTTCTTCATCTCCGTACTCCTGTCGCCAGGGGCCTCATCGCCCCTGTCGCAGGCTGTTACGGCGCATGGCC
Organism: Pikeienuella sp.; assembly: GCA_047974395.1. GTDB lineage: Bacteria > Pseudomonadota > Alphaproteobacteria > Rhodobacterales > Rhodobacteraceae > Pikeienuella. The sequence continues at coordinate 8,049 of JBKECG010000296.1, read as the reverse complement.
GCCATTCCGTCGCGCCGGTTCCGGGCGGCGCGCGTCGCGACATGGCGCCGCAAGATGGCGCGCGGAGTCGCCAACCGGGGCCGTGCGAAGTAGATCTGGGATCATGGAAGATATGTTCGACCCACGCCCCGACGCGCCGCGCCCGCTTGGCGAAGCTTTGCTCAAAGGTTGGCGCCGGCGGTGCCCGCATTGCGGCGGCGGCGCGCTTTTCGACGGTTATCTCACCGTGCGCGACAGTTGCGACATCTGCGGCGAGGCGCTGCACCATCACCGCGCCGACGACGCGCCGAGCTGGCTGACGATCATGATCACCGGCCATCTGATCGCGCCCTTCATGATCCTCGCCTATGAGTTCTTCGACCTGCCGACCTGGGCGCATGTCGTGGCCTGGCCGGTGATCGCGATGACCATGGTCGTCATCCTGCTGCCGCGGGTGAAGGGCGGCGTCGTCGCCTTTCAATGGGCGAACCGGATGCACGGTTTCGACAAGGCCAGGGCCCCCGCCGGGCACTGATCCCGCGTTTTGCGGCTGGACAGCGGGCGAAGGCTGATGGATATCAGTCGCCATGTCCGACACCGTAACGCCCCGCCACGCCGCCACGCTCATCCTGATCCGCCGCAGCGCGGAGGGGCCGCGCGTGCTGATGGGCCAGCGCGGCGCCGGCGCCGCGTTCATGCCGTCGAAATTCGTATTTCCGGGCGGCGCGGTCGATCCTTCGGATCGGGCGCTCGCGCCGCGTTTCAATGTCCATGAGGCGGATGAGGCGCGGTTGCGCGCCCGCGCCGACGCTGCTGTCGCGCCCGCCGCGCTGGCGCTCGCCGCGCTGCGCGAGACATGGGAGGAGACCGGGCTCACCCTCGGCGCGCCGCATGAAAGCGCCGCCGGCATGGCCGAGGCGGCGGAGGGCGACTGGCGCGGCTTTCTTTCCGGCGGCCGGCTGCCGGCGACCGCGGCGATCCGTTTCGTGTTCCGCGCCATCACCCCGCCGACCCGCTCGCGCCGGTTCGACGCGCGTTTCTTTCTCGCCGATGCGGGGCTGATCGACGGCGATCCAGACGATCTCAGCGGCGCCGACGGGGAGCTGAGCCATCTGAGCTGGCTGACCCTGAAAGAGGCGCGCGGGCTCGACCTGCCCTTCATCACCGAGGTGGTGCTGGCCGAGGTCGAGGCCCGGCTGGCCGATCCCGGCCGCGCCCGCCCGACGCCGTTCTTTCACCATGACGAGGGGCGATCGCACCTCGATCATCTCTGATGGCGGCGCCGACCGCCCGGGCGCGGCTCAGGGGCATGGTCGCGGCCATCGCCGCGGCCTCGCTCTTCGCTTTCGGCCTGTCGTTGTCGTTGCCGCTGCTCTCGATCCTGCTGGAGCGCATGGGCGCCACCGGGGCCGAGATCGGGCTGAACACCGCCGCCGCCGCCTTCGCCATCCTGGTCGGCGGCGCCCTGCTGCCGCTGGCGCTGAAGCGGATCTCGCTGCCGGCGCTGATGCTCTGCGGCATGGGCGCGATGTCGGTGCTGCTGCTGGCCTTTCCGCTTTTTCCGGATATCTGGGTCTGGATGGGGTTGCGCTTCCTTTTCGGTTTCGCCGCCGCCGCGCTGTTCTTCGGCTCCGAGATCTGGATCGTCTCCGCCGCGCCGGCCGAAAAGCGGGGGCTGGCGATCGGGGTTTACGGGCTGTTCCTCTCGATCGGGTTTCTGGCCGGGCCGACGCTGCTGAAGCTGATCGGGACGGAGGGTTTCGCCCCTTTCCTCGCCGGCGCCGCGATTTCGCTGCTGGCGGCGCCGCCGGTGATGATCGCCTGGGCCGACCGGCCGGAGCTGAGCGAGGAGGGGGCGGGCGGCTCCTTTCGTGAGGTTTTCCGCTTCTTTCGCACCGATCCCGCCATTCTCTGGGCGGTGACGCTCTTCGGCGTGATCGAGATGGGCGCCATGGGCCTTTTTCCGGTCTGGGGATTGCGGAGCGGGCTGGACCAGGGGGCGGCGCTGACGCTGGTCGCGCTGATCTCGGCCGGCAATGTGGTGATGCAGGTGCCGATGGGCTGGATCGGCGATCGGCTGGACCGGCGTCGGCTGCTTGGCTTCTGCGCCGCGGTCTCCTGCTTCGCCGCGGCGCTGTTTCCGGCGCTGGCGGCGACGACATGGCCGCTCTGGATCACCACCGCGATCTGGGGCGGGCTGGTGGTCGGGCTCTATACTTTCGCGCTGAACGAGTTGGGCGCGCGCTATTCGGGGGCGGAGCTGGCGCGCGGCACCGGGGCCTTCATGTCCGCCTATGGGCTGGGCGCGCTTTTCGCGCCGCCGCTTCTGGGCGCGGCGATGGATCTGGTCCCGCCCCACGGCATGTTCGCGGCGCTCGCGCTCGCCTCCGCCGCCTATGTCGGGCTGCTGACCTTCCGGCGCCGGCGCGTCGATACGGCCTGAACGGGCGGGCTTGACTCGCGCGCGTCGAGGCGTAGATAGGGCGCTCCAGATTCCCCCGCCGCGCGGCGGGCGAAGCCGCGCGCCGAAGGAGAGATGAGATGGCGAAACCGACGACCGTCAAGATCCGGCTCAATTCCACCGCCGGGACCGGGCATTTCTACGTGACCAAGAAGAATTCCCGCACCATGACCGAAAAGATGTCGGTGCAGAAATACGATCCGGTTGCGCGCAAGCATGTCGAATACAAGGAAGGCAAGATCAAGTAAGATCCGCCTTCCCGCCGGGATGATCGAGGGGCGCCGCGAGGCGCCCTTTTCATTTGTGGGCGCGCATATATAACATTATATATATGTAAAATAAATCGGCCTATATATTTCTTGTGTGAAAAACCGGCGCGCAAATCTTGCAATCGCGACGAAGGGCTATAGGTTCGCGCCGATCTCACGAGAGCCCGGATGAAAGAGGCGCGCCATGCCCGACGATCAGCTTCAGACCTCATCGAACGCCGTGCGCGTCCCCGATCCGCTACCCAATGGCGTTTTCGCCGAGGAGGTGCTTTCGGTCACCCATTACACCGACCGGCTCTTCGCCTTTCGCACGACCCGCCCGGAAAGCTTCCGCTTCCGCTCGGGCGAGTTTGCGATGATCGGGCTGGAGATCGGCGGCAAGCCGCTCTACCGCGCATATTCCATCGCCTCCCCGGCCTGGGATGAGGAGCTGGAATTCTTCTCGATCAAGGTGGAGGACGGGCCGCTGACCTCGGTCCTCCAGCATGTCCGCCCCGGCGACCGGATCCTGCTGCGTAAAAAGCCGACCGGCACACTGGTCAATGACGCGCTTTTGCCGGGCAAGCGGCTTTACATGCTTTCGACCGGCACCGGCGTCGCGCCCTTCGTCTCGCTGATCCGCGACCCGGAGACCTATGAGAAATTCGAGAGCGTGATCCTCACCCACACCACCCGCGAGGTGGCGGAGCTGAAATACGGTTTCGACATCGTGGCGGAGACGAAGGCCAACGAGCTTCTGGCCGAAATGGCCGCCGCCGGTCTGGTCCACGCCCCGGCGACGACGCGCGAAAGCTTCGCGACCATGGGCCGGATCACGAAGCGGATCGAGGATGGCTCGCTTTTCGACGCGCTCGGCGTTCCCGCCTTCGATCCGGCGACCGACCGGGTGATGATCTGCGGGTCGATGGAGATGCTGCGCGATTGCAAGGCGCTTTGCGAAAAGGCCGGCATGAGCGAGGGCGCGAACAACAAACCGGGCGAGTTCGTCGTCGAACGCGCTTTCGTGGACTGAGCGCCCGCCGCCGTCGGCGGATGGACAGATTAATATATTTCCATTATTTTTCGCCGAACAAATAATGGGAAAACGCTCATGGACAGGTCCGGCCCGGAACAGGAGGCGTTCAGGAGGGAATTCCGGACATTCCTGAGCGAACGCCTGCCGGATGCGCTGCGCGCGCATGTGGCGAAAGGGGGCTATCCTTCCTTCGCGGACAGAAGGGCATGGTTCGCCGCGCTCGCCGAACGGGGCTGGTCCGCGCCGACATGGCCGGTCGAATATGGCGGCGCCGGCCTCGGCTGGCGCGCCCGCGCCATCATCGACGAGGAACTCGCCGATCATGACGCGCCGGCGCTGGAAAGCATCGGCCTCAACATCGCCGGCCCCGCGATCCTGGCCTTCGGAACCGCGGCGCAGAAGGCGCGGCATCTGCCGGCCATCGCCCGCGCCGAGGAATTCTGGTGCCAGGGCTTTTCCGAGCCGGGCGCCGGCTCCGATCTCGCCGGGCTCGCGACCCGGGCGCGGCGTGAAGGCGACGAATTCATCATCGCCGGATCGAAGATCTGGACCAGCGAAGCGCATGAAGCCGACTGGATGTTCGGCCTGTTCCGCACCGACCCGGACGCGCCGAAACACAAGGGGATCAGCGCGCTGCTGATCGACATGCGCAGCCCCGGCGTGACGGTGCGGCCGATCCGCTGGATGAACGGCGTTCACGGTTACAATGAGGTTTTCTTCGACGAAACCCGCGTCCCGGCGGCGAACCTTCTGGGCGCGGAGCATGGCGGCTGGGCCGTGGCCATGGGCGCGCTCGGGCCGGAGCGCGTCTTCGTCTCCCGCATCGGCGAGAACAAGCGCCTGCTTCGCCTGTTGCGCGCGGCGATGGAGGAGCCGGACGAGAGCGGGCGCCCGCTCGCCGATGATCCCGAATTCGCCGGGCGCGCGGCGCGGCTCGAAATCCGCCTTCTGGCGCTGGAGGCGCGGTTCCTCCAGTTCCTCGACCAGCTTGAGGAAACCGGCGATATCGGTCCCGAAGTGGCCATGCTGAAACTGACCGGAAGCACGCTGATCCAGCAATTCGAACAGTTGATCACCGAGGCCTACGGCCCCGCCGTGCTGCCCTTCGATCCGCTGCGGATCGCGGCCGAGGGGCTGGGGCTGGAGGTCGGCCCCCCGCCCGCCGCCATGGCCGCGATGCGTCAGCTTCACCACCGCGGCTTCTCGATCGCCGCCGGGTCGAGCGAAGTGCAGCGCGAGGTGATCGCGCGGCGCGTGCTGCATATCTGAGGGGGCGGGAGCGATGCAGGATCAGGCCGAAGAGCTTCACGACGCCGTCTCGCGCTGGCTGGCGCACGGGTTCCCCGACGCGCGCCGCGCCGCATGCGTCGCCGACAGGGATGGCGCGCCGGAGGCGGTGTGGCGCGATCTCGCCGGGCTGGGCGTGCTCGGGGCGCTGGCGCCGGAGGAGGCGGGCGGGATCGACGTCTCCGCCGCCGCGATCGCGCGCATCGCCGAAGCTTTCGGGCGGCGCCTTTTCACCGAGCCCTGGACCCCGGTCGCCGTGGCCGCGACGGCGGTGCTGCGGGAATGGCGCCCCGAGGCGCTGCCCGCGATCGTCGCCGGCGCCGCGCGCCCTGTGCTCGCCTGGACCGAACCCCGTCGCCGCTGGGCGCGCGCGCCGCAGGCGACGCGGCAGGAGGGCGGGCGGGTTTCCGGCGTGAAAACAGTGGTCTGGGGCGGGGCGCGGGCCGACGCTTTCATCCTTTCGGCCTGTGGCGAAGACGGCGCGCCGCTATTGCTTCTGGCCCCGGCCGCCGCCGCGACCCTGCGTCCCTATCGCAGCTTTGACGGCTGCGACGCCGCCGAGGTCGTCATCGACGGCTGGATCCCGCCGGAAAGCGCGGTTCTCGCCCGCGGCGGCGCGGCGATGAACACGCTCGACCGCGCGCTGGATCTGGCCGCGCTCGCCGCCTGCGGCGAGGCGCTGGGCGCGATGGAGCGGGCGCTGGAGCTGACGCTGGAGCATCTGCGGACCCGCGCCCAGTTCGGCCGGCCGCTCGCCGCCAATCAGGCGCTGCGCCACCGGCTCGCCGATTGGCGCGCCGAGATGGAGCTGTCGCGCGCGCTGGTCGCGCGGGCGGCGCGGGAATTCGAAACCCCGGCGCGCGCGCGGCTGGTCGCCGCCGCGAAACATCTGACCGGCGAAACCGCCCGGCTGGCGGCGAATGAAGGGGTGCAGATGCATGGCGGCATCGGCGTGACCGACGAAGCCGAGATCAGCCGCTGCCACCGCCGGCTGATGGCGCTGGACATGCAGTTCGGCAACGCCGCCGCGCAGCTCGCCCGGTTTCGCGCGGCGGGCTGAGCCTCAGGCCTTCAGCCGGGCCAGCAGCGCCGCCGCCCGCTGGCGGAAATCCTCGGAACGAAAACTCTCGGCCATGGCCGGGTAATATTCGTCCACCGCCTGATCCAGGCTCTGCTCCAGACCGCGCCAGAGCTGGGTCTTCATGGTCCTGATCGCTCCGGGGCTGATCTCGCGGGCCATGGCGGCGGCGTAGGACTGGACCTCCGCCGCCAGCCTGTCCCGCTCCACCGCGCGATTGACGAGGCCGAGCCCGGCCGCCTCCTCGCCGGAGACGATCCGGGCCGAGAACAGGATATCCGCCGCCACATGCGGCCCGGCGATGCGCGACAGGATCCAGGGCAGCGCCATTTCCCCGATCAGGCCCAGCCGGGCGAAGCCGCTCGACAATTTGGCGTCGCGCGCGGCGAAGCGGATGTCGCAGAACATCGAAAGCGCGAAGCCCGAACCCACGGCCGCGCCGTTGAGCGAGGCGATCACCGGTTTCGGAATCCGCGCCAGATAGGACCAGCGGTCGTCAAAACCGGGCGGCAGGTCCAGCGCGCCGGGGATTTCCGGGTCCGGCCGGGTTTCGGGGATATCGGCGGGCGCGCCTTCGGCGAAGCCGCGCAGCCGGTCGATATCGGCGCCGGCGCAGAAAACCGGCCCTTCCCCGGTCACCACGATGACCCGGCAGGCCTCATCGGCCGCCGCCGCCGCCAGCGCGGCGTGGAGCGCCTCCCACAGGGGCTGGGTCATGGCGTTGCCATCCGCCGGACGATTGAGCGAGAGCGTCGTCACCCCGTCGGCGGCGCGTCGCCGGACAAGGGCCGTATCCGTTTCCGAAACCGTCATCGCGTCGAACTCCCGTGCTTTTCCGGCGGCCGCCATCAGGATGGTTTCCGCCCGCTGTTAATGGCGATATATTAGCAGACCGAAGATCGCAGATCGCAAGGAGAGGTCCGCAACGTGAGCGCCGCGCCCGATGCGAACGCAACCACGCCCGACCAGCCGCGGGCGGATACGCGCATGACGCTGATCCTGACGGCGGAACGCATATTCGCGGAGGAGGGCATATCCAACACCCCGCTCCGGCGCGTCACCCGCGCCGCCGGGCAACGCAATGAATCCGCGATCCATTACCATTTCGGCTCGCGCGAGGGGGTCGTCGGGGCGATTCTCGAACACCGGACCTCGCCGATCAACCAGGCCCGCATCCGCTTCCTGAACCGCCTGCGCGCCGCGACCGAAGGGCCGCTGTCCTCGCGCGATGTGGCCGAGTCGCTGTGCGGGCCGCTGGCCGAGCATCTGCGCAATAGCGGCGGGGAAAGCTATGACATGCGCTTTCTCGGCGCGCTCTGGCTGGATCAGCCGATGTGGCGGAGCTTCGAAGGGCGCGGCGCCGAGGATATGGGCCTCTTCATGGGGCTCGACGCCCTGCTCGAATCGAAACCCTATCTGCCGAGATCCGTGGTCCGCCTGCGCTACCGGCTCGCGATCCAGATCAGCACCTATTCCATGGCCCGTCTGGAGCGCATCGCCTGCAAGCACGGCCCGGATTTCGACTGGATGAGGGCGGAGGCGGATATCGCCGGCATCGTCGATGCGCTGACGGCGATATTCGACGCGCCGATCTCCTCGCCATCGGTGGAGGCGTTGCGCGCGGCCGGGGCTTTCGGGGCGTCCGGGCGGGACGCGGACGCGCCCTGACGCGCCGGCGCGCGCCCCGATCATCGGCCGATGATCAGGGCGTCGACGACGGAGACGCCTTCGCCTTCGGGTCGCGCCAGCACCGGGTTGAGGTCCAGCGTCTCCAGCGATCCGGCATGGGTTGCGGCGAAATCGGAAACCTGCGCGATCAGCCGGGCCAGCGCATCCAGATCCGCCGGGGCCGCGCCGCGCGGATGGGTCAGCAGGCGCAGCGCCCTGACCTCGCCGATCATCCGGCGCGCCTCGGCCTCGTCGATCGGGGCGGCGCGGAAGGTCACGTCGCGCAGGGCCT
>JBKECG010000289.1:0-3519 GCA_047974395.1 Pikeienuella sp. | reverse complement strand
TGCTGATCCTCAGTCCCGCAGGCGAAGGCGGCAAGGTGGTGGAGCTGGCCCGGCGCGATGCGGCGCGGCGCGCCCTGCCTGCGGGCGGCGTGGCCGCCGATATCGCCGCCCATGTCGCCGCCGCCGGCGGCCCGGTCGTCGCGCTCGCCGCCGGGTCGCGGCTGGCGGCGCTCAGGGCGGATTTCCCCGAAGCGGAGTTCATCGCCGCCACGCCGGGTTGAGCGGGGTTGAGTTCAGGCCGGCGCGGTTTCGCGGGCGAGGGCGAGCGCCTCGCGCAGCGCGCCCTCGTCGCCGATGTGATTGGCCAGGATCAGGACGAGCCTGGCGTTGAGCGCGGCGCTTGCTTCGGCCGACAGGCCCTTGTGCGCCTCCAGAATCGCCGCGTAGACGTCATCGACGCGGGCGAGGTTCGGTTCACGGTTCAGCGTCGTCATCAGCGGTTTCCCTTCGCCCTGGCCAGCGCCGCCCGCGCGGCGCCCGCGTCGCATGCGCGCCAGCGCGCGGCGACATGCTGGTCCGGGCGGATCAGATAGATCGCCGAGGCGGCCGCGCCCAGATAGCGCCGCGCGAGGAAGGAGCCGTCCGGCGCCTCCAGCCGCAGCAGGGCGGCGCCTTCGATCCCGGGCGGATCGGCGTTGAGGCCGAGCAGCGCGAATTCGCCGCCCAGCCGGTTCAGCAGCCAGCCCTCGCCGTCCGGCGCGTCCGGGCAGACCCGGCCGGGCGCGGCCCGTTCGGGCAGCGCCGCGTCGTCGGGGCCGGTCAGCGCGCCCGGCGCATAGGCGCAGGGAAGCGAGAGCCGGCCGGAATTCACCATCGCCCGCGCGAAACGCGCCTCGGCGGAGAGGGCGAGCACGGAGTCGCGGAAGATCCGCTCCGCCCCGTCATCGGGCGACATGAACCGCGTGGCGCGGGAGGAGTTGCGGATATTCTCGTCCGCCGCCTCGCACCGTTCCTCGTCATAGCTGTCGAGAAGAGCGGCCGGGGCCTCGCCCCGGATCACGGCGGCGAGCTTCCAGCCGAGATTGTCCACATCCTGTATCCCGCCATTGCCGCCCCGCGCGCCGAAGGGGGAGACCACATGCGCGCTGTCGCCGGCGAAGATCACCGGGCCATGGGTGAACCGGGCGAGCCGGCGGCACTGGAACGTGTAGACGGAAACCCAGTCGAGCGTGAAGGGCCGCCCCTCCACCACCTTCTCGATCCGGGGGATGACGTTTTCGGGCCGGCGCTCGACCTCCGGATCGGCGTCCCAGCCGAGCTGGAGGTCGATCCGGTAGATATTGTCGGGCTGCTTGTGCAAAAGCGCCGACTGGCCGGGATGGAAGGTCGGCTCGAACCAGAACCAGCGTTCGGGCGGGAAATCGGCCTCGATGACGATATCGGCGATCAGGAACCGCTCCTCGAACAACTCGCCGGCGAAATCGAGGCCGAGCATGGCCCGCGCCGGGCTTTTGGCGCCGTCGCAGGCGATCAGCCATTCGGCCTCGATCCGGTATTCGCCGTCCGGGGTCTCCACCGTGGCGACGGCGTGGTCCTCGTGGCGCTCGATGGCGGTGACGCGGTTGAGAAAGCGCAGGTCGATCAGGTCGGGGAAATCGGCGCAGCGTTCGACCAGATATTCCTCGACGTAATATTGCTGGAGATTGATGAAGGCGGGGGCCTTGTGCCCCTCTTCGGGCAGAAGGTCGAAATTGAAGATCTCGCGGTCGCGATGGCGGGTGCGGCCGATCTTCCAGGTGACGCCTTTTTCGATCATCCGGTCGGCGACGCCGAGCCGGTCGAAAATCTCCAGCGTGCGCTTCGACCAGCAGATCGCGCGGCTGCCGATCGAAACCTTGTTGTTGTCGTCGAGCAGCACCGTGGCCACGCCCCTGAGCGCGAGGTCGATCGCGAGCGCCAGCCCGATCGGACCCGCTCCGACGATCACGACAGGGCGGCGCCCTTCCTCCTCTCTGCGCAGCGGGGGCGGCGTGCGGTAGGGGAGTTCTGCGTATTCGTAAGCCATCGCGTATCCGTCCCGGAGTTATGATCGTCATGGAACGGCGGGAAGAGCGAAAGCGCAAGCCCGCCCGTAGTCTCCGCCGCCGGGCCCGCCGCTTCAGGCGCGGCGGGTCACGATCGGTTCGAACCCGCCCCACATCATCCGCATCCCGTCGAAGGGCATGTCCATCTGATCCTTCATTCGCGGATCGTTCATCATCGCCTCCCACCCCTTGTCGCAGGTTTCGCGATCCGGCCATTCCATCCATGAGAAAACGACCGTCTCGCCTTCCTTTTTCTTCACAGCCATGGGGAAGGAGGTGACTTCGCCATCCGGGACGTCCGCGCCCCAGTTTTCATGAAGGGCGAGGCAGCCGTAATCGCGGAAGATCTCCCACGCCTTTTCCGCCATTTCGATATAGGCGTCCTTGCGTTCATCGGGGACGGCGAGCAGAAATCCTGTGACATAGGACATGGGTGGGCTCCGTTCCGGGTTTCACTCCGAAAGCCTGACAGGGATCGGCGCCGATTTCGAGATGAATCGGCGCGGGTTCCGGCGGTATGATCCGGCCGGCGGGTGGGAATGCTGGAGCGTGGGGATGAAAGACAGTCGGATCAGCGCCTTCATCGTCGGGGATCGGGTGGTGATCGACGGCGTGCTTCGCGGCGAGGTGATGTTCTGCGCCGCGTCGGACAGCTATGCGCCGGATTTTCAGAAATCGGTATGGCCGCCGGATGAATATCCCGGAATCATGATAAGGCTGCCGGACGGCGCCCTTGTGTTTCACGATACCGTTGATTTCGAGGATGGCCATCTGTCGATAGAGCGCGAAGGCGCATAGCCGGGGCGTCGCCGCCCCGGTCCGCGCGACGCCTGTGAAAGGGAGACCTCATGCGCACGCCCATCGTCTACGCCTTCGCCGCGCTGGCGGAGATCGCCGGCTGTTTCGGGTTCTGGGCGTGGCTCCGGCTCGGCAAGCCGGTCTGGTGGGCCGGGGCGGGCGTCGTCTCGCTGATGGTCTTCGGTTTCCTGCTGACGCTGGTGGAGAGCGAGGCGGCGGGGCGGGCCTTCGCGGCCTATGGCGGGGTCTATATCGCCGCCTCGCTCGGCTGGCTCTGGGCGGTGGAGGGGGTCAGGCCGGATCGCTGGGACGCGCTCGGGGCGGCGCTTTGCCTGCTAGGGGCGGCGGTGATCATCGCCGCCCCGCGCGGCGCGGGTTGAAGCCCCGGCCCGGAGGCCGGGTCAGCCTTGCAGCGCCTCCCACATCTCTAGATCGCGCTGGGCGGTCCAGATGCGGGGGGTGTCGATGCCGCGGGCTTCGTCATAGGCGCGGGCCACGTTGAACGGCAGACAATGTTCGTAGATGGCGTAATCCTTGAACTTCGGATCGCAGGCCTCGCGCACGGCGTCCCATGCATCCTTCAGGCTGCCACCCTTGGCCGCGACCTGCTTGGCCGGGCGATAGGTGCTGTCCACGAAATCGCGCGTGGCGGCCAGCGCGGCATCGACCATCTCGCGACCGACCAGCGCGTCGCCGC
>JBKECG010000093.1:0-2964 GCA_047974395.1 Pikeienuella sp. | reverse complement strand
GATCACGCCCCGCTCGCCGTCCTCGTTGGCCGGCTCGCTCGCCGCCATGCCGGCGGCGGCGGTGGAGCAGGCGTAAAAGGTGCCGATCAGGTTCACGCCGACCACTTTCGCGAATTTCATAGGAGCATGCGGCGCGCCGTCGCGGGTCACGGTGCGCTCGGGCGGGGCGATGCCGGCGCAGTTGACCAGAACCCGCTCCTGCCCATGGGCGGCGCGGGCCCTTTCGAAACCTTTCGCGACCGAAACCGGATCAGAGACATCCACCTTCGCGAAGACGCCGCCAAGCGCGCCCGCCACGGCCTCGCCCGCCGCCTCGTTCATGTCGAAGATCGCCACCTTCGCGCCCTGCCCCGCCAGCATCCGCGCCGTGGCTTCGCCAAGCCCGGAGGCGCCGCCGGTCACGACCGCGGCGATACCGTCGATTTTCATAGTCTCATCCTCGTCCGTTGCGATTCAGGCCGCGCGGCGGCCGGTTATTCGGGAAGGGTCTCGCCGGAGCCGCCGGCGTCGCCGGGCATGTCCTTGAATTTCGGCAGCCCGTCGCGGATCGGCAGCACCGATTCCGCGTAGAAGACATGGAAGCCCGGCTCGAAGCCGAGCCCCGGCAGCGTCGCCGCATAGACATCGGTCAGCCCCATGCCCGGATGCGCGCTCATCAGATGACCGCCGCATTTCGCGCACCATTTGCGCTGGCTGCGCTCGGTCTTGGCGAAGGTGCGGATATGCTCTTCGCCCTTCACCACCGTCACCGCCTCCGGCGGCCAGAGGGTGAAGGCGTTGACCGGCCCGGCCGACCAGGACCGGCAGCTTTCGCAATGGCAATAGCCCATCAGGACGGGTGCGCCGGTCGCTTCAATCTCCACCGCGCCGCAGAAACAGGCGCCCTTATAAATGTCGCTCATCTCTTTCCTCCTATTTTTTTGCGCCGCCCGCTCAGCGATCGAAGGCGGCTTTCATCAAGGCCTGCGTGTATTCCTGTTCGGGCGCGTCGATCACCGTTTCGGCCTCGCCGAACTCGACCACCTCGCCCGCCCGCATCACCAGCACCTTGTGGCTGACGGCGCGGATCACCCGAAGATCATGGGAAATGAAGATGAAAGCTAGCCCGTATTTGCGCTGAAGGCCGCGCAGGAGGTCGATGATCTGGGTCTGCACGGTCATGTCGAGCGCCGAGGTCGGCTCGTCCAGCACCACCAGTTTCGGCCTCAGGATCATCGCGCGGGCGATGGCGATGCGCTGACGCTGGCCGCCGGAGAACTCATGCGGGTAGCGGTCCATCGCCTCGACCGGCAGCCCGACTTCGCGCAGCGTTTCTGCGACGAGATCGCGCGGCGACCGGTCGTCGGCGATCTTGTGAACGCCCAGCCCCTCGGCGATGATCTCGAAACAGGACATGCGCGGCGAGAGCGAGCCGTAAGGGTCCTGGAACACGATCTGCATCTCGCGCCGGAGCGGGCGAAGCGCGCGTCGCTCCAGCCCCTGCACCTCGCGCCCCATGAAGACGACGCGCCCTTCCGAAGCGATCAGCCGCATCAGCGCCAGCGCGATCGTGGTCTTGCCGGAGCCGGATTCGCCGACGACGCCAAGGGTCTCTCCGGCGCGAACACGGATATTCGCCCCCGTCACCGCCTTCACGTAACCGACCGTGCGGCGGAGAAGCCCGCGCCGGATCGGAAACCAGACCTTCAGGTTCTCGGCCTCCGAGATCACCTCGGCGCCGGCGGGCACGGGATCGGGCCGGCCGGTCGGGGCGGAGGCGAGGAGCTTTCGCGTATATTCATGCGCCGGAGCGGCGAAGACCTTCGCGGTCTCGCCCTCCTCCACGATCTCGCCGCCCTTCATCACCGCGACGCGGTCGGCGATGCGTCGGACGATATTGAGATCATGGGTGATGAAGAGCATGGAAAGCCCTTCGTTCCTTTGCAGATCCTTCAGAAGATCGAGGATCTGCGCCTGAATGGTCACGTCCAGCGCCGTGGTCGGCTCATCGGCGATCAGCAGCTCAGGCCCATTGGCCAGCGCCATGGCGATCATCACCCGCTGGCGCTGCCCGCCGGAAAGCTCATGCGGATAGGCGGAGAGCCGCGCCTCGGCGTCCCTGATCCCGACCTTGTGCAGAAGATCGAGAATCCGCGCCCGCGCCGCCGCGCCGCTCAACCCCTGATGCAGGGCGAGGCTCTCTCCGATCTGCCGCTCGATCGTGTGGAGCGGGTTGAGCGAGGTCATCGGCTCCTGAAAGATGAAGCTGACATCGTTGCCGCGCACGTCGCGTAGCCGCGCCTCGGGCGCGCCGATCAGCTCCTCGCCTTCGTAGCGCGCCGAACCCTCGATCACGGCGGAGCCCGGCAGCAGCCCGAGCGCGGCCAGCGCGGTGACCGATTTGCCGGACCCCGATTCCCCGACCAGGGCCAGCGTCTCGCCCTTCGCGATCTCAAGGCTGACGCCCTTCACCGCGGCGGCGACGCGCCCCTCGGCGCGAAAGCCGACCTTCAGATCCCGAACCGACAGCACGCTCATTTGAAGGTCTTTCGCGGATCAAAGGCGTCGCGCACCGCCTCGAAGATGAAGACCAGCAGCGAAAGCATGATGGCGAAGGTGAAGAAGGCGGTGATCCCGAGCCAGGGCGCTTCGAGATTGTTCTTGCCCTGAAGAGCCAGATCCCCAAGCGAGGGATAATCCGCCGGCAGGCCCAGCCCGAGAAAATCCAGCGATGCGAGCATCGAGACCGAACCCGCCAGCAGGAAGGGCATGATCGTCAGCGTCGCCACCATCGCGTTCGGCAGGAGATGGCGGAACATGATCGGCCAGTCGGAAACCCCGAGCGCCCGCGCCGCGCGCACATATTCGAAATTCCGCGCGCGCAGGAACTCCGCCCGCACCACGCCGACCAGCGTGGTCCATGAGAAGAGCGTCAGCAGGAACATCAGGATCCAGAAATTCGGCGTGATGATCGAGGCGACGATG
>JBKECG010000087.1:0-34646 GCA_047974395.1 Pikeienuella sp. | reverse complement strand
ACGCTTGCCGCGCAGAGATATTTATTGTCGAGGGAATTTGACGACAGAGCTTCCCTTGACGCGACAGCCAGCAGGCCATGTAATGAGCACATTTGACGAAGACCTTTTCCAAAAGGGACTTGAACAGCGTAAAGCCACGCTTGGTGCAGAATATGTTGAAGGCAATCTCGCCAAGGCGGATGATTTCACGCGGCCGTTTCAGGAAGCCATGACCGCGTGGTGCTGGGGGTTCGGCTGGGGCGACGATGTTATCGACGCAAAGACTCGATCAATGATGAACCTCGCCATGATTGGCGCTTTGGGCAAGATGCATGAATGGGAGCTTCACTGCCGTGGCGCGATCAGAAATGGCGTGACCAAAGAGGAAATCCGCGCGATTATCCACGTTGTCGGAATATATTGCGGCGTTCCGCAGGCGCTTGAATGCTTTCGCGCAGCGAAGAGAGTTCTGAACGAAATCGAAGCACGGCCGTGACGGGCCGAGGCGATTGCCGACGCTGGATGCTGTCGCCGGATGTTCCGCTTGGGCCGTTCAGCACACGCTCGATAAGGATATTCTGCTCACGGCATGAAGTCAGTGGAAAGACCTGGTCTGCCCCCACCTCCCCGATTTGACTGTGCAGACCGAATCATCTTTCCATTAGTTGGCCCTCGTGATCGAATGAAAAATAGCTTGCGCTCATCATCCGAAGCTCTCGGCCGATAGATGGCGAAAGCTCGAAACCTGAGGGGCACCAGAAAATCCAATGATTTCAAAAGCGAAGATTTTTGGCGGCTTTTCTGATGGCATGGGCCTTCAAGAAATTTATTTTATCAAATAAAATCAATGCTATGATTAATCAAACAACTATCGAGTGGGAGTGAGCCGGCGCGGGGCTCAAAGCCCCTCGCCATCCACCTCCGGCAGGGAATCGAAAGCGTCGCGGACCGCATCGGCCCAGCCGGTGGAGATGGCGGCGAAATCCTCATCCTCCGCCTCGATCCGCCGGCGCACCGAAAAGGCGATCCTGTCCGCCTGCATCACCGCGAGATCCAGCGGCATGCCGACCGAGAGATTGGAGCGCAGCGTCGAATCCATCGACAGGAACACCGCCTTCAGCGCCAGCTGCATCGGCGTTTCCGGCGCGATCACCCGGTCGAGAATCGGTTTCCCGTATTTATGCTCGCCGATCTGGAGGAAAGGGGTATCCTCGGTCGCCTCGATGAAATTGCCGGCGGAATAGAGGAGATAGAGCCGCATCTCCCCGCCCTTTCGCTGCCCCGCCAGCAGGATGGAGGCGTCGGCCGCCGCGCCCTGCGCCTGAAGCGTCTGGCGGTGGCGTTGCTGGACCTCGGTCATCGCGTCGCCGAAAAGCTGCGCGGCGCGGAAAAGCGTCGGCGCGTTCAGGATCGTCTCGACCGTATCGTCGGTCTTCGATTGCGCGATGGCCGCGTTGACCCGGCTCAGCACCCCCTGGGTGATCGAGAGATTGCCCGCGCAGCAGGCGCAGAGCACCCGTTCGCCCGGATCCTCCCAGGTGAACATCTTCCGGAAGCGGGAGATATTATCGAGCCCGGCGTTCGTACGGGTGTCCGACATCATGACGATGCCGGCGTCCAGCTTCAGTCCGACGCAATAGGTCATGGGACGCGCCCCTCGCAGCGTTTTGCGTTTACCCGGACCGGAACGCGAACCCCGATGCCGGCCGTTTCATCACCAACGCAAGAGTGTTTTATTGTTGCGCCTGAGTCACCTGAACCTCGGCTTCGAGACTTTCCTCGGTCGCGCCGGTGACGGAGCCTCGTATCGGCGCCGCGTCCACCGCGTCAAGCCCCGCCGCCAGCCGGACATAGCGATCGGTCGGGCAAAGCCCGTTGGAGGCGTCGAACCCGACCCAGCCGAGCCCGTCGATCCAGATCTCGGCCCAGGCGTGGGTTTCGGTGTCGGAGGCGATCTCGGGCGCGTCGCCCTCGCCGACCAGCAGATAGCCGACGACATAGCGGGCCGCCGCGCCCAGCGAGCGCGCCGCCGAAATCAGCACATGCGCGTGATCCTGACAGACCCCCGCGCCCTGGCGCAGCGCCTCCGCCGCCGTGGTCTCCGCCGTGGTCGTCCCCGGCCGATAGTCCACCGCCTCCCCCACCGCGGCCGAAAGCGCATGCGCGGCGGCGATGCCGGTCTTGCCGCCGGTCGCCTCGCGCGCCATGGCGGCGACGCCCTCATCCGGCGCGGTCAAAGCGGTGCGGCGCAGGAACATGGCCGGGCGCGCCGCCATGCGCCAGCCGCGCAGCACGCCGTGAGTATCTGTCGTTTCGATGACGCCGCTGGCGAGGATCTCCACCTCCTCAGCCCCGTCATCGGCGAGCCAGACGGCCTCCTCGTCGCCATAGCCGTTGACCAGGCGCATCTCCGGCGCCTCGCCATTCACCGTCACCGACCAGGAGCGGATCGCCTGCGAGGCCGTCGCCGCCGGGAACAGCCTGAGCTTCAGCGCCGCGCGGGAAACCGGCGGATCGTAGCGATAGAACGTGCGGTGGCGGATCGAGAGCAGCATCGGACCTCAGAAATGATAGGCGCGCGAAATCGCGGCCGAAAGCCTGGCGTTATGGCGCAGCGCCTCGCTGGTGAATTCATGCAGGCCTGACTGGAATATCTCTCCCATCTCGGCGTCGGCCAGCCGGGCGACCATCTCCCCGGCCAGCATATGGCAGTGATGGCGCTGGCCATAGGTGAGCGCCAGAAGCCCCAGATAGCGCGAGAGTTCATTATAGCAGAAGGCGACCGACCGCGGGAAACGCGGGTTCAGGATCAGGAAATCGGTGATCTTCCACGGGCTGAAATCGCCCTTGTAGATATGATGATAGGCCCGGCTGGCCGAGGTCGCGTGCAGGACCGAGGCCCATTGATGATGATCGCGCCCGCCGCCGACGATCTCGGTTTCCGGCAGCAGCACATAGTATTTCACATCCAGCAGGCGCAGCGTCAGCTCCGACCGCTCCAGCATCCCGCCGATGCGGAGGAAATAATAGCCGTCCATGCGCAGCATCGAGGTTTCCGAGGCCCCGCGGAACACGGCGGCGCGGGTTTTCACCCAGTCAATGATCGCCGGCAGCTCGCGCACCGCCTCCTTCGGATCCAGCATCTCCAGCCGGCGCCAGCCGTCGTTCAGCGCCTCCCACATCTCGGCGGTCAGCGCGGTGCGCACGGCGCGGGCGTTTTCGCGCGCCCGGTTCAGGCAATAGCGGATCGAGGCGGCGGTGTCCGGGCAGAGCACCAGTTTTTCGACGATGCGCGCCTCGGTGATGCGCTCCTCATCCTCGAAAAGATCGCCAGCCCCGGCGACGGCGGCGACCGAGCGCCATTCGTCGCGGCCGGGGCCGGGGATCAGCGTCATCCGCTGGCCCATCTCGATCAGCCGCGCCGCGGCCTCCGCGCGCTCAAGATAGCGCGCGGCCCAGAAGAGGTTTTCCGCCGATCGGCTCAGCATATCGCCATCACTCCGAAAGCACCCATGTATCCTTCACCCCGCCGCCCTGGCTCGAATTCACCACCAGAGACCCTTCGCGGAGCGCGACCCGCGTCAGCCCGCCCGGCGTCAGCCGCATCCGCCCGCCGACGAGGCAATAGGGCCGAAGATCGACATGGCGGGCCGCCACCCCGCCCCCGGCGAGCGAAGGCGAGGTCGAAAGCTCCAGCGTCGGCTGGGCGATGAAATCGGCGGGGTCGGCCTTGATCCGCTCGGCATAGGCGGCGATTTCCTCGTCGCTCGCCTTCGGCCCGATCAGCATGCCGTAGCCGCCGGAGCCGTGAACCTCCTTGACGACGAGATCGCCGAGATTGTCGAGTACGTATTTCAGCTCATCCGGCTCCGAACAGCGCCAGGTCGGCACGTTCTCAAGGATCGGCTTCTCGCCGAGATAGAAGCGGATCATCTCCGGCACATAGACATAGACCGCCTTGTCGTCGGCGACCCCCGCGCCCGGCGCCGAGCAGATGGTGACCCCGCCCGAGCGATAGACCTGCATCAGCCCCGGCACGCCCAGCACGCTGTCGGGGCGAAAGGTGATCGGGTCGAGAAAGGCGTCGTCGATCCGCCGATAGATCACGTCTACCCGTTTCGGCCCCTGGGTCGTGCGCATCCAGACCCGGCCTTCGTTGACGAAGAGGTCCTGCGGCTCCACCAGATCCACGCCCATCCGGTCGGCGAGGAAGGAATGCTCGTAATAGGCCGAGTTCAGCGCGCCCGGCGTCATGATCACCACGGTCGGGTGACCCTTGCAGGCGGGGGGCGCCACCTCCTCCAGCGTCTGGCGGAGATGGTTCGGATAATCGTCGATCGGCTGGATCGAAAGCGACTGGAAGAGCCCGGGAAACATCCGCATCATGATCGCCCGCGTCTCCAGCTTGTAGGAGACGCCGGAGGGCGTGCGGCAATTATCCTCCAGCACCTGAAAGCTCTTCTCGCCGGTCCGCACGATGTCGATGCCGACGATATGCGAATAGACCCGGCCCGGCGGATCGAAGCCGACCATCTCCGGCAGGAAGGCCTCGTTCTGATAGACCAGCGCCTCGGGCACCACGCCGGCGCGCAGGATCTCGCCGCGGTGATAGACGTCCCAGAGAAAGGCGTTCAGCGCGCGGGCGCGCTGCTTGATGCCGCGATCCAGCCGGCGCCATTCATCCGCGTCGAAGACCCGCGGGATCAGATCGAAGGGGATCAGCCGCTCCGGGTCGCCCCCTTCGCCATAAACGGCGAAGGAGATGCCGATGCGGCGGAAGATCGCCTCCGCCTCCTCGGTCCGCAGCAAAAGCTGATCGACCCCGCTTTCCCTGATCCAGCGTTCGACGCCTGCATAGGCCGGTCTGGTGATCCCGTCTTCACCGGACATCTCATTGAACATGCGCGCGGGCCTCCCTTTCCCCACCAAGGTTAATCCGCTGTTGCGGCGCAATACAATCTTGACTCGCGATCCGCGCGCGCGTCCGGACCTCACATCTGCGCGAAAAGCCGCTCCGCCATCACCCCGACGCGCTGTTCCACCGCCTCGCAGGCGTCGAGGATCATGTCTTCGCGGAATCGCCGCCCGACGATCTGCACCCCGATCGGCTGACCGGCGCCGCGCGCCGTGGTGAAACCGGCGGGAATATTGCCGGCAGGCAGGCCGAGATAGTTCATCGAATAGGACCAGATCGCCACGCCGAGCGTCTCCATTATCCCCTCCACGCCCTCCGCGTCGCGCCCGGGGGCGAAAAAGGGCTGCGGCAGGAACGGCGTCAGGATCAGCGGATAGCGGGACATGAACAGAGAGAACTGGCGGGCGTAATAGCTGCGCTTCGCCATCGCCTTCAGCAGGTCGAGCCCCTCATAGGGCGGGAATTCGGCGAAATAGCCGGCGAAGATCCCGCGCAGCGTCTCCGAGCCGTTCTTCTCGATATCCGGCCCCATCAGCGCCTTCACCTCGCCCATCAGCGCGGCGTAGCCGGCGTAGCCGATCTCCTTCATGTCGGGCAGGTCGGCCGCGCACACCTTGTAGCCGGCGTCCTCAAGCGCCAGAGCGGCGGCGTCAAGCGCGGCCTCGACATCCTTGTGCAGGTCGAACCCGTACATGTTCTTGGTGAAGGCGACGCGGATCGGCCCTTCCTCCTTCGGCCCATCCCAGGGCGCGGCGACCATCCACGGGTCATGCGGATCATAGCCGATCAGGGTTTTCATGCCGAGCCGCACATCGCGCGCCTCCCGCGCGATCAGGCCCTGCACCGACATGTTCTGCGCCAGCATCCCCCGCTCGGCGGTCTGCGAGGGGTTGTAGGCCGGCACCCGGCCCAGCCCCGGCTTCACCGTCGCCGCGCCGCAGGCCGCGGCCGGAAAGCGCAGGCTCCCGCCGAAAGCGTTGCCATGGGCCAGCGCGCCCATGCCCGCCATGACCGCCGAAGCCGCGCCGCCCGAAGAGCCGCCGGGCGAGACATGATCGCCCCAGGGGTTCTTCGTCTCGCCGTAAAGCGGGTTGTCGGTATGGGCGCGGAACGAGAATTCCGGCGTGTTGGTGCGCCCGATCACCACCGCCCCGGCGCGGCGCAGATTCTCCACCACCGGCGCGTCGCCCGGCGCGATCACGTCCTTCAACGCCGTCACGCCATTGGTGGTGGCGCAGCCTTTCTGATCGACATTGACCTTGATCGTGACCGGCACGCCATGGAGCGGCCCGACCGGGCCGCCCTTCGCCATCTCCGCGTCGAGCCGCGCCGCCTCCTTCATCGCGGCTTCGCCCAGATCCTCCACCACCGCGTTGAGCGCGCCATTGGTCGCGCGCATCCGCTCGACGGCGGCGCCGACAGCCTCGGCGGAGGAAACCTTTTTCTTCGCGACGGCGTCGGCGAGATCACAGGCGGAGAGACGCCAGAGTTGGATGTCGGTCATCGGGGGCTCCATTGCATAGCAAGCGAAGCCTATCCCCGGCGCGGCGCGAATTTCAATCGCAGCCCGCCTATTGCGGCTTCAGTCCTCTCAGCGCCGCCTGCGCCGCGTCCGGGTTGGTCTTCACCCCAAAACAGGTCTCCCCGAGCGCGAGTCCCTGACAGCCGCTCATGCAGAAGGCGTCTTCCGTGAAGAGAAGCGAAGCGGCGAACTGGCCTTCGGGACAGGCGCCCTTGGTCGCGATCATGGCGGGTCGGGTCTCGCGCTTCGCGCCGTCTCGGCAGAAAGACGGCGAGAAATAGTTCTCACCCGTCCCTGCCGGGCATGGCGAGTAACACTCCAGTTCACTGGCGAAATGATCGAACTTGTTCAGCGCCGGCGCGAAACCTTCCGGACAGATCAGGCATTCCGGCTTCCCCGGCACGAAGATCAGTCGCTTCAGCCGATCGAAGACTTCGTGACCCCGCGTTTCGCCGGCGGCGCAAGCCGCCGCGTCGCCGCCGTCGCGGACATGGACATTGCCGCAGGCGATCGCGGCGGTGATGGTTTTGGCGAGTTGATCGGGCAAGAAGGAGCAAAGATCGCCCAGCTTCACCCGCCTCGACGCCCCGGCCGCGACCTGCGCCCTGTCGAGACCGACAGCCGCCGCGCAGCCGAGAGCTTCCCACAAAAACCCTTTCGGATCATCGCCGTCAAAGTTCTGAGCGAATCCCGACGCGCCGCCGGCCTGCATCCAGCCGAGCAAGGTCGCGTCATCCGCGTCGGCTACCGCGCCGCAAACGGTGGCCCCGTCGCAGCCCGTCCCCAGCACGGTGACGTTGCTGAGAAAGGCCTGAATCAGATTCTCCGCCGTTGCCTGACAGGTCTTGATGTCGTCCGTGTTGATCACGGGGATCTTGTCTCCGAGCGCAGCGCGGGTGTCGGCGCTGCAACGCTCCGCCGCCCGGTCGATGGCGAGGCCGATCGCGGCGTCATCGCCGGCGCCCGCCATGGCCGGCGCCGCGAAGCGCGCATATTCCGCGAAGAAGCAACGCATGGTCGAATAGGGATTCACCGTGCCCTGACAGAGGCTATAGATCGCATGACGTTTGGTGAGGCGCGCCTTGCTGGCGTCCGCCACTCCGCTGGTCAGGATCAGATTCTGGCATTCACGCTCCAGCGGTTCGAGTTCAGGATAGATCGGCACGTAGCTGGTGATCTTGTCGCAGTTCCTCAAATCGCCGATGCAACGACCCGTATCAGGAAAAGCGCGCGGCGCCGGCGCCTGCCCGGCGGTCCTGCAGCCGAGCGCGGACCAGCGCCAGTCGCCGTTCTGAGCATACTCCCTGCGAAAGCAGTCTATCAGCGCATGAGGTTTCTTCGCCCCGGCGCAAAGCTCCTGCGGCGGATTCACGTCGAGTTCGACAAAAGCGCTCGCGGGTTCCGCCGCCGCCAGCACCTCGGGGAAGTCCTCGACGAAGGTCGTCACGCAGGTCCTTTCCTCCGCGGTCAGCCTTCGGAGCGTGGCTGGCGGCTTGTAGGTTTCGGGGAAGGCCCGTTTCGCGCCGTCGCCGCCCTGCTGGGCGCCCGCACCGCCTGACTGGAGCGCTGCGCCAATTATCGTCAAACCGAGTACGAAAAACAGCTTCCGGGCCGTCGCGCTCATGGAAGCTTCCTTCCCTTAATGCTGCGCCGCCGCAGGATCGCGGCAACAATAATTTGATCAATATTTTTAACTTATGCCGCGATTCACGTATCTAGCAACCCTTGGGCGACAATTCTCCGAAATCGAAAAGCCCCGCATCCAGAAGATGGCTCGGGTTCACCGTCTGCAACGCGCGGAACATCACCTGCCTGCGACCGGGGCTCCTCGCTTCCCACTCGTCGAGCAGGCGCTTGATCTGCATCCGCTGCAAACCGTCCTGCGAGCCGCAAAGATCGCAGGGGATGATCGGGAATTTCATCGCCTTGGCGAAACGGGCGCAATCGGCCTCGGCGACATGGGCGAGCGGGCGGAGGACCAGAAGATCTCCTTCGTCATTCAACAGCTTCGGCGGCATCGTTTGCAGCTTGCCGCCATGGAAGAGATTGAGAAAGAAGGTCTCCAGCATGTCGTCGCGGTGATGGCCGAGCACCACCGCCTCGCAGCCCTCCTCCCGCGCGACGCGATAGAGATTGCCGCGCCGGAGCCGCGAGCAGAGCGCGCAATAGGTCCGCCCCTCGGGGATCTTGTCGGTGACGATGGAGAACGTATCACGATATTCGATCCGGTGCGCGACCCCGATCCGGGTCAGGTAATCCGGCAGGATCGAGGCGTCGAATCCCGGCTGGCCCTGATCCAGATTGCAGGCCAGCAGTTCGACCGGCAGCAGCCCCCGCCACTGGAGGTCCAGAAGCGCGGCCAGCAGCGTGTAGCTGTCCTTGCCGCCGGAAAGGCAGACCAACCAGCGCGCGCCGCGCCGGACCATGCCATAGGTCTCCAGCGCCTCGCGCACCTCGCGGATGATGCGCTTTCTCAGCTTGGCGAATTCGCCGCTGTCGGGCATGTCGGCGAAAAGCGCCGGCTGGGCGTCAAGCATCTTCTTTTCCCCCATCGGCCTCGCGCCGCTCCGGGACGGGATCATAACCTGAGCCGCTCAGGGGATGGCAGCGCAGAATCCGCCGCAGCGCCAGCCATGACCCTTTCACCCCCCCATGCGCCTCCAGCGCCTCCAGCGCATAGGCGGAGCAGGTCGGCTGATAGCGGCAATTCATCCCGACAAGCGGCGAGAAGGTCGCGCGATAGAACCGGACCGGCAGCGCGGCGATATGGGCGAGCGGGCTCATCGGCGCGGCTTCGGTTCGTGAATTCTCTGAAGCGACAGTTCAAGATCGGAAAGCAAATCATTGAAATCACGAGATGCGGTGACATCAGCCTTGCCGATCAGCACATAGTCCCAGCCGGGGCGCCCGCCCTGCGGCAGAAGCGCGTCGGCGATGGCGCGAAGCCGGCGCTTGGCCCGGTTGCGGCGCACCGCGTCGCCGACCTTCTTCGAGCAGGTGAAGCCGACCCGGACGGCGCCCGGCGCGGCCGGTTCGCCCTCGCGCCGCTGGCGGCCCTGCAACAGGAAACCCGGGGCCGACCAGCGCCGCGCCCGGGCGGCGGCGAGGAAATCGCGCCTTTTCCTGATCCGCTCGGGACGAATCGGAACGACCCCGCCGGGGGCGAGGCCGCTTTCATGCCGTTCAGGCGAATGCGCGGGCTCAACCCCGCGCGGCGACGCGCCGGTCTCCGGCGCCGTCATCGGCTCAGGCCGAAAGGCGCTTCCGGCCGCGATTGCGGCGCGCGTTCAGGATCTTGCGGCCGTTCTTGGTGGCCATGCGCGCGCGGAAACCGTGGCGACGGGCGCGCACGAGGTTGCTCGGCTGAAAGGTGCGTTTCATCGCTTCGGTCCTTCGTCTTCTGCCCGGGCGCAGCCGATGGCGCGCCCCGAATTCGGAGCCGGTGAGATACGCGCGCGGACCCAGCCTGTCAATCACCGTGGCGCGGCCGTCCGGGCCGGGGACGCGACGGTTGAGCGCAGCGATACACTTCCACCTCACAAAATCTTGAGAATTTCTCCCAATTCACTATTTTAGCGAGCCGGCGCGGCGTCGGCATGGGGAGTTGTCGGAGGCATATGGTCATTGCGCGCTCACTTTCACGACGATTGCTGCTGCTCGCAGTCGGCATCGTCATGCTGACGGAGACATTCGTGTTTCTTCCGTCCGTCGCGCGCTATCGCGAGGAATTCCTCAACAATCGCCTGCATCTGGCTGAAATTGCGGCGCATGTCCTGCTGGCCTCCGACGATGACGACATCGAATCCACGCTCGGCGAAGAGTTGCTGACCAGCGCCGGCGTGCAGTCGGTCGTCTTCCGGCGAGAGGATTCGCGCCAGCTCATCCTTCAGGCGCCCGGCGACCAGATGATCGCCGAAACCTATGATCTCAGGGACGCCGGCATGTTCCGGCTGGTCATAGACGCGCTCCAGATCATCGCCAACCGGGAGCGCCGCATGATCCGCGTGATCGGAGAGCCGACCCAGGCCGACACCGGCGGCAACGAGATCGAGATCACGCTTTCCGAAGATTCGCTCTGCCGGGCGGTGGTGGTCTACGCGGAACGGACATTCCTGATCTCCTTCCTGATCTCGGCGGTCACCGGCTTCCTGATCTTCTGCGTCACCCGCCGGCTGATCGTGCGCCCGATGCAGCGCGTCGTCGGCGCGATGACCGCCTTCCAGAAGGACCCGGAACGCGAGGATCCGATCCGCCCCTCCGGCTCCAGCCTGGAGGAGATCGTCAGCGCCGAGACGGCGCTGGCGGCGATGCAGGAGGAGATGAAATCGGCGCTGCGGCAGAAATCCCGCCTCGCCGATCTCGGCGCCGCGGTCGCCAAGATCAGCCATGATCTGCGCAACATGCTGGCCAGCGCGCAGCTTCTGGCCGACCGGCTGGCGGACAGCCGCGACCCGGTGGTCTCGGGCGTCGGGCCGAAGCTGATCAACTCGGTGGACCGGGCGGCCGCGCTCTGCGAATCGACGCTCCGCCACGGCAAGGCCGAAGAGGCCCCGCCCGCGCCGCGTCAGGTGGAGCTGCGCAGCCTCGCCGCCGATGTGCGCGACACGCTGCCGGCGAATGGCGGCGCGATCTCCTATGTGGTGGACGCGCCGGCCGGGCTCTGCGTGCGGGCCGATCCCGATCATCTGTTCCGCATTCTCTCCAACCTGTCGCGCAACGCGGTTCAGGCGATCCAGGCGGAGAAGCGGTCCGGGCGGGTTTTGATCACGGCGAAGCCGGAGCAGGACAGGGTCGTCGTCATCGTCGCCGATGACGGCCCCGGCCTGCCGTCCAAGGCGCTCGAAAATCTCTTTCAGCCGTTCCGAGGCGGCGCGCGCCGCGGCGGCGCGGGGCTTGGTCTGGCCATCGCCTCCGAACTCGCCACGCTCAATGGCGGCAAGCTGGAGCTGGCCAACAGCGGCTCCACCGGCGCCGCTTTCCGTCTGACGCTGCCGGCCTGATTTCCCCGCCCCCGGCGATCGCGCCGTCGATCTTCCGAAGCGGGAAAAGCGCGGATGGCCTGTACGCCGGGTTCTGTCCCCGCGCTCGCGCGCGTTGGACGGCCATTCATCTGGGACGCGCATCGCTGCGCGCCTCATGCGGTCAACCCGGCCGGCGGGGCGGAGACCCCCTGCCCCGGCTCCGGCCCCGAGGCCATCGCCGACGCCGCCAGCCCTATTCGACCTTGCAGCCGGCGGGGCTTGCCTTGCCGCCCCCGTCGCCGGGGGCGCGGTGGGCTCTTACCCCACCGTTTCACCCTTGCCCCCGCCGTTTCCGGCGGCGGGCGGTCTCTTCTCTGTGGCGCTTTCCCTCGGGTTTCCCCGGCCGGGTGTTGCCCGGCGCCGTCTCTCCAGGCTGCCCGGACGTGCCTCACCCCCTTGCGGGGGCGCGGCCATCCAGCCATCCGCCGGGCGGAGATAGGCGCGTGGCGCGGCCGGGTCAACCGCGCCGGGCGAGGCCCTGCCGCTCCAGCCGCGCCCAGTCGAATTTCCCGCCGGGGTCGATCTTGCGGCCGGGCGCGACATCCTCATGACCGACGATATTACGCGGCTCCACCGGCCAGCGCGTCATGATCCCGCGCAAAAGCGCCTCCAGCGCCGCCATCTGCGGCTCGGGGAACGGGTGATAGCCATGCTCATGGCCCGGATTGACCAGTTCGACCCCGATGGAGCGGGAATTCACGTCCCGCTCCCCGCCCCATTCGGAAACCCCGGCGTGCCAGGCGCGGCGCTCCTCATCCACCAGCGCCTCGACCCGCCCGTCGAGATCAATCAGCCAATGCGCGGAAACCTCCGCCGCCGGATCGCAGAGCCGGGCGCGCGCCGCCTCGGCGGAGGTCATCCCGGTATAGTGGATCACCACCATGTCGGGCGGGAAGATCCTGCGCTCGTTGTGATTGGGGCTTTTCATCAGCGCAGCATTCCGCCAGCCTCGCGCCCATGTCCAGCCGTCCCTCGCCGCTTCCGAACCGCGTCACGCCCTTTGGCGGGATCGAGGCGTCGCCCGCGCGCGGCGACTGGCTCGGCAATCGCGGGGGGAAGATTCACCGCGACTGGCGGATCGTGCGGCGACAGGGATCGGCGCGCTGGATCATCTGCCGGCTCAGCTTCAAGGGCCGCCGGCGCGCGGTGATGGGCGCGGGCTATACCGAGCTTTTCTTCCTCGACGAGGCGACCGCCCTCGCCGCCGGCCACCGCCCCTGTTTCGAATGCCGGCGAGAGGCGGCGAACGCCTTCGCCGCCGCATGGGCCGGCGCGCGGGGGCTGGCCCGCCCGGCGAAGGCCGATGAAATGGACGCGGTATTGCGGCGGGAGCGCGCGGCGCCGGGGCCGCTGATCGAGCCCGCCGCCCTCGCCCCCGGAGCCATGGTCGCCGCCGGGAGCGCGGCCTATCTCTTCGATGGCGAAGGCTTTCACCGCTGGCGACACCAAGGCTATGCGCCGGGCGCGCCCGACGGGGCGCTGCGTCTTCTCACCCCCGCCTCGACCCTCGCGGCGCTCCACGCGGGTTACCGGTCCGGGATACGGATCTGACGCCCGGCTTGGCGGCGGGTTTCCCCGGTTTAGGCCCGCCCGCAGGGCCCGGCTTCGGCTTGCCGCCGGGGCGCGGCGCCGGTCCGCGCGCGGGTTTCGGGGTCTCCGCCTCGCGCTTGAGGCCAAGCTGGTCGCGCAGGATGCGCGATTTCACCTCCTCGACCGCGCCGGGCGCGAGATCGCCAAGCTGGAACGGGCCGTAGGAGACCCGGATCAACCGGTTCACCACCAACCCCACCGCCTCCAGCGCCCGGCGGACCTCGCGGTTGCGGCCCTCTTTCAGAGAGATCGCGATCCAGACATTGCCGCCCTGCTGGCGCTCGATGGTCGCGGTCATCGGCTGGAACCGCTCGCCCTCGACGGTGACGCCGCGGCGCAGAGGCTCCAGCCCCGCCTCGTCGATCCGGCCATGGGCGCGGGCGCGGTAGCGCCGGGTCCAGCCGGTGGAGGGCAGCTCCAGCCGCCGCTTCAACTCGCCGTCATTGGTGAGCAGCAACAGCCCCTCGGAGTTCAGGTCCAACCGCCCGACGCTGAGCACCCGCGGCAGATCGGCCGGCAGGCTGTCGAAAACCGTCTCCCGCCCCTTCTCGTCGCGCTCCGTCGTCACCAGCCCGGCGGGCTTGTGATAACGCCAGAGCCGGGGCGGCTCGGCGGCGGCGATGGCGACGCCATCGACCTCCACCTTGTCTTCCGGCGTCACGTTCAGCGCCGGGCTGTCGATCCGCGCGCCGTTCACCTACACCCGTCCGGCGGCGATCATGCGTTCGGCCTCGCGGCGCGAGGCGACGCCCGCCCTCGCCAGCCGCTTCGCGATCCGCTCGCCCGTGCTATGGTCCTCATCCGTCATGAAAGCCGCATATGCCCGGGGGAACGAGAATGAAAGCGCAAAATCGGAGCGCAGGGTGACCGGCTTCGCCTCTCACATGCAGGCCGCGCTGAAAGAGGCCGAGGCCGCCGCCCGCCGCGACGAAACCCCGGTCGGCGCCGTGATCGCGCGCCCGGGCGGCCCGGTGATCGCGGCGGCGGGGAACCGGACGCGGGAGTTGAACGACCCGACCGCGCATGCGGAGATCCTGGCGATTCGCGCCGCCTGCGCCGCGCTCGGGACCGAACGCCTGCCGGGGCTGGACCTTTACGTGACGCTGGAGCCCTGCGCGATGTGCGCCGCAGCGATCTCCTTCGCGCGGATCGGGCGGCTTTATTATGGCGCGGCCGACCCGAAGGGCGGCGCGGTCGGCTTCGGCCCGCGATTCTTCACGCAGCCGACCTGCCATCACGCGCCGGAAATCTATGACGGGATCGGCGACGCGGAATCTGCGGCGCTGTTGCGCGATTTCTTTCGCGGGAAACGCGATCAGGGCTGACGGCGGATGATCACGCCCGGCCCGACGCTGTAGCTGGGGTTCTGGCCGCGCCGCAACCGGTCGGTGGTCAGGGCGGGCTGACGGCGGATCTGCTCCGGCTGGCTCCTCAGCCGCCCGCGGGCGTCGAAAGTGGCGATCCCCTGCTCGCGGCGGAGCCGCTCGCTCTCGGTCTCCTCCCGGCCGATCGGGCGGTCGGCGCCCGCCCCCGCCGGCCCCGGCCACGCGCCGGGGTCGGACGCCCCTTCCCCAAGCCCCTGCTGCGCCAGCGCCGGCGCGGCGATCCGCGCGACAGAGAGGAAGAGCGCCCGCATCGCGCCTCAGTCGCCGCTCAGCGGCAGATCCGTTCCCCGGCCCGGCATGCTCCGCTTGGAGCCGCGCGCGCCCGGCGTCAGCAGCGAATCGAAATCCATGTCATTGCGCGCCGAATAACCGCGATAGCCGTAGTTTTCGTCCCTCGGGGCGTTGCGCGCGCGATCCTGACGCGAAGGCACCGAACCCGGCGCCAGGAACGGGTCCGTATCCGGCCCGCCGACGCGCCCGCCGATGGTCACGCTTTCAGCCGGCGGCTCCCCGGTCTGCGCAAGCGCGGGCGCGGCGACGGAAACGGCCAGAAGACAGGCGAAGGCGGGCATTTTGCGGAACAGGGTCATCACGGTTCTCCTCACCTGAACATATGGGGCGATTTTTACGCCAGCCAACAGCCCATGATTGCATTCTTGCGGTCGGGTCAAATCGTGATCGCCTTCATCACTTCCGGCTCGACGATCTTCGCCCCCGGCACATCCATTTCGCTCGCCGACTGAGCAAGCAGCGGGAACGTCCTGTAATGGCAGGGAATGATCGTCTTGAAGTCAAAGAATTTCCGGCAAGCCCAGGCGGCGCGCGGCGGGTCCATGGTGAAATGGCCGCCGATCGGCACGATGCCGATATCGGGTTTGTGCAACTCGGCGAAGACGCCCATATCGGCCATCACGTCGGTATCGCCCATGAAATAGACCACATGCCCCTCGGCCGCGATCATGTAGCCGGATTCGTGGCCGGCGTAGACCGGCCGTCCCTCGATCTCCATGGAGGAGGAATGGGCCGCGTTGACCATCGTCACCGCGACGGCGCCCAGCTTCACCGTGCCGCCCTTGTTGAAGCCGATCACCTCCACCTTCTCGGTCGCGGCCAGCCATGTCGCCCAGTCATAGATGCCGACGACCGGCGCGCCGGTGGCGCGGGAGATCTCGGCCGCGCTGCTGGCGTGGTCGCCATGGCCATGGCTGATCAGGATATGGGTCGCGCCCGCGATCGCCTCGTCGAAGCGCGATTCGTCGAAGCTCGGGTTGCCGCGCAGCCAGGGATCGACCAGCAGAACCTGATCCGCCGCCTCGATGCGAAAGCCCGAATGGCCAAGCCAGGTGATCTTCATCGCGCGCGCTCCTTCGTTTGGCCTGCGTCTCTGCGGGATCGACAATCCACGTTCATCCCTTCGCGCACAAGGGGTCAGGCGCGGCCAAGCTCCTCGCCGCGCGCTTTCGCCGCCGCGACGGCGCGGGTCATCAGCAGCCCGAGCCCATCGGCGCCCATCAGCACCGCCAGCGCCGCCGCGGTGGTGCCGCCGGGGCTGGTGACCTGCTCGCGAAGCGTTCCGGGCGCGACGCCGCTTTCGGCGGCCAGCCTGCCGGCCCCCATCACCGTCTGCATGGCGAGCTTCGCGGAAAGCGCCTCCGGCAGCCCGGCTTCGGCGCCGGCGGCGGCCAGGGCCTCGATCAGGTGAAAGACATAGGCGGGGCCGGAGCCGGAGACCGCCGTCACCGCGTCCATCAGCGATTCCTCCGCGATCCAGTCCACCGCGCCGGAGGCGGAGAGAAGCTCCGCCGTCAGCGCCTTCGCCGCCTCGCCGACCCCGGGCGTCGGATAGCAGACCATCATCCCCGCCCCGATCGCGGCCGGGGTGTTGGGCATGCAGCGGATCACCGCCGCGCGCGCGCCCAGCCCCGCGCGCAGGGTCGCCACCGTCGTCCCTGCGGCGACGGAGACGAATGTCGCGCCCGAAAACCGCGCGTAATCCGGCAGGACCGAGGGCATCGCCTGCGGCTTCACCGCCAGAAAGACCAGATCGGGGGCCAGCCCTTCGGGCAGCGCCGCCGGCGCCCCGACCGCCTGCGCGCCCAGCGCCGCGGCCTTCGCGCGGAGGCTTTCATCCGGCTCCACCACATGCGCCCGCAGATCGGGACGCGCCTTCAGCCAGCCGGTCAGCATCGCCCGGCCCATATTGCCGCAGCCGACCAAGAGCACCGTCGCCGTCATCATCGCCTCCCCGTTCGCGCGGGCCACATGAGGCGCAAGCCGGCGCGCCGCGTCAAGGCCGGCGCTCGCGCTTGACGATCGCGCCGGCGCCCGACAGGTTCGCTGCGCGCCGGCGCGTTCGCCGCCGGCCCGGACCCGGTATTCGAGGACGCCGCTGCGGCATGACAGATCCCTTCCCCCCGCCCGGCGCGAACATGGCGGAGCCGCGGCGCATGCTCGCCGTGATCGGCGCGCTTGTCACCGTCGCGATCTGGGCGAATTTCATGGTCACCTCGGGCGGCATGGTCGGGGCCGGGCTCGGCGTGGTGGAGCTCGGGCTGATGCGGGCCGGGGTCTGCGCGCTGGCGCTGGCGCCGGTGATCCGGCGGATCGGCCTCTATCCGAAAGGGCTGGCGCCCGGACGTTTCGCGGTGATGCTGCTCGGCGCGGGCTTCTCCTTTCTCTACCTGCTGCCGGCGGGGTATCTTTTCGCCTCGCCTGCCTCCAGCGGCGCCTTCGCGCCGGGGCTGCTGCCGCTCTGGGTCGCGATCCTGTCGATGATCTTCCTCGGCGAGAAAATCGGCGCCAGGCGCGGCTTCGGCTTCGCGCTGATCCTGCTCGGCGTGTTCGCGGTCGGCGGGTGGGACGCGATCGCCAACGCCGCGGACGGGGCGTGGAAAGGCTATCTGATGTTCGCTTCCTCCTCCTTCTTCTTCGCCTGCTACGCGGTGGCGCAGCGCGGCTCCGGCCTCGACGCGGTGCAGGCGACCGCGCTGCTGTCCTTCTGGCTGGTCCCGATCGCCGGGGCGGTCGCCCTGGTCCGGGGTGTCGATTTCGGCGTGGTCTCGCCCGGCGCGCTGGCCTGGACCGCTCTGGCGATGCTGTTTTCGGGCGTCGTCGCCATCATCACCTACACCTATGCGGTGATGCAGCTCGGGCCTTCGCGCGCCTCCGCCTTCATGGCGCTGACGCCGGCGGCGGTGGCGCTCGGCTCGGATATCTTTCTCGACCAGCCGGCCAGCGCGCTGGTCTGGGCCGGGATCGCCGTGGTCTCCGCCGGCGTGCTGATCGCCTCGGGCGTGCTGGAGCGGCGCTGAACGGGCTATCCCGCGCGCGCCGGCGCCCCGACCGCGCGAAAGCACATGTCCATGATCTGCGCGCGGTCGGCTTCGCTCAGCGGCTGGCCCGTGGCGCGGCGCCATTTCAGCGTGTTGCGGATCGCGCCGCCGATGAAGCCGCCCATATTCATCACATCCCCCGGCGCCGCATGGCCGCTTTCCTGCAATGAGGTCAGAAGCGCGGCGATGAAATCCGCGCTCTTGCGAAAGGTCGCGACCATCTCTTCCGGCGAGATCAGGGGCGCGCTGGAGAAATATTCGAACAGGATGGCGCGGTCGGGATTCGACCATGTGAACTCGATATAGCTCTCGATATAGCGCGACAGCCGCTCCAGATCCGTCGCCTCGGGCGAATCGCTCGCCGCCACCCAGTCGTTCGTGGCCTCGGCCAGATCGAGATAAACGGCGCGGATCAGAACATTCTTCGATTCAAAATGATTGTAGAGCGACCCCGCCGCCACCCCGGCCCGCGCGGCGATCTGCGCCATGGAGGCGCCCACGCCCTGCTCCACGAACAGCGCCGCCGCCGCTTCAAGGATTCTGTCCCGCATGGGAGCCGACCCGTCCATACTGAATGAACCTTCATTCAACTGTCGCATTGGCACGGTAACACAGCGCCGACTCGGCGCAAGGGATTGTACGCTCCCCTCGCCGGCCTCACGACCTGACGAAAGGATGCGCCCCATGGCGGACCAGTCTCTGACCTTTGTTCACATCACCGACCTGCATGTGAACGCGCCCGGCATCGAAGACGACATGCTGCTCAGCGACACCAGCGCCACGCTGCGCCGGACCCTGGGCGAGATCGCCCGGATGAAGGAGCCCCCGGCCTTCATCATCGCCTCCGGCGATCTGACCAATCATGGCGAGCCGGAATCCTATCGCGCGCTGGCCGCGATTCTGGACGAGGCGGATCTGGACCTGCCGATCATCTTCGCGCTCGGCAATCACGACCGGCGCGAAGGTTTCGTCGCGGCCTTCCCCGATCTGCATGGCGACCCCTCCAGACCCTATGACCATGCGACGGTGACGAACGGGCTTCATGTCATCGTGCTGGATTCCTCGGTCCCCTACGAAATCGGCGGCTATTGGGAGGAAGGGCAGATCGACTGGCTGCGCGCGCGGCTCGCGGAACATGCCGATCTGCCCAAGCTGCTGGTCATGCATCATGCGCCGATGCTCGACACCGACGCGATGGACATGGAATGGGAATCGCTCTCGCTGAAAGCGACCGAGGAACTGCGTCAGGCCATCGAAGGGGCCAATATCGTCGGTATCCTTTCGGGCCATATCCACATGGATCGCGTGGCGCACTGGCATGGCGTTCCGGTCATCATCGGCGCCGGCCATCACGCCGGCACCGATGTCGTCGCCCTGCCCGAGAATTTCAACATGCTCGACGCCACCGGCTTCGCGCTCTGCACGCTGCGGCCCTCGGGGCTGACGGCGACTTTCGTGCCGCATCCGCAGACGCGCGCGCTGCGCCATCAGCTCGATATGCAGAAAGTCCTCGCCCATATCGCCGAAATGAAGGCGTCGGCCGCCTGACGGCGCCGCCCTCACCCGATCTGAAATATCCGGAGACGAACCATGAAACGTCAGTTGATGGCCAGCGCCGTCATGCTCGCCGCCGCCTCGGCCTCGGCGCAGTCCATTCCCGACGCCGTGACCGAGCCGGTCACCATCACCTTCTACAACTACAACCTCTCATCCGCCGGCAACGGCGCCGAGGCCACGAAGAAGATGATCGCCGAGTTCGAGGCCGCCAACCCGAATATCAAGGTCAAGGGCGTGCCGGTGAACCCGCAGGATCTCGCCACCCGCATCCAGGCCGATATCGTCGCCGGCCAGCCGGTCGACCTGGCACAGATGCCCTTCGCGGCGCTCGGTTTCGCCACCGAGAATCTCGGCGCGCAGGCGCTGGAGGACATCATCCCCGCCGCGGAGATGAGCGCGCATTTCGAGGGCATGGTCCCGAACGGGCTGGAGCTGGGCCGGCTCGACGGCAAGACCTATGGTCTGGCCTACACCTTCTCGACCCCGGTGCTGTTCTACAACGCCGATCTCTTCCGCAAGGCCGGGCTCGACCCCGAGAATCCGCCGAAGACCTGGGCGGAGATCAAGGCCGCCGGTCTGGCGCTGAAGGAGAAGACCGACGCGCTTCCGCTTTCCACCGGGCTTTTCGGCCCCACCGCGCTCGACTGGCTGATGCAGGGGCTGATCGCCTCCAATGGCGGCGCGGTGATCTCCCCGGACCGCAAGACGATGACCTTCGCCGCGCCGGAATCCGTCGAGGCGATCGAGATGCTGCGCGATCTCGCGCAGAACGGTGTGACCCGCAACATGCCGGCCATCGCCCATCTGGAGAGCATGGCCTCCGGCAAATCCGCCATGTATCTGCAAACCTCCGCGATCCAGGGCTTCCTGGTGAAGGGCGCGACCGACAATTTCGAGCTTCGCGCCGCCGCCATGCCGGCCTTCGGCGACAAGCCGGCCAAGCCGAGCAATTCCGGCTCCGCCCTCTCGCTTCACTCGACCGACCCGCTGAAGCAGCGCGCGACCTGGGATCTGATGAAATTCCTCACCTCCAAGCACGGCTACACGATCATCACCTCGGAAATCGGCTATCTGCCGCTTCGCCCCGAGATCGTGGACGACCCGGAATATCTGGGTGAATGGGTCAAGGAGCATCCGCTGGTCCAGCCCAATCTGGAGCAGCTCTCAAGGCTTTACGCCTATGTGCCGCTGCCGGGGCCGAATTATCTCCAGATCGGCGTCTCGATGATGGACGCGATGGAGCTGGCCACATTCGGCGATGACGACGACGTTCAGGGAATCCTCGCCGCCGCCGAGGCGCAGACCCAGAACCTGATGCCGTAACAGGCGACGGCGGGCGCCCCGGCGGGCGCCCGCCCTTCTTCCAACCCGGAACCGGCGGAGTTCATGGTGACCGATCTCACTCTCAGCGCCAGCGGGGCCGCCCCGCGCCCGGTCGCGCCGTGGCGGCGGCGTTATCGCCGCCTGCGGCCCTATCTTTACCTCCTGCCCGCCGTGGCGACCTTCTTCATCTGGATCTACGAACCGCTGGCGCAGGCCTTTCTGCTGAGCTTTCAGCAATGGAACCTGCTGCCGACCTCGCCCAAGACCTGGGTGGGGATGGACAATTACGCCAATATCTTCGCGCTGCCGAAATTCTGGCAGGCGCTCGGCAACACCTGGTGGTATCTAGTCGGCCTGCTGCCCCTGGCCGTGGCGCTGCCGCTGGCCATCGCCATTTTCACCCAGGACCTGCCCGCGCGGAGCCGCAACCTCTATCGCGCGCTGATCTTCGTGCCGATGATCGTGCCGCCGGTGGTGGCCGCCGCCGTCTGGCGCTGGCTGCTCGACCCGAATAACGGGATACTCAATCTCGGCCTGCAATCGCTAGGCTCGGCCCCGGTCGGGTTCCTCTCGGACCCGGACATCGCGCTCTGGACCATCACCTTCATCACCGGATGGAAGCTGATGGGCTTCGCCACGCTGATCCTCTCGGCGGCGAACGCCTCGGTGGACGGCGCGCTGATCGAGGCGGCGCGGCTCGACGGCGCGACGCGGTGGGAGATCATCCGCGATATCCGCCTGCCGCTGCTGTCGCCGACGATCCTTCTGCTGGTGCTGATGGTGGTGCTGCTCGGCG
Organism: Pikeienuella sp.; assembly: GCA_047974395.1. Taxonomy (GTDB): domain Bacteria; phylum Pseudomonadota; class Alphaproteobacteria; order Rhodobacterales; family Rhodobacteraceae; genus Pikeienuella. The sequence continues at coordinate 13,226 of JBKECG010000087.1, read as the reverse complement.
CGCAGTGGAGCTTCGCCTATATCCATGTGCTGACCGAGGGCGGGCCGCTCGGCTCGACCACCAATATCTATTACCTGCTGTGGCAGTTCGGCTTCGGCTCGCTTTCCGTGGGCTGGTCATCGGCCTCAGCGGTGATCCTCTTCATCGGCTTCGGCCTTCTGGCGATGGCGCTCTTTGCGCTCAAGGCGCGGTTCACCTTCCATGACGATTGACATGACCCTCCCCGCCGCCGCGCCCCGCCGGCGCAGCTTCGCCGCCGCCGGGTGGGAAAAGGCCGTCGGCCATGCGCTGATGATCATGGTCTCGCTGCTCTGCGTCTTCCCGATCTACTGGATGATCGTGACCTCGCTGCGCCCCGAGGGAGAGATCTTCTCCTCCCGGCTCTGGCCCGACGCGGCGGATCTGGACAATTACGCCCATGCGCTGCGCGCGATCCCGATGGCGGAGATGCTGGTCAACACATTCGTCGTTTCGACCGTGGTCACCGCCTTGCAGCTGCTGACCGGCATTCTCGCCGGTTACGCCTTCGCCCGCTGGAAATTCCCCGGCGCGGCCTTTCTTTTCGGGGCCATCGCGCTGACCTGGCTGGTGCCGTTGCAGGTGGTGATGATCCCGAACTATCTGCTGGTGGCGCGGATGGGCATGATCGACACGCTGGGCGCGCTGATCCTGCCGCATTTCGCCTCCGCTTTCGCGATCATGCTGCTGGCGCAGGCCATGCGCAGCTTCCCGACGGAGGTGATCGAGGCGGCGCGGATGGACGGGGCCGATCATGCCCACATCCTCTGGCAGGTGGTCGCGCCCAATCTGCGCGGGACCATCGCCTCGCTGGCGATCCTGATCTTCATCTCGACCTGGAACGAATATTTCTGGCCGCTGCTGCTGTCGCGCTCGCCGGAAAATTCGGTGGTCCAGATCGGGTTGCAGATGTTCATCACCGCCGAGGGCACCGAATGGGGGCCGTTGATGGCGGCCTCGACCATGGCCAGCCTGCCGATCCTCTTGATCTATCTCGCGTTGCAACGGCAGGTGATCGCCTCGTTCATGAAATCCGGACTACGATGATGACCCATTCACGCCATATCCCGCTCAGGGGCAGCTACAATATTCGCGATCTCGGCGGCTATGCCGGCCGGGGCGGCCCGATCGCCTGGCGTCGTTTCCTGCGGGCGGACAGCCTGCACCGGCTCGACGAGGAGGCGACCGGGGCGCTCTCCGCGCTCGGCGTCGCCACGGTGATCGACCTGCGCCATGAGGGCGAGTTGGAGGCGATGCCCAACCCTTTCGCCGCGGGGGCGGCCGGCGTCGCCTATCATAACGTCTCGCTCTTCGAAGGGCTGGACCCGGCCCTGCCGCATATCGCGGCGGCCGAGGATCTGCTGCTCGCCCTCTATCGCGAGGCGCTGGACAATCGCGGCGCGGCCGTGGTCGCGGTGATGCGGATCATGGCCGAGGCGCCGGGGGCGGTGCTGTTCCACTGCACCGCCGGCAAGGACCGCACCGGCGTCATCGCCGCGCTGATCCTGCTGCTGGCCGGCGCCGGGCGCGAGGAGGTGATCGCCGACTACGCGCTGACCGGCGATTATTCCGGTCAGATGTTCGACGCGCTTCACGCCGAGCTTCTGGCCGCAGGCGGCGAATTCGACCGCGGCTCGCGGCTTCTGCTCAGCGAGGCGGCCACCATGGGCGGGTTTCTCGACCATCTCGACGCGGCCCATGGCGGGGCGGAGGCCTATCTGCGCCGGCACGGGCTCGGCGATCAGGAAATCGACGCGCTCCGCGCCCGTCTGGACGGCGGCGGCCTTTCTCAGGGAATAAACTGATGTCCTATGTCTCGATCCGGAATCTGCGCAAGAGCTATGATGATGTCGAAACCCTGCACGGGCTAGACCTCGGCTTCGGGCGCGGCGAATTCGTGATCATCGTCGGCCCCTCCGGCTGCGGGAAATCCACGCTCCTGCGGATGATCGCCGGACTGGAGACGATCACCGCGGGCGAGATCGCCATCGGCGGTACGGTGGTCAACGATCTGGACCCGGCCGACCGGGGCTGCGCCATGGTGTTCCAGAACTACGCGCTCTATCCGCATATGACCGTGGCGGCCAATATCGGCTATCCGCTGAAGCTCGCCCGCGTGCCGCGGGCGGAGCGCGAGCGGCGCGTCGCCGATGCGGCGGAGACCCTCGGCCTCACCCCCTATCTCGACCGCCGGCCCAAACAGCTTTCGGGCGGCCAGCGCCAGCGCGTCGCCATGGGCCGGGCCATCGTGCGCAAGCCGAATCTCTTCCTCTTCGATGAGCCGCTCTCGAATCTGGACGCGAAGATGCGGGTGCAGATGCGGATCGAGCTGCGCCGCCTGCACCGGAGCCTCGGCGCGACCTCGGTTCTGGTGACCCATGATCAGGTCGAGGCGATGACCATGGCCGACCGGCTGGTGGTGATGAATGGCGGCCGTATCGAGCAGATCGGCTCCCCTTCGGAGGTCTATGAGCGCCCCGCCTCCACCTTCGTCGCCGGGTTCCTCGGGGCGCCTGCGATGAACCTCTTCTCCGCGCAGGTCGGCGACAACGGCGCGATCCTTTGCGATCTGGCGCCGGGGCAGGCCCTGCCAGGTCGGCTGGACCTGTCGGCGGGCGCCTCTTTCGTACTCGGCGTGCGCCCCGAGGACATGATGGTCGATGAAGACGGCGCCCCCGGCATCCCGGCGGCCATCGACCTGATCGAGGATCTGGGCGGCGCCAGGATCGCCCATTGCCGGATCGGCGAGGCCTTCGCCACCGCGGTCCTGCCGCGGGCCGGCAGGTTTGGAGAGCGCGACCGGGTCAGCCTGCGGCCCGACCCCGCCCATCTCCATGCTTTCGCGCTGGATTCGGGGCGGCGCCTGACCGGCAGCGCGCCGACCGACGCCCCCGCCCCGCGCCGCCGGCATGAAGGATCGGTCCCGGCCCTCGACAGCTGAGCCGGGCGCGCGCCGAACTTATTGAGCGACGTAATCGCAGGCGCGGGAGCGACGCTCATAGGCGTCGGTCGCGCCGAAAAGCCGGATGCGAACGCCGAGATTGGTGCTGTCGGGAACATTCGCCGTCTCGTTGAAGCGGCGGCTGACATAGAATTCCAGCGCGGCGCATTCGTTCATATAGGCGATGCTGCCCCGCGCGGCGTTGAAACGGTCGCTCTCCATGTCGCGGCTGACCTCGCCGGCGAGCCGCCAGTTCCGGTCCAGATCGACCGCGCCGCCGATGGTGGTTTCCGAACGGTCGGTGAAGGAAAGCTGCATCGGATCGGCCTCGACATAGAGGAAGGAGCCATAGAGCGTGAAAGGCTCGTAACGGCCGAGCCCGTAGATCTCCGCCCGGTGAAGCTCGATCTTGTCCGAGATCCGCGCCCGCGCCCCGAATTCGAGCTGATCGCGATAGCTGAGCCCGACCGAACCGACGAGATCGGAGCTTGCGCCCGAAAGCCCGGAGGCGGAGGAGAAATCATTCGAGCCGTTCAGGCGGATCACCGCGCCGCCCGCCGCGCGCAGGTCCAGCCCATCGGGATGGCTGCGGCTGAACCGGGCGCCGAGATTGACGAAACTGCCGGTCTCCACCCGGTCGTAACCGGTGAATCGGTCCAGTTCGAACAGGTTCATCTCGTCGAATTCGACCTGAACGCTGTCCTCGTTCGGAATGTCGCCCTGCGCGACGTCGCCGGGGCTGACGACAAGCTGGGCGATCGGCTCCAGCACCTGCACGGCGCCCGACTCCTCGGCCCGGACGAAGGGCATCCGCGCCTCCAGACCGACGCGCGGCAGGAAACGCCAGGCCGAATCGTCGAATGTGGCGTCATCCCCGGTCTGATAGACATCCGCCCGCGCATCGGCGAAGCCGCGCAACGCGACGCCCGGCCCGACGATCAGCAAACGCGACCAGTCCGTCCCCGCGGAGAGCCGCCCGACATCGCGCCCGCTCTCGCGGAAGATCGCGCCGCCGTCGAGCGAGAAGCCAAGCTCGCCCCCGCCCAGCATCGGCGTGTCGATCACCCGGCGGAGCGAGAATTCGGGGACCGGCGAGGGCAACGTGTCCTGCCCCTCGTTGAGCCTCAGGCTCTGGGTGTAGCTGACGCTGACGCTGGCGCGGTCGCGCCCGTCATACTGGCGCAGGAACGCCTCGGAGTTCAGCCGGTCGAGATCGGTGTAATCATAGCGGCGCAAGAACGGATCGTCCGTCGCGAAGGCGAGATCGAACCCCGTATGCAGCCCGTCGCCCAGCCCGTAGCGCGCGGTCCCGAACCCGCCAACCCGCGCCCGCGCGCCCTTGCTGTCATTATTGTAGCCGGTGACGCCGAAATTCAGATTGAGGTCGATGAAGCCGGTTGCGAAACGACGCCGGTACTCGGTCTCCAGCAGCGCGCCGTCCTCGGAGGCGAGGAAGGGCGTGAGCGTCACGTCGGAATAATCGTCGAGGACGATGTAATAGGGGAGCTTCAGCCCGAACCCATAGGCGCTGTCGCGGCCGATATCGGGATAGAGAAAGCCGGTGGCGCGATCGACCTCCGGCGAGGGATGCCGGAAATAGGGGAGATAGGCGATGGTCACGCCCATGACGTCGAAATAGGCGTCCTGATAGTGGATCAGCCCCTCTTCCTGATCGTGGATCACCCGCTCCGCCCTGATCCGCCACAGGGGAACCGGATGGGCGGAGCAAACCTCGCAGGGGCTGAACACCGCCTTGGCGAAGACATTGTAGCGCCCGTCCACGCGCTCGGCCCGGCGGGCGGAGATCTTCGCGGCGCCGTCGGCGATGACGGCGCGCGCGCCCTCGACGATCCCGTCGCGGAAATCCCCGTCGAGATCGGCGAGATCGGCGTAGATCGTCTCTCCGTTTTCGGAACGGAGGGTGATTTTTTCGGTCGCGCTCAGCCGGTCATTGCGGGAATCATAGCTGATCCCCTCCGCCGTCAGGGTGCGCCCGCCGCGAAAGACCTGCACCGCCCCGCGCGCGGTGACGATCCCGGTCTCCTCGGAATAGGAAATCTCGTCGGCGATCAGCGCCACGGGCACCGCGCCCGATTCGTCATTCGCAGACGCGCCGGAAACGGCGAGCAGGGCGAAGACCGCGACGGAGGCGATGCGGCGGAACAATGGCTTCATGCTGTCGGCGGGCTCCCTCGGGACGGGCGGAGATTAGTTTCGACCGGCCGTGTAAGGCAAGGCGCCGAAAGGGAATCGCCGGCGCAAGCGCCGCGGGAATATGACCGGGCTGCGCAGATGATGCGAAAAATGCACGAATGGGCCTCAAATCCGCGAAGCGAACGCTATATAAGGCGCGCGATTGCGCCGTTCGGGCGGCGCGGATGTATGTGACGGGGCCCATGATCCGCTTTCTCGGTTTTCTCTTCAGCGCGGGCTCCATCGCCCTTGTCGCCGGCGTCGCGGTGATCGGCGCGGTGCTCTGGATCTATGACCGCGACCTGCCGGATTATGAGGAACTGGCCAATTACGAGCCGGTGACGCTGAGCCGGGTCTATTCCGGCGAGGGCGAGATGATCGCCGAATTCGCGAAGGAGGGGGAGCGGCGGATCTTCACCCCGATCGACGAGATCCCGCCGCTGGTGAAACAGGCGTTCATCTCGGCCGAAGACAAGAATTTCTACGATCATTCCGGCGTCGACGGGCTCGGCGTCGTGAAAGCCATGGTGGACAATTTCTATCGCTTCCGCGCCGGCGACCGGCTCCGCGGCGCCTCCACCATCACCCAGCAGGTGATCAAGAATTTCCTGCTGGAAGCGGATAGCGACGTCGAGCGCAAGATCAAGGAGTTCATCCTCTCCTCGCGGATCGAGGAGGCGCTGAGCAAGGACCAGATCCTTGAGCTTTATCTGAACGACATCTTTCTCGGCCAGAACGCCAACGGCGTCACCGCCGCCGCGCGGCGCTATTTCGGCAAGACGCCGGAGGAGCTGAACGCGCAGGAGGCGGCCTATCTCGCGGCGCTACCCAAGGCCCCGTCCAGCTATCACCCGGTGCGCCAGCGCGACAGCGCCGTCGGCCGGCGGAACTATGTGCTGGAGGAGATGGCGCAGAACGGCTATCTCGACCGCGCCGAGGCGGAGGCGGCGAAGGCCAGCCCGCTGGAGACGGTGATCGGCGGCGAAATCGAAAGCCGCCTGCCGCCAATCCCGAACTACACCTATTTCACCGACGAGATCCGCCGCCAGCTTTCGGCGAAGCTCGGCAATGACGAGCTGTTTGGCGGCGGGCTGACGATTCGCGCCACGCTCGACCCGGAATTGCAGGCGGAGGCCGCCCGCGCCCTTCGCAACAAGCTGGAAGCCTGGGACCGCGAGCGCGACGGCTGGCGCGGCCCGCTGGCGACGCTGGAGAGTGTTTCCCCCGAGAATGAGGCCGACTGGCGCGAAAGGCTCGCCGCCACGCCGGCCCCCTCGGATATCGAGGGTTGGATCAAGGCGGTGGTCCTTCAGGTCGGCGACAAGGGCGCGCGGGTCGGCATCCAGAATGTCGATGAGGATTCCGACGGCCACTGGCTGCCGATGGAGGACCTGACCTGGGCGCGCAAGCGGCTCGGGCGCGGGCGGCTCGGCCCGACCCCGAGGAAACCCGCCGATGTGCTCGCCCTCGGCGACGTGGTGCTGGTCAAGCGGCTGACGGACGACGCCGGCGAATTCCGCCGCTGGTCGCTGCGGCAGGTCCCGCTTCTTCAGGGCGCCTTCATGGCGATGGACCCGCATACCGGGCGGGTACTGGCGCTTCAGGGCGGCTTTTCCTATGAGGCCAGCGTCTATGACCGCGCGACGCAGGCCTATCGCCAGCCCGGATCAAGCTTCAAGCCCTTCGTCTACGCCGCCGCGCTCGACAACGGCTATTCGCCGGCGACCATCGTGCTGGACGCGCCTGTGGTGGTGAATTTCGCCGGCGGGGCCTGGAAGCCGAAGAACTACTCCAACCGCTTCTACGGCCCCTCGCCGCTCCGGCTCGGGCTGGAGATGTCGCGCAACCTGATGACCGTGCGGCTGGCGCAGGATGTCGGCATGAACGTGATCGCCGACTACGCGGAGCGTTTCGGCGTCTATGACGAGATGCCGGAGCATCTGAGCTATTCGCTCGGCGCCGGCGAGACCACGCTCTGGCGGATGGTCGCGGCCTACGGGATGTTCGCCAATGGCGGGCGGCGGGTGGAGCCGACCCTTGTCGACCGCGTGCAGAACCGCCGCGGCGAAACCGTCTATCGCCATGACAGACGCCTCTGCGACGCCTGCGTCGCCCCGCAACCGGGCGAGGCCGAGCCATGGCCGCGCCCGACCGCGATGCGGATCATGGACCGGATCACCGCCTATCAGCTCGTCTCGATGATGCAGGGCGTGGCGACGCGGGGCACCGCCTCGCGGCTTTCGGCGCTGGGCGTGCCGGTGGCGGGCAAGACCGGCACCACCAATGACGCCAAGGACGCCTGGTTCGTCGGCTTCACCCCGAATCTCGTCGCCGGCTGTTTCATCGGCTATGACGACCCGACGCCGATGGGCAAGGGCGGCACCGGCGGCGGGCAATGCGCGCCGGTCTTTCAGGCCTTCATGAAAGAGGCGCTGAAAACCCATCCTGCGGGCGAGTTCCGCACCCCCGGCGATGTCGAGTTCGCCACGGTCGACCGCTATAGCGGCCAGCGCGTGCCCGACGGCTCCGGCGGCAGCGCCATCCGCGAGGCCTTCCGCCCCGGCCAGGCGCCGGATCTCTACCAGACGGCGGCGGCGGTCGGGGACATGTCCTCCTCCTTCTTCGGCGGCGGCGATCTGCCGATGACGCTCGGCGGCGACGCGGCGACCATCGGCGACGGCGAGAGCGACGCGGCCGGCGGGGCGGAATACGGCGCCGAGACCGGCGCCGAGGGCGGAACGGCGCCCGACCGCCCGCGCCCGCCGCGCAACCTGGATCGCGACCTGCAAAGCGGCGGGCTTTACTGAAAGGTTCCGCGCCCCGCCTTTGACCGGGCGCGTTTGCGGCATTATGTGGGGCGGATCATTTCTGCTCCAGACTGGAACGATCTCATGCGCGCCGAAACGCAATCCATTGTCGAAGCGATCGAGAAATCGCTCGCGCTGCTTCGTCAGCGGATCGGCTGGGAGACGGCCGAGCGCCGGCTGGACGAATTGAACGCGCGGGCCGAGGATCCCGACCTCTGGAACGATTCCGCCAATGCGCAGAAGGTCATGCGCGAACGCCAGACCCTGGCCGACAAGATCGACGGCTATAACGCGCTGGCGCGGGATCTGGCCGACAATCAGGAACTGATCGAGCTTGGCGAGATGGAGGAGGACGACGAAGTCGTCGCCGAGGCCGAAGCCGCCCTCGCCCGCCTGCGCGACAAGGCCGCCGAGCGGGAGTTGGAGGCGCTTCTGGACGGCGAGGCCGACGCCAACGACACCTATCTCGAAATCAACGCCGGCGCCGGCGGCACCGAAAGCTGCGACTGGGCCTCGATGCTGGCCCGCATGTATGTCCGCTGGGCCGAGCGGCGCGGCTACAAGGTCGAGCTGACCGCGATGAGCGCGGGCGAGGAGGCGGGGATCAAATCCTCCACCTATCTGATCAAGGGCCAGAACGCCTATGGCTGGCTGAAGGCGGAAAGCGGCGTCCACCGGCTGGTCCGCATCTCGCCTTTCGACAGCGCGGCGCGGCGGCACACCTCGTTCTCCTCGGTCTGGGTCTATCCGGTGGTGGACGATTCGATCGAGATCGACATCCAGCCGAACGATATCCGCATCGACACCTACCGTTCCTCCGGCGCCGGCGGCCAGCACGTCAACACCACCGATTCCGCCGTGCGGATCACCCATATTCCCACCGGGATCGTGGTGACGAGTTCGGAAAAATCCCAGCACCAGAACCGCGACATCGCCATGAAGGCGCTGAAATCGCGGCTCTACGACCTGGAGCTGAAAAAGCGCAATCAGGCGATTCAGGACGCGCATGACGCGAAGGGAGAGATCGGCTGGGGCAACCAGATCCGCTCCTATGTCCTTCAGCCCTATCAGATGGTGAAGGATCTGCGCACCGGGGTGGAGACCTCGGACAGTCAGGGCGTGCTGGATGGCGCGCTCGACCCGTTCATGGCGGCGGCGCTGGCGCAGGACGTGACCGGCAAGAGCCGCGCCGAAGCGACCGCGGAATAGCGCCGCCGGCTTTCAGTGCCCGGCGAGCGCGATATCGCGCAGCACATCCGCCTCCAGTTCGATTTCCGCGAGCCGGTGTTTGACCACATCACCGATACTGATCATTCCGGCCAGCCTGCCGCCGTCGATCACCGGCAGGTGGCGGATGCGCCGTTCGGTCATCCGCCGGGCGATCGCGGTCAGGCTGTCTTCGGGCCCGCAGGCGACGACCTCGGCCGACATGATCTGACCCACGGTGGCGCGATGCGCCTCACCGCCCTGATCCGCGAGACAATGGGCGATATCGCGCTCGGAGACGATGCCGAGCATGGTCGCGCCATCCTCGCTGACCACGAGCGCGCCGACGCGGGCGAGCTTCAATCTGTGCGCGAGAATCTCGACCGTCTCGCCGGGTTTGACGGTCATCACCTCGGCGCCGGCCTTGGCGCTCAGTACATCCCTGACTTTCATCTGATCAATCCTCACCCCGCCGCGCGCGGAACCGGAGGCGAAGGGGCGAGGCGGCGGCTTCGCCCCAACTCGCCTCCGAGCGTAACGCCAGACGCCCATGCGCTCCAAGCACGAAGTCGCGATTTCGGAGGATTGCGCTGGGATTTCGGGCCGAAATCTCAGTAGGTCAGCCGCTTGGCGATCGACAGCGGCGCGGTCGCCAGAACTTCGGCGATGCGCGCGCCGGCGAAACCGTCGCCATAGATCGGATCGCCCTGCGGCAGGCTGCGCGCGCTCTGACGACGGATCGCGGCCTCGATCGCATCGGCGTCATAGCCCACGTCCAGCACATTCGCGCCCCGGTCCCTGCCCGCCTGCCGGTCGCCGATATTCACCGCCGGCAGGCCCAGCCATGCGCATTCGCGGATCGCGACGCTGGAATTGCCGGCGATGCAGCGCGCACCGGCCAGAAGCCGGATGAAGCCCATCGGCGGCATGTTGCGGAAGAAATGCACATGCGGCAGGCGCTCCAGCCAGGCGCGGATGCCCTCGGTTGTCCCGTCGGCGCCGCCATCGACATTGGGCCAGAACCAGAGCACCGGCATGTCCAGCCTTGAGACCGCCGCCAGCGTCGCCTCGATCTCCGCCCGCGCCTGAGCGTGGGAGGTGGTGACCGGATGCTGCATCACCACGACATAGCCGGCGGAAAGATCCAGCCGCGCGCCGTGGACGCCGTAATGGGCGAAGATATCCGCCTCCTCCGGCGCCGGCGCGCTCTCCAGCGCCTCGCGGGCGACATCTATGGAGGGGCAGCCGGTGACATGGATCGTCGCCGGCGCCTCGCCCATCCGCTCCACCCGCAACCGCGCCGCCTCGTTGGAGACAAGATGCAGATCGGCGAGCTTGGTGATCGCGTGGCGGACCTTCTCGTCGATGGAGCCGGTAACCTCGCCGCCCTGAAGATGGGCCAGCGGGATATTGAGATAAGCGGCGGCGATGGCGGTGGCGATGGTCTCGTGCCGGTCGGCGATGGTCAGGACGAGATCGGGTTTCAGCTCGTCGAAGGCCCGGCCGTGCCCGGAAAGCCCCTCCCCTGTGGTCAGGACCGAGCCCAGAAGCCCCCGCCCCTCCACCAGGCTCGGAACCTGCCGGTCGCTGGGGAAACCCTCGGCCGCCATCACCCCGGCGACCTGACCATAGCTTTCCGAGAGCGCGGAGGCGGTGGTCGCCACCTGCAATTCGACATCATCGCGCGCCTTCAGCGCCGCCAGCGCCGATTTCACCCGCGCATAGCTCGGCCTCGCGGTGACGGTGACGCAGATCCGGCGCATGGCTCAGCCCTCCAGATCCTCGTCGCGGATCTGCTCGTCGGCGACGATCATCCGCTTCAGCCGCTTGCCCGCCAGCCCTTCGAGCCGCGCCGCCGGCAGCCCGCCGCCGGGCTTTTTCAGCGCCAGATCGGACGGCGCCAGCACCGCGCCGGCGGAAAGATCCCGCGCGGCGACCACGCTTTTCGAGAAGATCGCCCGCATCGGCGCCATCGCCGCCGCCTCCGCCGCCTTGTCCACCGGGTTGGCGCGCATCGCCTCGATGAAGCGCACGCCCTCGCAAAGCTGTTTCAACTCGGTCGGGAGCAGAGAGGCGACCACATCCGGGCCGAAACTGTCGCGGCTGAGGGCGATATGCGCCTCGATCACCTCCGCCCCCATCTGCGCGGCGGCGAGGCCGGGATAGATGGTGGCCGAATGGTCGGAAAGCCCCACGGCGACGCCGTAACGCTCGCGAAACTCCGCCATCACGTTCAGCCCGACCTTCTCCGGCGGGGTCGGATAGGAGCTGGTGCATTGCAGCACCGCCAGCGGCGCGCCGGCAGATTTGAAAAGCGCAACTGCATCATCGGTTTCCGCAATCGGGCTCATGCCGGAGGAGAGGATCGCCGGCTGGCCGGTCTCGGCCATCATCGCCAGCATCTGCATGTTGGAGACCTCGCCCGAGGCGACTTTCCAGCCGGCGACGCCGACACGTTTCAGCAATTCCACCGCCTGCGGCGAAAAAGGCGAGGAGAGAAAGGCCAGCCCGGCCTCACGGGCATGGGCGGCCAGCCCCTCCCATTGCGATTCCGAAAACTCCATCCGCTTCCAGTAATCGAAGCGCGTCGCGTCCTGCCAGCCGAATTTCTTCCGCCATGGTTCGGCCGGGGTGGATTCGGCGGCGGCGATATGGGTCTGGAACTTGATCGCATCCGCTCCGGCGGCGGCGGCGGCGTCGATGAAGGCGTGGGCGGCGCCGAGGCTGCCGTCATGGGCCTGCGCCACCTCGGCAATCACCGTGCAGGGCGCGCCCGGGCGCGGATCGTCGATCCAGCTTGTCATCTCTCCGGCCTTTCGGTGTCATATCCGCCATGTTCGGCCAGAAGCCGCGCGATCAGAAGGTCTTCCGGGTCGTCGATATTCGGGACCAGCCCTTCGATGACGACGCCGGCGCAACGATCCTCGACGATCCGCCCGCGCTCCACCACCGTCTCGCGCCGCGCGGCGTAGGCGAGGCCATTGCGGGTCCAGCAGGCGCGCGCGCTCTGGCGGTTGGAATGTTGCGCGCCATCTGCGGCGTAGAAGGAGAGCGTCGCGTCCTCCGCCATCAGCAGCGTCTTTTGCGGGGTGTAATGGCCGGGCACGCGGCTGACCGTGGTCGCGGCGAGGAAATCGCCCGCGAGCAGCGCCTCCGCCGTCCTTGTCACGTCCTCGGGTTTGCGGAACGGGCTGGTGGGTTGCAGAAGGACGGAAATGTCATAGCGCGACCCGTGCAGCCGCTCCGCCTCGACCCAGGCATGGGCCCAGACGGCGACGCCGGTGGCCGTGTCGGTGGCGAGTTCAGCCGGGCGCAGGAAGGGAACCTCCAGCCCGGCGCGCCGCCCTTCCGCCGCGATCTCCTCGTCATCGGTGGAGAGGATGGCGGCGTCGAGCCAGGGAAGCGCGCCCACCACCTCGCCGCAGCGCGCGACGAGCGAGCGGCCGCGGATTTCGGCGAGATTCTTGCGCTTCACGCCTTTCGAGCCGCCCCGCGCCGGGACCACAGCGAGAACCCTGAGCGCCTCCCCCCCGGGGCCGGTCAGCATCTCAGAGCCTCCAGAGCGTGACGCCCTCGGGCGCGGCCCCGCGGTCGAGCCGGCCGGAGAGATCGGCGACGATGGCCCTTGATTTTGTCAGCGGTGCGATCAGATCCCAGCCCTTCTCGGCGAATTGCCGGTGCCCGACCGCCAGCACCACAGCGTCGGCTGGCTCCATCGCCTCCAGCGGCGTCAGCTCCAGCCCGTATTCATGGGCGAAGGCCTTCGCATCGGCCATCGGGTCATGGAGTTGCACCTCCATGCCGAAATTCTTCAGCTCCCGCGCCAGATCCGCGACGCGGGTGTTGCGGGTGTCCGGCACGTCCGGCTTGAAGGTGACGCCGAGCACGGCGATCCGCGGCACGCCTTCCCAGCCCCGGCGCATCAGATTGCGCACGATCCGGTTGGCGACATAGACGCCCATCTGGTCGTTCACCCGGCGCCCCGAAAGGATCACCTCCGGGTGATAGCCGACCTGCTGCGCCTTGTAGGTCAGATAGAACGGATCCACCCCGATGCAGTG
>JBKECG010000083.1:0-14666 GCA_047974395.1 Pikeienuella sp. | reverse complement strand
TTTTCCTCGAGGAGGCGGGGGTCGCGACGGTCGCCGGGCCGAGCTTCGGCGTTCACGCCGACAATTACATCCGGTTCAGCTATGCGAACTCGGTGGAGAACATCGAAGAGGCGATGAAGCGGATCGCCGCCTGCCTTTGAGCCGTCGCCTCCGACGGGCGGCGGCGCGCCGAAAGGTGTTTCAATGATTTCAGTATGATACGGCTGCGTTTCGCCGCCCCCGCAATGCCGGCGGGAGCGGCGCTCCGCCTCAGCCGTTGGAAGGCTTCGGCGTCGATACGGCCGATTTGAGCGGATCTTCCGCGCGCTGCACGGAGCCCTCGAAATGGGCGCCGCTCTCGATGGCGATGGTCTTGTGGATGATGTCGCCCTCGACCTTGGCGGTGGAGGTGAGCCGGACCTTGAGCCCGCGCACCGTGCCCTTCACATGGCCATGCACGACGATATCGTCGGCCATGACCTCGCCGGTGATCACCGCGCTTTCGCCGACGGTGATCAGATGGGCGCGGATGTCGCCGTCGATCCGGCCTTCGACCTGAATATCGCCATTGGTGTGCAGATTGCCGGTCAGCGTCAGATCGGTGGAGATCACCGAAGGCGCCGCTTTCGGCTTCGCCGCGCTCGGCGCGGCGGGGGCGGGCTGCGCGCCGGACGCGGCGGGGGCGGTCGGCGCGGCGGGCCGCGGCGCCTCCGTCTGCGTTTCGGATTTCGGAGCGTTTTCGTGGATCTTGCTCTTAGAGAACATGTCTTGCGGCCTCGATATATTTCACAGGATTGACGGGGGCGCCGCCAATGCGGACTTCGTAATGAAGATGGGGTCCGGTGCTGCGCCCGGTGCTTCCCATATCCCCGATGCGGTCGCCGCGCTCGACAAGAGCGCCAACCTTCACGCGGGTCCGACTGAGATGAGCGTATCTGGTTTCATAACCGAACGCATGCTCTATCTCGACGATCTTGCCGTAACCCCGCCGCCAGCCGGCATAGGTGACGACGCCCGGACCGGTCGCGGTGACGGCGGAGCCGCGCCGCCCGGCCAGGTCCAGCCCTTCATGGCGCGCGCGCCTGCCGTTCTTCGGATCATTCCTCATCCCGAAACCGGAACTGCGGCGCGTGGAGGCGGCGGGCCGGCCGAAGGGCATCTGTTCGGCGGCGGCGCGCAGGAGATTCACCCGCTCCAGCGTAGACATGAGCGCGGAGAGCCGCGCCGCGTCCTCCTCGTCCCCGCTCAGCGCCTCATAGTCGTCCGCCGGCAGGAACGGGCCGCCGGCGCCGTCCTGATCGCGGCGAACCTCGTCGAGAATCGGGTCGAGCGCGGCGCCGGTCCGGTCGAACACGTCTTCGAGCGAATCGAGACTGGCCGCGGCCGCGCTCTCCAGCCGGGCGAAGATGCGTTCCTGCCGGGCCGCGCGTTCCGAGATCTCCGCGCTCAACTCGTCGATCTGCAAGGTGAGGCTCTGCGTCGTCTCCGCGGCGTTGTCGCGGGCGCTGGCGACGTCGCCCAGCTTGTCGTTGAGCGCGGCGAGCATGTCGGCGCGGGAGGACGCCTCCCGGCTCTTGCTGGCCAGGCTGGCCTCCAGCGCGGCGATGCGGTTTTCGGCCGCCGCATAGAGCGACAGCGCGGCGTCATGCGCTTCGGCGAGATCGGTGAGCCGTCCGCTTTCCGCGCGCAGCCGCTCGGTCGCGGTCGAGGCGCGCAGCGAGGTCTCGGCCAGCTTCAGGCTGGCGAATCCGGTCCAGCCGAGCAAGCCGACGATCAGCGCCGCCGCGCTCGCCTGCATGAGCGGCGAGACGCGATGATAGCTCGTGCGCGTCTCCGAACGCAGGATGACGCGCCTTTCGGGGAACAGGAACGCGAGGCGCCCGTTCACGCCGTCGCTGAGCCTCTGGAGCATTCCGCCTCCGCCACTCTCTTTCGCCTTGTTCTTGTCGCTGGTCTGAGCCTGCGTTGGAGTCGTGCCTACGCGATCAGGGGACGCGCATCAAGAATTTACTCGGCCCCTTTCCGGCCGTCGATCGGTGACCAATGGAAATCGGGCGGCGAGCGTCGTCTCAGTCAAGCGCGCGGGCCCCGGCCAGCACCTCTGCGACATGCCCCTTCACCTTGACCTTGCGCCAGACCCGCCGGACGATTCCGGCGCGGTCGATCAGAAAGGTCGCGCGTTCGATCCCCATATAGGTCCGCCCGTACATGTTCTTCTCCACCCAGACGCCATACGCCTCGGTGACGGCGCCGTCTTCATCGGAGGCGAGGATGACGCCCAGCCCGTGCTTTCCGATGAATTTCTCATGTTTGGCGACGCTATCGCGGGAGATCCCGACCACAAGCGTATCCGCCGCTTCGAAGGCTGCGGCCTCGCGGGTGAAGTCCAGCGCCTCGGTGGTGCAGCCTGGCGTGTCGTCTTTGGGGTAGAAATAGAGAACGGTCTTGCGCCCCTCGCGCCCGGTGAGCGAGAAGGCGCCGCCCGGCGCAGGCAATGTGAAGCCGGGCGCGGGGTCGCCCGGCGCGGGTCCCGCCGGTTTTGTCATCGGATGCTCCTTCATGCGGACAGAATTCGTGCCTAGATTGCGACATGGCCGTTGCGGCTGGCCCCGGGAAAGGGGCCGGCGCGCCGCGACCATAGCCGCCCGCCCGCCGGTAAGGTCAAGTGTGGCGAAACCCGGGTGGACGAGAGGGCGCATGGCGCGGAGCGGTCGATGAAGGCGGAAACGGGAGAGAACGCGCCGAAACGCGCGCGCCGCGGCGTCGTCGCGCGGCTGACCCGTCTGGCGGTGACCGTGCTCAGCGGGCTTTTCCTGCTGGCGATCGTGCTTTCGGGCGGTCTCTATCTGCGGCTCGCGGCCGGGCCGGTCGATCTCTCGCCCCTGATCCCGCTGGTGGAGCGCGAGGCCTCGGCGCGGATTCCGGGCGCGCGGCTTTCGCTTGGCGATCTGCGCCTTGAGCTGGTGTCGGGAGAGCGCGGGCGCGGCGCGGCGCTGACCGTGCGCGACGCGGTGCTGATCGATGAGGAGACCGGCCCCTTCGCCCGCGCGCCGGAACTGAGCGCCAGCTTCCGGGCCGGCGATCTCCTCTCCGGCGGCTTCATTCCCTATGACGTGCGCCTGACCGGGCTCTCCGGCCGGCTGGCGCGCGATGAGAGCGGCGCGTTTAGTTTCGGTTTCTCCGGCGCCGGCGAGGATACCGGCGAGGGCGCCGCCGCTTTCGCCCGGCTGCTGGAGGCCGCGACGGCGGGCGAGCCGGGCGCCGCGGCCGAGGAGAACGCCGAGAGCATAGAGGCGGTCGCGGCGGAGATGCTGGACGCCGCGCCGCCGGGGCGACGCCGGCTCAGGCTTCGCGGCGCCTCCATCGTCTATCTCGACCGGTTCAGCGGCCGTGAATACCGGGCCGACGGGGTCAATATCTCCTTCTGGAGCGGTCGGCGCGGGCTGGCGGCGCGGGCCGAGGTCGCGCTGGACGGCGGCCGGCATGGCCGGGTTTCCGGGGTCCTCCGCGGGCGGCGGACGCCGGATAACCGGATCGCGCTGAAGGTGAGTTTCGAGAACGCCGCCCCTTCGGATATAGGCGGGCAGATCGTCGCGCTTGACTGGCTTTCGGCCTTCGACGCGCCTGTCGGCGGTGAGATCAGCCTGGCCATGGACATGGCCGGCGCGCTCAGCGCGCTGGAGGGCCGTTTCACCGCCGGGGCCGGCCATGTCGCCTTCGACGAGGAGACGGTCGAGCCGATCGAAAGCGCGACGCTCGACTTCACCTATGATCCCGCCAGCGAGCGTTTCCAGATCGGCGAGGTCGCGCTGAAGGCGCCGCGGGTGAATTTCAGCGGCGTGGGCTTCGTCGCGGTCAACCGCGACGAGCAGGCCGTGCCGCGCGATGTGGTCGCCCAGCTCGATTTCGACGATATAGCCGTCTCCGCCCCCGAATTCTTCGACGCGCCGCTCGATTATCAGAGCGGGCGGATCACCGGGCGCGTCACGCTGGACCCGCTGCTGATCGAGATCGGCGAATTGCGCCTGAACCGGGAACGAATGCGCCTCGCGCTCGCCGGCAGGCTCTGGCCCGAGGGGGAGGGCTGGCGCGCCGACATGACCGCGGATGGCGGCGATGTCTCGCTGGCCGAACTGATGGGCCACTGGCCGCGACAGGCCGCGCCGGGCGCGCGCGAATGGATGCTCGCCAACATGGAGGCGGCCGATATCCCCGAGGTTGACGCCATCGTCCGGCTCGGCGGGGCGGAGGAGGAACTGAAGATCGACTTCAGCTTCCGCGACACGGTCGGCCATCCCTTGCGCCCGATGCCGCCGATCCGGGACGGGGTCGGCTCCGGGCAGGTCGATCTCAAGCGGTTCTCGCTGTCGCTGGAGGCGGGCCATGTGATGACGGAAAGCGGCGGCGCGCTGGATCTCGCCGGATCGCGCTTCGTCATCGCCGATCTCGATCATCCGGCGACGCCAGGAACCGCCACGATCCACGCGAAAGGGGCGACCGCGGCCGCGCTGTCGCTGATCGACAGCGCGCCGCTGAACCTGCTCTCCGCGCTCGGCGTGCCGCTGGGCGAGGTCGGCGGGGCCGCCGAGGTCGCCGCGACGACCACGATACCGCTGTTGAAGGATCTGTTGCTCGCCGATGTCGAGGCCGAGGCCGAGGCGCGGTTTTCCGACGTCTCGCTGGTCGCGCCGGGGCTGGATCGGGAGGTCAGGGCGAAGACGCTGACGCTGACGGCGAACACCGCCGAATTCACGCTTCAGGGCGACGCCGAGGTCGCCTCGATTCCGGCCAGCGTGATCTGGCGCGAGAAATTCTCGCCCTCCAGCCGCTCGATCGCGGTCAGGGCCGTGGCGACGCCGGCGCGGCTGAGGGCTTTCGGGGTCGAGCAGGCCTGGTTCTCCGCCGGCCGGGCGCCGGTGAGCGCGACGCTCACCTTTGACGCCGGCGCCGGCATGGGCTTCTCCGTTGACGCGGCGCTGGAGCGCGGCGCTTTCGCCATACCCGAGATCGGCTGGTCAAAACCCGAAGGCGCGCCCGGAAAGCTCAGCGCCGCCGGGCGGATCAGCGGCGAGCGGCTCACGCTGGAGCGGTTCTCTCTGGAAGCGGATGACCTGATCGCCGCCGGTTCCGCCGCGACCGACGCCGCCGGCGCGCCGGAGCGGGTCTCGCTGAGCGATTTGCGCTATCGCGGCGCGGTCGATCTGGCGCTGGACGCGCGGCGCGAAGGGCGGCTCTGGCGGATCGACGCGCATGGCCCGCTGCTCGACCTCACCAGGCTCGACGACCTGATCGGCGAGGCGATCTCCGACGGCATGGGCGAGACGCCGGAAAGGGGCGCCGCCGTCGCGCCCTTCCGCATCGACGCGCGGATCGGCGAGCTGAAAGTGCTGGAGGACCGCGCCTTTCGCGATGTCGAGGGCTTCCTGCGCCGCACCGGCCGCGACGAGGTCATCGCCGCCGTAGACGGCAGGCTCAACGAGGGCGCGCCGGTCAGCGCCAATCTGCGCCGCGGCCCCGATGGCGGGCGGATGCGCCTGCGGATCGAGGACGCCGGGCGCTTCCTGCGCGACGCCGGCGCCTTCGGCGACGGGGCCGGCGGCGTGCTGGTGCTCAGGGCCGAGATCGCCAGGGGCGATCCGCTCCGGCTGTCGGGCCAGATCGACGTCAGCGACATCGTGATCCACGAGGACGCCAAGCTGGAGCAGATGCTGGAAGGGGCGGCGCTGACCGACCTGCGGCGCAAGATGCGCGATGACGGCATGGTCTTCGACAGCATCAGCGCGCCGTTCAGCTATGGCGAGGATGTGATCACGCTTGACGACGCCGTGGCCAAGGGGCCGTCGATCGGGATCAACATCTCGGGCGATTACGCGATAGAGGCGGATCGGGTGGACATGCGCGGCGTCTTCACCCCGCTTTACCGGATCAACAGCGCGCTCGGCGGCATCCCGGTCGTGGGCAAGGTCCTGACCGGCGGGGACGGGCAGGGCCTTTTCGCCTTCACCTTCGCGGTGAAAGGGCCGATCGGGGACCCCGACGTTTCGGTCAACCCGCTCTCGGTGCTCGCGCCCGGCATCCTGCGCAGGCTCTTCGACGGCTCGGCCGGGGAGGTGAGCGGCGCCACCACCAGCCTTGAGGGATTGCGGCAGACGACCGAGCCCTGACCCTCAGCCGAGCCCGGCCAGCGCGTGCCGTTTCTTGCCGGCGGAGAGCTTCAGCGGGCCGGATTCGAAATCGGCGGCGCCGAACAGGCGCCCGGCGTCCGAAAGCGGCTCGTCATTCACCCGCGCGCCGCCCTCGGCGATCAGGCGCTTGGCCTCCGTGCCGCTGGCGGCGAGGCCGGCGCGGACGAAAAGCTGGACCGCGCTCAGCCCGTCGGCCAGTTCCGCCGCGGCGAAATCCACCCGCGGCAGATCGGCGCCGGCGCCGCCGGCCTCGAAGGTCTCGGCGGCGGTGGCGGCGGCGCGCCCGGCGGCCTCGCGGCCGCGGGCCAGCGCCGTGACCTCATTGGCGAGGATCTTCTTCGCCTCGTTCAGCTCCGCGCCTTCGAGCGCCTCCAGCCGCGCGATCTCGTCCATCGGCAATTCGGTGAAAAGCTTCAGGAACTTGCCGACATCGGCGTCCATCGTGTTGCGCCAGAACTGCCAGAAATCCCAGGCGGGCAGCATGTCCTCGTTCAGCCAGACCGCGCCGGAGGCGGATTTGCCCATCTTCGAGCCGTCCGCCTTGGTCAGGAGCGGCGTGGTCAGGCCGAAAACCTCCTCGCCGCTGATGCGCCGGGAAAGATCGACGCCGTTGACGATATTCCCCCACTGGTCCGAGCCGCCCATCTGGAGCCGCACGCCCATGCGCCGGTTCATCTCCATGAAGTCATAGGCCTGAAGCAGCATGTAGTTGAATTCGAGGAAGGTCAGCGGCTGCTCGCGATCCAGCCGCAGGCGCACGGAATCGAAGGTCAGCATGCGGTTGATGGTGAAGTGCCGGCCATAGTCGCGCAGGAACTCGACATAATTGAGCCGGTCCAGCCAGTCGGCGTTGTTCGGCATGATCGCGCCGGTGGGGCCGTCGCCATAGTCGAGATAGCGGGTGAAGACGCTGCGGATGCCAGCCATGTTGGCGGCGATCTGCTCATTGGTCAGAAGCTGGCGCGCCTCGTCCTTGCCCGAAGGGTCGCCGATCCGCGTGGTGCCGCCGCCCATCAGCGTCACCGGCTTGTGACCGGTCTTCTGCAACCAGCGCAGCAGCATGATGTTCACCAGATGCCCGACATGCAGCGAGGCGCCGGTGCAGTCATAGCCGACATAGGCGGGCACGACGCCTTTCAGCAGGGCCTCGTCCAGCCCTTCGAGATTGGTGCAGTCCTGGATGAAGCCGCGCTCGGTGAGCGTGTGCAGGAATTCGGATCGGGGGGTGAAGATCATGATCGGTCTCGGCTGGCGGCGCGGATAAGGCCGCTCTATACCGGAGCGGGCCGCAAAGGGAAGAGCATGGCGCAGCCGATATGGGCGTTGGGGATGATGTCCGGCACCTCGCTGGACGGGGTGGACGCGGCGCTGCTGAAGACCGATGGCGAGCGGATCTTCGCCTTCGGCCCCGGCGCGGAGACCCCGTATCGCGAGGGCGAGACCCGTCATGTCGAGGCGGTGACGCGCGACTGGCGCGCCCATCGCCCGCCCCGCGACGCCGCCCATGAGGCGGCGCTGGCGGCGGCGGGGCGCGAGGTGCTGCGCGCCCATGCGGCCGCGGCGGCGGCGCTGCTGGCGGAGACGGAGATCGCGCCCGAAACGGTCGGCTTTCACGGCCAGACCATCGCCCACGCGCCGGAAGAGGCCTGGACCTGGCAGCTTGGCGACGGCACCGCGCTGGCGCGGGCCCTGAACCGGCCGGTAGTCTGGGATTTCCGCTCCGCCGACATGGAGGCTGGCGGGGAGGGGGCGCCGCTGGCTCCGTTCTATCATTTCGCGCTCGCGCGCCATATGGGCGCGCGCGGACCCGTCGCCTTTCTGAATATCGGCGGCGTCGCCAATGTGACATGGGTGGACCCCGCCCGGCCGGGGCCGGAAGCGCCCGGCGCGCTTCTCGCTTTCGACACCGGGCCGGGCAACGCGCTGGTCAATGACTGGATGCGGGCGCGGACCGGCGCGCCGCTTGACCGCGACGGGGCGGCGGCGGCGGCGGGCGCGGCGCGGCGGGAGGCGCTCCTCTCCAACCGCGCCGGCGCCTTTCTGGCGCGCAAGCCGCCGAAATCGCTGGACAGGAACGAATTTTCCGCCGCGCTTGACGCTGTTGCGGATATGTCCACCGCCGATGGCGCGGCGACGCTGACCGCGCTCACCGTGGATTGCGTCGCCGCCGCGCTGGCGCATATGCCGGCGCCGCCCGCGCGCTGGCTGATCTGCGGCGGCGGACGGCGCAACCCGGCGATGATGCGGATGCTGGCGGCGGCGCTGCCGCAACCGGTGGCGCCGGTGGAGGAAGCCGGCTTCGACGGCGACATGCTGGAGGCGCAGGCCTTCGCCTATCTCGCGGTGCGGGTGATGCGCGGTCTGCCGACCTCCTCGCCGGCGACGACGGGCGCGGCGGCGCCGGTGGTCGGCGGGCGGATATCCCGCCCGCCCGCCTGACGCGCGGCGAATCCGCGTTGACCATGGGCCGCGCGGGTGCTTAGCTCGCTCTCAATGCTGGAATTTCCGTCGCTCAGAACGGAAAGATGTCGCAAGCGACAGATGGGAGCGAAACATGAATCCGATGGATGACAAGGCGGCCCGCCGCGGCGCGGCGGAGAGCGAGGCGGCGCTGGAGGAGATCGCGCGCGAGGGCGCGACCAGGCGCGACCTCTTTCGCGGCGCGGGCGCGGCGGCGCTCGGCGGCGCGCTTCTGGCGAGCGCGGGCTTCGATCCGGCGCTGGCGCAGGATCTGAGAAAATCCGAAAAGCCGCTGAAGGCGGCCTTCTCCAACGCCGGGCTTCAGGCGACCTGGTGCGCTCAGGGCAAGCAGGCGGCGGAGGCCTGGGGCGCCCTGATGAATGTCGAGGTGACCTGGTTCGACGGC
Organism: Pikeienuella sp.; assembly: GCA_047974395.1. GTDB lineage: Bacteria > Pseudomonadota > Alphaproteobacteria > Rhodobacterales > Rhodobacteraceae > Pikeienuella. The sequence goes on along the minus strand of JBKECG010000083.1, from coordinate 5,636 downwards.
GAGCTTTCCTCCACCAAGCAGCGCGCCTCGATCGACAACATGGCCTCGCAGCAATGGGATTTCGTGGCGCTCCAGACCTTCGGCATCGGCACGATGACCGATCCGATCAGGAAGATCATCGACGCCGGCACGCCGGTGATCGCGATGGATACGATGATCGCGCCGCCGGGTACGGTGGACATCACCAGCTTCATCGCCCCGGACAATGTGATGATGGGCGCGGTGGTGACGCAGGAGCTGATGAAGGCCATCGGCGGCAAGGGCAATGTGGTGATGACCCAGGGCGCGCTCGGCCATACCGGCGCGCAGGGTCGGGCCAAGGGCTTCCAGCAGGTCGTCGCCGCCTATCCCGACGTGACGGTGATCGACGAACAGCCCGCCGACTGGGACGTGACCAAGGTGGCGCGGATCTGGGATTCGGTGCTGACCCAGAACCCGGAGATCGCCGGCGCCTTCTTCCACAATGACGACATGGCGCTGGCCGCGAACAACGTCATGAAGGCCAAGAACCGGAGCGGGATCGTCATCGGCGGCGTGGACGCCATGCCGCCGGCGGTGAACGCGGTGCTGGACGGGGTGATGCTGACCACGGTGCGCAACCCGTCCTGCCGCATCCATGGCTGGGCGGTCGCGGTCGGCTGCGCCGCCGTGGCGGCGGGCGGCAAGGAGGCGGCGGGCATCCCCGAATACATCCTCGCCGACGGGCCGGTGATCACCGCCGAGACCGCGCCCGGCCAGCTCTGGCTGCAGAAGAATTTCCTGATGTAGGCGCGGGCGATGACGCCTGTATCCCCGGAACGAGGCGGGGGCGCGGCGGCGCCCCTGCTTGAACTCGCCGGTCTTTCCAAGTCCTTTGGCGGGGTCGCGGCGCTGCGCGATGTGGATTTCACCCTGCGGCGCGGCGAAATCCACGGGCTGGTCGGCGAGAACGGCGCCGGCAAATCCACGACCATGAAGGTCATCGCCGGGGTGCATACCGATTACGAAGGCGCGATGAAGGTCAACGGCCGCGCGGTGCGGTTCCGCTCCCCGCGCGAGGCGCTGGACCATGGCGTCGGCATGGTTCATCAGGAACTCTCGGTCGCGCCCGACCTGACCGTGGCGGAGAATGTCTTTCTCGGCGCGCAGCCGCTGACATCGCTCGGCATGGTGGACTGGGCGCGGATGAACCGCGAGGCGCGCGAGTTGATCGCGGGGTTCGGACTGGACATCAACCCGACGGCGCGGATGGGGTCGCTCCCCGTCGGCCTGCAACAGCTTGTCGAACTGTCGCGCGTGCTTTTCTCCGGGGCGGAGATCCTGATCCTCGACGAGCCGACCTCGGCCCGGTCGCCGCCCGAAGTCGAGCGGCTCTTCGCGGTCCTGCGCAAGCTGCGCGAGGAGGGGAGGAGCATGATCTTCATCTCCCATTTCCTCGACGACGTGCTGGCGATCTCCGACCGGATCACCGTGTTTCGCAACGGGCGCAAGGTGGTGACGGAGGCCGCCGCCGCGCTCGACAAGCCGGCGGTCATCGGCCACATGATCGGCCGGCGCTCGGCCGATCTGCATATGGGCGAGGTCGCGGACCTCGCCGGCGACGACAGCCGGAAGGTCGCGCTTTCAGTCAGGGGCGCGAGCATGGGCCGCGCGCTCGACCGGTTCTCGATTGATCTGCGCGCCGGCGAGATCACCGGCGTCTACGGCTTCATGGGCTGCGGCCAGATCGAACTGGCGCGCGCGCTTTTCGGCAAGCTGCCGCTCAGCGAGGGCCGGATCGAGATCGACGGAAAACCCGTCCGGCTCGGCTCCACCGCGGCGGCGAATCGCGCCGCGATCGCCTTCATGCCGGAGAACCGGCGGATGATGCGGTTCCCGAGCGAGCCGGTTTACAAGAACGCCACCACCGCCATTCTTGAGCGGATCGGCCGGATCATGCTGAAACCGCGCAAGGAGCGCGAGATCGCCGCGCGCCACGCCGAGGATCTGCAAATCCGCCCGCCTGATGTCGGGCTTGCGCTCGGTGCGCTTTCGGGCGGCAATCAGCAGAAGGTGGCGCTGGCGAAATGGCTGACCCATCTTCCGAAAGTGCTGATCCTTTCCGAGCCGACACGCGGCATGGATGTCGGCGCGAAGGAGGACGTGATCCGCATTCTCAAGGACCTGCGCGACCGCGGGGTCGCGATCCTGGTCCTCTCGACCGAGCCGGAAACGATCCTGACGCTCGCGACGAGAGTGACGGTGATGAAGAAGGGCGTGGTCTCGCGCGAATTCTCCACCGGGCGGATCGGCAAGTCCGACCTTCTCGAAGCGGCCTGAAGGGCAGGGGGGCATGAAGTGAGCAGCGAAGAGATTTCCCACGCCCGGCGCGGCGGGCTCCGGGCCTTTCTGGCCGATCAGTTGCGCAATATCGCGCCGATCATCACGCTTGTCGTGCTGGTGCTGTTCTTCTCGCTGGCGAGCGGGTCCTTCCTCACCGTCGATAATGCGATGAACATCGCCAGCCAGGTGTCGATCACCGGCATCATCGCGGTCGGGCTGACCTTCGTCATCCTGACGGCGGAGATCGACCTTTCCGTCGCCGCCATCGCCAATGTCATTGGCATCACGGTCGCCTATTTCACGATGCAGCCGGAATATGTGAACATCGCCAATGTGCCGCTGAACGGCGTGATCGCGGTGTTGCTGACGCTGGCCAGCGCCTTCGCCTTCGGCGCGCTGACCGCCTTCGGCGTGACCTGGATCGGGATTCCGTCCTTCATCATGACGCTGGCGGTGATGCAGATCGCGAACGGGGTTTCGGCGATGCTGGTCAGGGGGCAGATCGCCTATAACTTCCCCGATGTCATCGCCTATCTCGGCTCGGGTTCGATCTTCGGCGTCCGCTGGACGATCATCATCTGCCTGATCTTCCTCGCCGCCGCGCATTTCGTGCTGACCTATACGCGCTTCGGCCGCTACGTCTACATGGTCGGCGGCAACCGCGAGGCGGCGGAATATTCCGGCGTCAACGTCAAGCTGATCATCGCGTCGGTGATGATCATCGGCGCGGTCTGCTCCGGCGTCGCCGGGATGCTGGGCGTGGCCTATTACGGCTCGGCGCAGCAGAACCAGTTCGACACCTATCTTCTGGACGCGATCGCCGCTGTCGTCGTCGGCGGCACCAGCCTTTTCGGCGGGCGGGGCGGTATCTTCAACACGATCATCGGGCTTCTGGTGCTGGGCGTTCTGAACAACGGGCTGGATCATATCCAGATCGACAGTTTCCTGAAGATCCTGATCCGGGGGCTGATCCTCTTGCTGGCGCTGGTGGTCAACGTCTATGCTCAGGTGCTGAGGGAACGCGGCCCCTCGGCGGAGGGATGAGCCATGGCCGGCGGCTGGGCGCGCGATGGCGCGGTGAACGAACAGATCGAAGCCTCGATCGAGGATGAGCTGAAGCGCATGCGCCTGGCGCAGGAGCAGGCGCGAGAGAGCCTGACCCATTGCGTCGAATGCGAGGAGCCGATCCCCGAGAAACGCCGCAAGGCTGTCCCCGGCGTCCGTTTCTGCATCGACTGTCAGAGAGAGCGCGACGCGGCGCCGGTTCAGCGAAGCTGGATCAACCGGCGCGGATCGAAGGACAGCCAGTTGAAGTGACGCGCCGGCGGGGCGCGAAACGCCTCAGGCGACGACGTGATCCATCGACCAGGAGGGGCGGTCGCAACCGGCCTCGCCGACGATCTTCGCCGGCACGCCGGCGACGGTCTTGCAGGGCGGCACTTCGCTGAGCACGACCGAACCTGCGGCGATGCGGCTGCAATGGCCGATCCTGATATTGCCGAGGATCGAGGCGCCGGCGCCGATCAGCACGCCATTGCCGATCTTCGGGTGCCGGTCCTCCTCGGCCTTGCCGGTGCCGCCCAGCGTCACCGAATGCAGCATGGAGACGTCATCGCCGACCACAGCCGTTTCGCCGATCACCACGGCGTGGGCGTGGTCGATCATGATGCCCTTGCCGAGCTTCGCCGCGGGATGAATATCCACCCCGAACATTTCGGAGGCGCGCATCTGGAAGAAATAGGCGAGGTCGCGCCGCCCCTCCCGCCAGAGCCAATGCGCCATGCGATAGGCCTGAAGCGCCTGAAAACCCTTGAAGAAGAGCAGCGGCTGCGCATAACTGTGGCAGGCGGGGTCGCGCTCCTCGACCGCCACGATATCGGAGCGGATCGCGGCGCCGATCGAAGGGTCGGCGGCCTCCGCCTCATCGCAGATCTGGCGGATCAGCATCTGAGGCATGTCGTCGGTGGAAAGCTACTGCGCCAGACGGTAGCTGACCGCCGCCTCCAGGCTGCTCGCCTGCAACACGACGGCGTGGACGAGGCTGGCCATCAGGGGTTAGCGGGTCACGATCTCCTCGGCCTCGCGGCGCATCCGGCTCCAGACCGGGTCGAGCTTCGCCGACGGACCAGCCGGGCGCGTGGCCTGTTCCCGAACCGCCATCACCGTCTCCCTTGTTCCGGCTCATCGCATCATCAGGGAAATTATTGGGTCGGCGGCGCCGGAATTCAACCTCCGGGCAAGGAAAACTTGGCCGATGGGAGAATGGAAAAGGCCGCCCCCCCGGAAAGGGGGCGGCCCGTATCGGCCCATGAAAAGGGGCGATCTTACATCATGCCGCCCATGCCGCCCATGTCGGGCATCGCCGGCGCGGCGCTCTTCGGCTCCGGCTTGTCGGCGACCATGGCTTCGGTCGTGATCAGCAGGGAGGCGACGGAGGCCGCATCCTCGAGCGCGTGACGGACGACCTTCGCCGGGTCGATGATGCCGGCCTTCAGCATGTCGCCATACTGCTCGGTCTGGGCGTCGAAGCCGAAGTTCTTCTTGGTCGACTCCAGCACCTTGCCCGCGACCACCGCGCCGTCGACGCCGGCGTTCTCGGCGATCTGGCGCAGCGGGGCCTGGATGGCGCGGGCGACGATCTTGATGCCCGCGTTCTGGTCGGCGTTGTCGCCTTCGAGCTTGGCCAGCGCCTTGCCGGCATGGACCAGGGCGACGCCGCCGCCCGGAACCACGCCTTCCTGCACCGCGGCGCGGGTGGCGTTCAGCGCGTCATCGACGCGGTCCTTGCGCTCCTTCACCTCGACCTCGGTCGAGCCGCCGACGCGGATCACCGCGACGCCGCCGGCGAGCTTCGCCAGCCGCTCCTGCAGCTTCTCACGGTCGTAATCGGAGGAGGTCTCCTCGATCTGCTGACGGATCTGGGCGACGCGGGCGTTGATCTCCGCCTTCTCGCCGGCGCCGTCGACGATGGTGGTGTCGTCCTTGTTGATCGACACTTTCTTCGCCTTGCCGAGCATGTCGATGCCGACATTCTCCAGCTTCATGCCGAGATCCTCGGAGATCACCTGGCCGCCGGTCAGGATCGCGATGTCCTGAAGCATGGCCTTGCGCCGGTCGCCGAAGCCCGGGGCCTTCACGGCCGCGATCTTCAGGCCGCCGCGCAGCTTGTTGACGACGAGCGTGGCCAGGGCCTCGCCCTCGACATCCTCGGCGATGATCAGCAGCGGCTTGCCGGACTGGATCACCGTCTCCAGCAGCGGCACCATCGGCTGGAGCGAGGAGAGCTTCTTCTCGTGGAGAAGGATGAGGCAGTCCTCAAGCTCGGTCGTCATCTT
>JBKECG010000029.1:0-5479 GCA_047974395.1 Pikeienuella sp. | reverse complement strand
AACGCGCGACCGGGATCGCTGGCGCGACCGGGATCGCGACCGCTGGCGCGGCAGGGACCGTGACCGGCATCGCCATCGGAACCGCGACGGCGACGGGCTGAGCGATTGGGAGATGTTCGGCCTCGGCGCGCTCAGCGCGGTTGCGGTCGGCGCGGTGATCTACGGGGCGCAGGAGGTGCTGTCCAATGATGGCGAGCGCATCGTCACCCGCGACCCGCAGGGCGATTATCATGTCTATCGCGATGATGACGCGCTGATCCGGCGGGCCGGATCGACCGTCAGCGCCAGTTCCCGTGACGACGGCCTGGTCGCCTCGGTGCTGACGCATCAGGACGGAACCCGCGTCCACACCCTGCGCGATGCGGACGGGCGCGTTCTCAGCCGCCGCGTCGAGCGGCCGAACGCGGCGCCCGTCACCCTGTTCGACGACACCGCGCGCGAACCCGCGCCGCCGCCGGCGACGCCGCGGCCCCGCTCTCCGGTCGTCATTGATTATGATGAGCGGACCAGCCCGGATCTGCTCTATGGCGCTTTCGACACCGATCCTCCGGCGGCGGAGACCGGTCGCTATTCGCTTTCGCAGATCCGCGACGAGGCGGCGCTGCGCTATCTCGCGCCGGAGATCTCGCTGGCCTCGGTCGCCTTTCCCTCCGGCTCGGCGGCGATGCCGCCGGATGACGCGGCGAGCCTGGCCCCGCTCGGCGATGCGATGCGCTACATGATCGAGCGCGACGCCTCCGAGGTCTTTCTGATCGAAGGCCATAGCGACGCGCCGGGCGACGGGGCCGCCAATCTGCTGCTCTCGGACCGGCGCGCCGAATCGGTGGCGCGGACGCTGACCGCGAATTTCGGGGTGCCGGCCGAGAATATCGTGTTCCAGGGCTATGGCGAATCCGACATGCGGGAGCGCACGACCCGCGCCAGCGAGGTGAACCGCAGGGTGGTGATCCGGCGCATCACCCCGCTTCTGGCGGAGCCGCCCGCAGGCTGATCCGAAAGACAGGGGAACATCGGCGGCGACCTGAAAGGGCCGCCGCCATCCGTTCGGATCAGATCCCGGCTTCGGCGGCGATCTCGGCCCGGCTCTTGCGCTGGCGTTCTGTGGCGGATTTGAGCTGGCCGCAGGCGGCCATGATGTCCTGCCCGCGCGGGGTGCGCACCGGGCTGGCGTAACCGGCGCGGTTCACGATCTCGGCGAAGGCTTCGATCCGGTCCCAGTCGGAACGCTCATAGGGCGAGCCGGGCCAGGGATTGAACGGGATCAGGTTGATCTTGGCCGGGATGCCGGCGATCAGCTTCACCAGCCGGCGGGCGTCCTCATCGGAATCGTTGACGTCCTTCAGCATCACATATTCGAAGGTGATCCGCTCGGCGTTGGAAAGCCGCGGCCAGCCGCGGCAGGCCTCCAGCAGCGTTTCGATATTCCACTTGCGGTTCACCGGCACCAGTTCGTTGCGCAATTCGTCCCGCGTCGCGTGAAAGGAGATCGCCAGCATGCAACCGATCTCCTCGCCGGCGCGCACGATCTCCGGCGCCACGCCCGAGGTGGAGAGCGTGATCCGCCGGCGCGAAAGGCCGAGCCCTTCATGATCCATGGCGATCTTCATCGCGTCGCGGACATTGTTCGTGTTGTAGAGCGGCTCCCCCATCCCCATCAGCACGATATTGGACAGCATCCGCTTCTGCGTCGCCTCATGCCCCCATTCGCCAAGATCGTCGCGGCAGACGAGAATCTGGCCCACGATCTCCGCCGTGGTCAGGTTGCGAACCAGTTTCTGCGTGCCGGTATGGCAGAAGGAGCAGGTGAGCGTGCAGCCGACCTGGGAGGAGATGCAGAGCGTGCCGCGATCCTCCTCGGGGATATAGACCGCCTCGACCTCGTGGCCGCCGTCGATCCTGAGCAGGTATTTCCGCGTGCCGTCGGCGGAGATCAGCCGCTGCACGATCTCGGGCCGCGCGATGCGGTGATTCGCCTCCAGCGCGGCGCGGAGCGCCTTGGAGAGGCTGGTCATCTCCGCCGCGGATCTGGCGCCCTTCTGATAGAGCCAGCCCCAGACCTGCGCCACGCGCATCTTCGCCTGATTTTCGGGCGCGCCGGCCTCGATCAGCGCGTCGCGGAGCTGGTCGCGGCTCATGCCGATCAGGTTGGGCTTGACGCCCTTGGGCAGGACGCGCGGAATGACCCGCGCCTCCGGCGTGATCGGGGGGGCGGCTTGCTCTCTGACCGGGGCGGTCTCGGCCATTGCGTGGCTTCCTCCAAAGGAAAAGGCCCGCCGGAGCGGGCCGGGCGCGTTGCGCGCCTATATCATATAGTCCGGCGCGCGCCTAATCGCAGAGCGCGCGCGCTTCATCCAGCGCGGCGGTGAAGCCGCTGAGCGAGAACCGGTCGATCGTGGTGGTCCCGCGGGTCGAGACGCCGGTGATCTCCGCCGCAGATCCGCGCCGCATCGCATCGACGATCTTGCCGTCGCTTTCGGAACTGTCGGCCCAGGCGCCCTCGCCCTCGGTGAACATCTCGAAGGAATCGGAGCCGATCGCCACCTTCACGGAGCTGCCGCCCCGGAACGGGTAGCCGGCGATCATCGAAACCTCGTTCTTCACCTGCGCGCCCGGGCGGATCGCCACCATCAGATAGATGTCGCCCCGGTTCACCGAAACCGGCTTGCCGCCCCTCAGCGCGCGCGAGGAGACCGGTTGCGAGACGATCCAGCATTGCCGGTCCGCCGCCGCGCCCTGCTTGAAGATGCTCCAGTCCTTTTTCGCGCCGACGCTCTCATTGGCGCCCTGCGCGAAAGCCGCGCCTGACCCCATGACGGCCAGGGCCATGGCGAACCCCGCCGCCGCGCGCGTCACCCTGGCGCGGAACATCCCCGATCCTGTCTTCATATTCACTCTCCAGCCTCAACTCTTTCGAGGCTTGCACGCCTCTTCCTACCCGTCTGGTCGGCGCGGATATTAAGCTGAACGCAAACGCGGCGCCACCCTCGCTTCGTTAACGCGGTCGCAGCGTGGAGTCACGGGGGCAGAAGCCTTCGGTCTGGCTTTTTCCGCCGTCCTGCGTCATCCCGTGGATGCGCAACCGCCCCAAGGAGACGCCGGATGAGCCGACAGCCGAACCCCGTTCTCGCCACCAGAAGCCGCGCCGGGATCATCGAGCGGGTTCATCACGGCCGCGTCGCCATCGTCGACGGGCGAAGCGGGGATTGCGCGCCGGTCGCCGCGCTTGGCGATATCGGCGCGATTTTCCTGCCGCGCTCCTCCTGCAAGATCCTTCAGGCGCTGCCGATGGTCGAAAGCGGCGCCGCTGACGCGTTCCGGCTTTCCCCGCGCCGGCTGGCGCTCTCCTGCGCCTCGCATCAGGGCTCGGACGCGCATGCGGCGATGACCGCCGAATGGCTGGCGGAGATGGAGCTGGGCGAGCCGGACCTGATGTGCGGCGCGCAACCTTCGGGTGATTCGGCGACGCGCGAGCGGATGATCCGGGCAGGAGAGGCCCCCTGCCAGCTTCATAACAACTGCTCCGGGAAGCATGCGGGGTTCCTTGCGCTGGCGAAACATCTCGGCGCGCCGACCGCCGGCTATGTCGCGCCGGATCATCCGGTGCAGAAAGGGGTGGCGGCGGCGACGGCGGAACTGGCCGGAGAGGATCTCGCCGGCCACGCCATCGACGGTTGCTCGGCCCCGAATTTCGCATTGTCGCTGGAAGGGCTGGCCCGCGCCATGGCCCGTATCGCCGCCGCCGAAACCGCATTGACCGGGGCGCGTCGCGAGGCCGCGATCCGGCTGCGCCAGGCCATGGCGGCGCATCCTTTCGAGGTCGCCGGCGAGGGCCGGGCCTGCACCGGGCTGATGCGCGCCGGCGAGGGGCGTTTCGCGGTCAAGACCGGGGCCGAGGGCGCCTTCATCGCGATTCTCCCCGAGCGCGGGCTCGGCGTCGCGCTGAAGATCGACGACGGGAATTCGGCGGCGGCGGAATGCGCGATGGCGGGGATTCTGGTCGCGCTCGGCGCGCTTGAGGCCGATGACCCGCGCATCGCCGAATGGCTCCACCCGCAGGAGATAAACCGGCGCGGAACCATCTGCGGCGGCGGCGAACCGGCCGAGGCGATCACCGGCCTCAGGCTTTCCTGAGCTTTCAGCCGGGCGGCGCGGCGTTGAATTTTGGGGGTTAACTCCCGCGGGAAAACCGCGTAAGCACTGCGCCGAGCGGAATGCACCCATAGCTCAGCTGGATAGAGCGCTGCCCTCCGAAGGCAGAGGCCAGAGGTTCGAATCCTCTTGGGTGCGCCATCACCATCCCCCATCGCCATCACATTGATGCGGATATCGTCAGGCCGTCGCCCCCCGCAGCGGGTTTCGTTCAGCCGCCGGTGGTGGACATGTGCCGCGCGACCTCGCCGGCGACGCGTTGGCGGGAATAGTCGAAATCATGGCCCTTGGGCTTGCGGGCGATGGCCGCCTCGATCGTGCGGCGGAGCGCGTCGCCCTCCGGGTCTTCCCGCATCGGGGTGCGAAGATCGGCGTCGTCATCCTGCCCGAGGCACATGTAAAGCTGCCCGGTGCAGGTCAGCCGCACGCGGTTGCAGCCCTCGCAGAAATTATGCGTGAGCGGCGTGATGAAGCCGATCCGGCCGCCGGTCTCCGCGCAGCGCATGTAGCGCGCCGGGCCGCCGGTGTTCAGCGGCAGCGGGGTCAGGGTCCAGCGCGCGCCCAGATCGGTGCGCAGCTGGCGCAGCGAATAATACTGGTCGAGCCGGTTTTCATTGCCGATATCGCCCATCGGCATGACCTCGATAAAGGTCAGATCGAAGCCGCGCCCGCCGCACCATTCCACCATGTTGTGGATTTCATCGTCATTCACGCCCTTGAGCGCGACGGCGTTGATCTTGATCGCCAGCCCGGCCTCGTCGGCGGCGTCGATCCCGTCCAGCACCTGTTCGATCCGGCCGCGGCGGGTGATCTCGGCGAATTTCTTCTGGTCGAGCGTGTCCAGCGAGACATTCACCCGGCGCACGCCGCAATCGGCCAGCGACCGCGCGAAACGCCGAAGCTGGGAGCCGTTGGTGGTCAGCGTCAGCTCATCCAGCCCGCCGCCCGGATGATCGCCGATCCGGCGCCCCATGGATTCGAAGAATTTCATGATGTCGCGGCGCACCAGCGGTTCGCCGCCGGTGATGCGCAGCTTGCGCACCCCCATGTCGATGAAGGTTCCGCAGACGCGCTCCAGCTCCTCCAGCGTCAGCAGCTCCTTCTTCGGCAGGAAGGTCATCGTCTCCGCCATGCAGTAGAAACAGCGGAAATCGCAGCGGTCGGTGACGGAGACGCGCAGATAGGTGATCGGCCGCCCGAAAGGGTCGATCATCGGCGCGGCGCGGGTCTCTGGCCCGGCGATTTCAGACAGGAGCTTCATGAAGGGAACCTAGGCCTCGCGCAGGGTTCATGCAATCCGTCGCATGGGGCCTGCGACGTCTTTCGTCAG
>JBKECG010000438.1:0-2214 GCA_047974395.1 Pikeienuella sp. | reverse complement strand
ACGCTCTGGGCCGATCGCGAGATGCGCGTCATGGCCCGCGGCGGCGCGGCGGTGCGCCGGCTCTGGGATGTCTGCCAGCTCCCCGATTTCCGCAAGGTCGCCCCGGCCGAACATGCCGCGCTTGTCGCCCGGATTTACCGGTTTCTCCTCTCGCCGGAGGGCGCTATACCCTCCGACTGGATCGCGACCGAAATTTCGCGGCTGGACCGGATCGAGGGCGGCATCGACGCGCTCTCGCGCCGGCTGGCGCATATGCGGACCTGGTCCTATGTCGCGAACCGCGGCGGCTGGCTTTCCGATCCCGGCGAATGGCGCGGCCGCGCCCGGGAGGTGGAGGACCGGCTGTCGGATGCGCTGCATCTCGCGTTGACGCGGGAATTCGTCGACCGGCGCACATCCGTGCTGATGCGCCGGTTGAAACAGAAGGAGAGGCTGGTGGCCGAAGTGACCGAAACCGGCGAGGTGACCGCCGAAGGCGAACATCTGGGGCGGATCGACGGTTTCCGCTTCATCGCGGACCCGGCCGCCGGCGCCGAGGAGCAGAAGCGCCTGCGCGCCGCGTCGCTTGGCGCGCTGCAGGGCTGGTTCGCGCATCGGGCCGACAAGTTCTACAACGCCCCCGACTCGGAGATCGACGTCACCGAACAGGGCGGGCTGATGTGGGGCGAAGTCGCCGTCGGCCGGCTGGAGCCGGGCGCCGACGCGCTGTCGCCGCAGATCCGCGCCTTCACCGACGAGATGCTGGAGCCGCCGCTGGTCCAGAAGATCGAGCGCCGGCTCGGCCACTGGATCAACCGGCGCATCGCCGCGCAATTCGCCCCACTGATCGCGCTGCGCGATGACGAGGCGCTGACCGGGCTGGCCCGCGGCGTCGCCTATCAGCTGGTCGAGGGGCTGGGCGTGCTGGAGCGTCGCCCCATCGCCGAAGACGTGAAGGCCCTGAATCAGGAGGCCCGCACGCTTCTGCGCAAGCATGGCGTGCGCTTCGGCCAGCATTCGGTGTTCATGCCGCTCTTGCTGAAACCGGCCCCGACCCGGCTGCGGCTGGTGCTTTGGGGGCTGAAGGAGAAGCTGGAGGAGATCCCCGCCTCTCCGCCCCCCGGTCTGGTGACGATCCCGGCCGAAGAGAGCGCGCCCGATGGTTTCTATATCCGCGCCGGCTATCGGCGCGCCGGGGCGCGGGCGATCCGCATCGACATGCTGGAGCGGCTCGCCGACATGCTCCGCGACAAGGACGCGCGCACCGGTTTCGAGGCGACGGCGGACATGCTCTCCATCACCGGGCTGACATTGGAGCAGTTCGCGGATCTGATGCGCGGGCTCGGTTTCGTCGCCGAACAGGGCGAACGCGCGAAGGCGCCGAAGCCCGCGGCCGCGCCGAAACCTGAGACCGAGACGGAGGCGAAAGCGGAGACAGGCGAGACGCCCGAGACCGAGGCGGCCCCGGTGACGGAGGAAGCGCCGGCCGAGCCTGTCGCCGAAGACACCGCGCCCGAACCCCCCGCCGACGCACCCGCCACCGAGGCGCCAGCCGGCGAGACGGCGGAGGAGGCCGCGCCCGCAACCGCGGCCGAGCCGGAAACCGAGATCTTCTTCACCTTCTCCATCGCCCGCCGCCCGCCGCGAGGGGCCAGGACCGGCGACAAGGGGCGCGAGGGTCAGGGCCGCCGGCCGGCCAAGACCGGCAAGCCGCATGGCGGCAAGAAGGGCGGCCCGCGCGGGGCCAAGCCAGGCGACGGGCCGAAAGGCGGCCAAAACGCCGGCCCGCGCCCCCCGCGTGAAAAGGTCGCCGACCCCGACAGCCCCTTCGCGATATTGAAGCAGCTCAAAAGCTGACCCTTGGCGGAGGGGGCGCAGCCGGGGCTGAGGCTCGACAAATGGCTCTGGAGGGCGCGCTTCTTCAAGACGCGCGGCCTCGCCGCCGCTGCGGCCGAAAAGGGATACCGGCTTAACGGCGCGCGGAGCAGAAAGACCCATGCGCTGGTGCGCCCCGGCGATGTGCTTACCTTTCGGCAGGCCGACGCGATCCGGGTGATCCGGGTGCGCGATCTCGGCGAAAGGCGCGGGCCGGCCTCGGAAGCCGCGTCGCTCTATGAGGATCTGGAGCCTTCAGCCAAGAAAAGCTGAACCGAGCCCCGCTTGCCCCGGCCAGCCGGGCGGATTACATCGCGCCGCAAGAACCCCGCGCCGGAGCGGAAACAGGAATCCTATGAC
>JBKECG010000428.1:0-5579 GCA_047974395.1 Pikeienuella sp. | reverse complement strand
CCCAGTCCAGCACCACCTTGCCGCAGGCCCCGGCGCGCATCAGTTCGAACCCCTCGCGGTAATCTTCCGCTTTCAGCCGATGGGTGATCAGCGGAGAGAGGTCGAGCCCACCCTGCACCAGGCCGATCATCTTGTACCATGTCTCGAAGATCTCGCGCCCATAGATGCCCTTGATCGTCAGCATCTTGAAGATGACCTTGTTCCAGTCCACCGCGAACTCCACCGGCGCGATGCCCAGAAGCGCGATCTTGCCGCCATTGTTCATCGCCTCGATCATGTCGCGCATCGCCGGGGCGGCGCCGGACATCTCCAGCCCCACGTCGAAGCCTTCGGTCATGCCGATCTCCGGCATCAGCTCGCGGAGCCTGCGTTTTACAGGGTTCAGCACATGATCGACGCCGAGGCGGCTCGCCAGCGCCAGCCGGTTCTCGTTGAGATCGGTGATGACGACCTTGCGCGCCCCGGCCCGTTTCGCCACCAGCGCGCCCATGATCCCGATCGGCCCGGCCCCGGTGACCAGCACGTCCTCGCCGACCAGATCGAAGGAAAGCGCGGTGTGGACGGCGTTGCCGAACGGGTCGAAGATCGCCGCGATCTCGTCCGGCACATCGTCGGGGATCGGGACGATATTGGCTTCGGGGAGCGACAGAAACTCCGCGAAGGCCCCCGGCCGGTTGACGCCGACGCCCATGGTGTTGCGGCAGAGATGCCCGCGCCCGGCCCGGCAGTTGCGGCAGGCGCCGCAGGTGATATGGCCCTCGCCGGAAACCCGCTGCCCGGGCCGGTATTTCGTGACCGAGGCGCCGACCGCCTCGATCACCCCGCAGAATTCATGGCCGGTGATCATCGGAACCGGCACCGTCCTGGCCGACCATTCGTCCCAGTTCCAGATATGCACATCGGTGCCGCAGATCGCGCTTTTCCTGACCCGGATCAGCACATCCGAAGCGCCGATCTCGGGCGCGGGCTCCTCGCGGAGCGTCAGCCCGGGCGCGGCTTCCGCCTTCACCAGCGCGCGCATGCCGTTTCTCATCGGATCACCCCCAATTCACGCCCGACCGCCGCGAATTCGTCGATGGCCCGGTCCAGCGTCGCTTCGTCATGGGCGGCCGACATCTGGGTGCGGATGCGATCCTGCCCCTGCGGCACCACCGGGAAGGAAAAAGCGGTGACGAAGACGCCCCGATCCATCAGCCGCGCAGCCATCTCCTGCGCCAGTTTCGGATCGCGCAGCATCACCGGCGCGATCGGGTGTTCGCCGGGGACGATCTCGAAGCCGAGCGCGGCCATCCGCTCCCGGAACCGGGCGGCGTTGCGCCAGAGCCGGGCGCGAAGCTCGTCCGAACCTTCGATCAGGTCCAGCGCCTTCAGCGTGGTTTCGGCGATCGCCGGGGCCAGCGCGTTGGAGAAGAGATAGGGGCGCGAACGCTGGCGCAGCCACTCCACCACCTCCCGCCGCGCGACCGTGTAGCCGCCGGAGGCGCCGCCGAGCGCCTTGCCCAGCGTTCCGGTCATGATGTGGACCCGCCCCATCACCCCGCAATGCTCGTGGCTGCCGCGCCCGTTCGGGCCAAGAAAGCCGACCGCGTGGCTGTCATCGACCATCACCATGGCGTCATGCGCCTCCGCCAGATCGCAGATCGCGGCGAGCTTCGCCACATGCCCGTCCATGGAGAAGACGCCATCGGTGGCGATCAGCCGATAGCGGGCGTCGGCGGCGTCTTTCAACCGCGCCTCCAACTCGTCCATGTCGCCATTGGCGTAACGATAGCGCCGCGCCTTCGCCAGCCGCACCCCGTCGATGATCGAGGCGTGGTTGAGCGCATCCGAGATGATCGCGTCCTCCGGCCCGAGCAGGGTTTCGAACAATCCGGCGTTGGCGTCGAAACAGGAGGAATAGAGAATCGCGTCCTCGAAGCCGAGGAATGTCGCCAGCCGCGCCTCCAGCGCCTTGTGCGGCGCCTGCGTCCCGCAGATGAAGCGCACCGAGGACATGCCGTAGCCCCAGCGCGCCAGCGCGGTCTGCGCCGCCTCGATCAGCGCCGGATGGTCGGAAAGGCCCAGATAATTGTTGGCGCAAAGGTTGATCGCCTGCGCGCCGCCCTCGACGGAGATCTCCCCGCGCTGCGGCGTCGCGATCACCCGCTCGCCCTTGAACAGCCCGTCGGCGCGAAGCCCCTCGATCCGCCCCGCGATATCGTCGATGAAGGCGCGCATGTCGGTATTCCTTTTCCCCTGCGGGGCGTTAGATTGCCGCGAATCCATGAAAGAGACCATATGATACGCAGCGCCGTTTTCGATCTTGATGGAACGCTTGTCGACACCGCCGAGGACCTGATCGGCGCGCTGAACGACATCGCGCATCGCTTCGACCTGCCCGTGCTGGATTATGAGGAGGCCCGCGCCGCCGCCGGCCGGGGCGGGCGCGGGTTGATGCGCCACGCCGCGGCCAAGGTCGGGCGCGAGATCACCGATGATCAGGTGCTGGTGGCCTATCCGCCGTTTCTCGACGCCTATGAGGCCCGGATCTCCGAACGAAGCCGCTATTTCCCTGGCGCCGAAGAGGCGCTGGACCGTCTGATCGCCGCCGGCTGGCGGGTCGGCATCTGCACCAACACGCCGGAACGGCTGGCGCGCATCCTGATCGACCGGCTTGGCGGCGGCGCCCGCTATCTGGCGCTTCTGGGGGCGGACAGTCTGCCGGTCAGGAAACCGGACCCGCGACATGTGCTGGAGACCATCGCCCGGATGGGCGGGACGCCGGCGCGCGCGGTGATGATCGGCGACACCGCCACGGATCGCGACGCGGCGGCGGCGGCGGGCGTCCCCTGCGCGCTCTATACGAAGGGTTTCTCTCCCCGCCCGGTCGCCGAACTTTCGCCGGAGGCGGTGTTCCACGATTTCGCCGCGCTTCCGGAACTGGTCGAAAGTCTGATCAGCCCGGCGTGAGGAGCTGAAGCGCGGCATGTCCGGCGCGCTTCTACGGGGTTTCGCCGGACCGATTGCGGCCGAACAGTCCCGACAGCCATTTCGGCATGGTCAGAGCGGATACGCCCTCCGCAGGTCGCCCGCCGCAGAGGCCGACCAGTTCGTTCAGCGCATGAACCCCGGCGTCCTCGCTCATCTCCACGCCGATACGGAGCCGGCCGTCCCGGATTTCATGGCCGGCGTAGAACCAGTATCGTTCTTCAAGTGTGAAGCCCATCAGCCAGAAGAATAGCGAGGGATCGCCAAGCGCCCCGCTTTTATCGAGCTTCCTGACCCGGGCGGCGATCTCCTTGCCGGACATCGCCGCCCAGTCGATCCCCGGATCGACGTCAGGCTCCTCGCGGGCGAGCCGCTCCGACAGGGGCGCGGGCAGTTTCGGCCGCCAGAACGCGTCGGAACTCTCTCGCGCAGCGTCGTCGAACCTGTCCTCCATGCGCGGCGGACAGGTTTCGATATGCAGATTGATGATCGTCAACGCCCGAAGCACGGTTTCGCCGAGCCTCCCGGGTTCGCCATCGGCGGGATGAAAGGCGCGGATGTCATGCGTCGCCGATGGCGGCGGGCGCCTCGCCAGCGCGTCGCGCTCGCGCAGCAGATGCGCCCGCTGATATGCGGCGAATTCCGTCATCGACCGGTCACCGGGCTAACCTCCGCCCTTGATCATCGTCGCCGCCGCGGTGTAGCCGCCGGCGGCGCCGTCGATGAAATGGACGTGATCATCCTCGGTGATCGAGGGCACGATGCAGGTCATGATCGCCGCATCCTGCTCGAACAGCCCATAGCGCAGCAGGCCCCTGGCGGTGGCGCGCTCCAGCAGGGCCTCGATCCGCGCGCGGGTGGCGGCGTCGCAGTCGATGGTCATCTTCAGGCTGTCGTCGAATTTGCGGAAATCGGCGTTCTCGGCGACGGTGCGGGCGTAATGGCGCGGATCGAAAGCGCCGGCCTTCATGCCGGTGCGGAAGAAGAAAAGCGCCAGCAGCGTCTCCAGCCAAAGCCGCAGCCTGCGTTTCCAGAGCGGCGCGTCGCCTCGGCTCGCCTTCGCCTCCAGCTCCAGCCCGGCCGGGGGCCAGCGATAGTCGGGGCCGCCATCGGGCGCCGGATTGCCGATGCGGACCAGGGTCTCCTCGATGGCGATCAGTTCCTCGAAGATCCGCTCCACGGCTTTCGGGTCGGCCTCGGGCAGGGGCGCGACGACCAGCGAGAGGATCTTGCCCGCCCGCGCCTCCATCGGCCGCCAGCGGCAGGACAGCCCGGTCAGGTCCGGGCGCGCGCCCGGCGGCGCCATCGGCAGGATGAAGCGGCCGGATTTCATCTCCGCCTCCAGCCAGGAGACGCCGCCCCCGGCGAACATCGCGTAATCGGCCCCGCGCGAGGCGCTGTAGCGCGCGACGGCGACCTCGCGCCCTTCGGCCCTGATCTCCTCCACCGTCGCCATGGCGGCGCGGAGGGCGACGCCGAATTCCTCATCCGCCCAGCGGCTGACCGCGCCGAGCGCGTCACGCGCGGCTTCGGCCCATTCGGGCGGGACGGCGAAAACCGCGCCGTCGCCGCCGAAGACATAGGGAAAGGCGCGCCGCCGATGCGCGTTGATCTGCGCCGAGATCACCGCCGCCCCGATCGTGTTCACGGTCTTGTAGGCGCCGGCCGCGACCAGCCCGGTCGAGCCCTCGATATCCGCCGCGCCCACCACCCAGTCACCGGGAAGCGGCGCATAGGAGGAAGGGTGCGCCATGTCCTCGAACCGGTCGCGGAGCGGCAGCGCCTCGAAAAAGCCGGCGGTGGACTGCATCGGGCCGGTCAGCGCGCGCCGGCGGGGCGGAAGGCCGCCCGTCGTCCCGCCGGCCGCATCGTCATTCCGCCGTCAGGAGCGGCGGCCGGTCGCCCGAAAGGCGCTTGGCCTCCGGCGGGGTGATGTCGAGCGCGAGCTTGCCGTCCTTCACCTCGACCCGGACCAGCCCGCCCTTGGAGAGCTTGCCGAACAGAAGCTCCTCGGCCAGCGGCTTCTTGATATGCTCCTGTATCACCCGGCCCAGCGGGCGGGCGCCCATGCGGTCGTCATAGCCCTTGTCGGCCAGCCATTCGGCGGCGGCGGGGCTGAGTTCGATGGCGACGGCGCGGTCCATCAGCTGGGCTTCAAGCTGGAGGACGAATTTCTCCACCACCTGAAGGATCACCTCGCGCGGCAGGGCGCCGAAGCTGACCACCGCGTCGAGCCGGTTGCGGAATTCGGGGCTGAAGGCCTTCTCGATCGCGGCGACGTCCTCGCCCTCGCGCCGGTCGCGGCCGAAGCCGATCGCGGTGGCGGCCTGTTCGGCGGCGCCGGCGTTGGAGGTCATGATCAGCACGACATTGCGGAAATCCACCGCCTTGCCGTTATGGTCGGTCAGCTTGCCGTGATCCATCACCTGAAGGAGGATGTTGAACACATCCGGGTGCGCCTTCTCGATCTCGTCGAGCAGCAGCACCACATGCGGATGCTGATCGACCCCATCGGTCAGCAGCCCGCCCTGATCGAAGCCGACATAGCCCGGCGGGGCGCCGATCAGCCGGCTGACCGAGTGTTTCTCCATATATTCCGACATGTCGAAGCG
>JBKECG010000425.1:0-4167 GCA_047974395.1 Pikeienuella sp. | reverse complement strand
AGGCCGCGCGGCTCGCCGCCCTCGCCGCCGGAGCGCCGGTGATCGTGGAGCCGGCCGCCGCCGACTACCGCGCCCGGCTCGCCGCCGCCGCCTGCTCGGTCAGCCTTTTCGGCTACAACACCGCCACCGATCTTCTGGCCGCCGGAACCCCGGCGGTGATCGCGCCGATGGACGAGGGCGGCGAAAGGGAGCAACAGATCCGCGCCGCCGCCTTCGCCGCCCTGCCCGGCTTTCACCTCGCGACCGACCCCGCGCGCCTCGCGGAGACGGTCGAGCGCGCCATCGACGCGCCGGGCCCGCCGCCCGGTCTGGCCGATCTCTCGGGCGCGGAGAAAAGCGCGCGGATCATTCTTGACGCGGGTCAACGAAGCGGCGCGACCGGGCCGTCATAGCCGGCCTTCACCTCAAGTTCGCGCAAAAGCCGCGGCGGGTCGCGGCGTCGCTCCGGTAAGCGTCGGCCAGCCTCGACCAGTCCAGATTCTGCAGCGCGTCCATATCGGTCACGGGCTCGCCATCGACGACCGGCGGATGGAAATCCTCATAGAGGCCATGGAAGATCCGGGCGGCCTGAATCTGGGTGTAAATCATCTTTTCCGGAAAGATGGCCTGCTGGTCATAGCAGTTCGGGATCAGCCGGCTGAGGCCGGCGCGGAAGAACTCGCGGATATTCACCGCAAGCCTCAACCGGGAGGGCGGCGCGCCGGACGGGGTGACGATCAGTTGTATCAGATTTCCGTTCGCCAGCCGCCATTGGCCGAGATTGAGGACCAGCGACATCCTGTTGCCGGGCTCGGGATCATTCCCGATCTCGGCGGCGACGCGCTCCAGAAAGCGCCGCAGCAGCGCGCGAAACTGATCGGGGGCATGGCGCGCCGGCTCCAGCATGACCCGCTCGCAGACGCCCGCCTCGCTGTCGCGGCGGTCCTTGCCCGGAAACTCCAGCGGAATGCGGTTGCGATAGCAGGAGGAGATTGCGGCCGGGCGCTGCGGGTTTCAGCCGGATGATGACGGCCGCCGCGACCAGCAGCGCCGCCGCGCCGATCAGCCAGCGCCGCGGCGTCATGGCGCCGCCAGCCCGCGCTTCAGGCCCAGGGGCCATGCAGACCGGATTCATCCCGGTCCACGCGCTCAAACCCGTGGCGGCCGAAGAAATCACGCTGAAGCTGAAGCAGGTTCGCCGTGCCGCGCCCGGTGCGCAACTGGTCGAAATAGCCGAGCGCCGAGGCCAGCGCCGGCGTCGGCGCGCCATGGGCGGCGGCGGCGGCGACAACCCGGCGGAGCTCGCCCTGCGCCGCCTTCATCATCCCGACGAAAGCCGGCGCGGCGATCAGATTGGTCTCGGGCGAGGCCGCCAGCGCCGCGGCGATATCGTCGAGAAGCGCCGAGCGGATGATGCAGCCCGCCCGCCAGACCCGGGCGATGGCGGCCGGATCCAGCCCCCAAGCGTATTCGGCGGAAGCGGCGCGGAACACCTCGAATCCCTGCGCATAGGCGATGATCCGGCCGGCCAGCAGCGCGTCGCGGAGCGAAGCGGTCGCCGCCTCCGCATCGCCGAGCGCGCCGTCCAGCGGCCCCGGCGCGGCGCCGAACAGCGCCTGCATCCGCAGCCGCTCGGTCTTGCGCGCGGAGAGATTGCGCGCCGCGACAGCGGCCTCCATCGCCGGGGCGGGGGCGGAAAGACGCAGCGCCTCCAGCGCCGCCCAGCCGCCGGTGCCCTTCTGCCCGGCACGATCCTGCACCAGATCAATCAGCGGGCGGCCGGTCTCCGCATCCACCGTCGCCAGCACTTCGGCGGTCACATCCACCAGATAGGAGGCCAGCGGCCCCGCGCGCCAATCGTCGAAAACGGCCGCAGCGGCGGCGGGGTCCATGCCCAGCCCGTCGCGCATGACGCCGTAAACCTCGGCGATCATCTGCATGTCGGCGTATTCGACGCCGTTATGGATGGTCTTGATGAAATGGCCGGCGCCGTCCGGGCCGAACCAGGCGCAGCAGGGCTCTTCGCCATGGCGCGCGGCGATGGCGGTCAGCACCGGCGCCACCCGGCTCCAGAGCGCGGGCGAGCCCCCGGCCATGATCGAAGGGCCATAGCGCGCGCCCTCGGCCCCGCCGGAGACGCCAAGACCGAGAAAGGCGAGCCCCTCCGCCTCCAGCGCGGCGGTGCGCCGGCGGGTGTCGTGGAAATTGGCGTTGCCGGCGTCGATCAGCAGATCGCCCTCGCTCAGCAACGGGCGCCATGCGGCGATGATGTCATCGACCGCGCCGCCCGCCGGCACCAGAAGGATGATCGGGCGCGGGGCGCGAATCGCATCGACCAGCGCCTCCGGCGTCTCGGCGATCTCGATCCCGCCCTTCATGCCCGCGGCGGCCTGCCGCGCGGCCTGCATCTTGTCGAAATCCCGGTCGTGGACCGCGACGCGGAAGCCCTTCTCCGCCATGTTGAGCGCCAGCGCCGCGCCCATCACCCCGACGCCGACGAGACCGATATCCGCTTTCATGGGTCCACCCCCTCTTCGCGCTCAGCGCGCGCGCGCGGTGACGAAACCGACCACATCCGTCAGCGCGCGCCTGATCTCGCCATCTTCGAACACGTCCAGCGCGGCGATGGCCCGCGCGCCCCATTCCTCCGCCCGCGCGGTGGTCAGCTCCAGCGCCCGGCGCCGGGTCAGCAGGCGATGCGCCTCTTCCAGATCGCCCTCGTTCTGCTCGTGATCCTCGATCACCCGCGACCAGAAGGCGCGCTCGGCCTCGTCCCCGGCCCGATGGGCGATCAGGACCGGCAGCGTCGCCTTGCCGTCGCGGAAATCATCGCCGACATTCTTGCCCATCGCCTCGGCCGCGCCGCCGTAATCCAGCCTGTCATCGACAAGCTGAAAGGCGATGCCGAGCGCGTCGCCATAATCGCGGAGCGCGACGACCTCCGCCTCCCCGGCGCCGGCGATCACCCCGCCCGCCTCCGCCGCCGCGGCGAAAAGCGCGGCGGTCTTGCCGCGGATCACCTGGAAATAGCGGTCCTCGCCGCCCGAAAGATCGTGCTGGGCGGTGAGTTGCAGCACCTCGCCCTCGGCGATCACCGCCGAGGCGCCGGCGAGGATGTCGAGCACCCTCAGGCTCCCGGTCTCCACCATCAACTGAAAGGACCGGGCGAAGAGATAATCGCCCACGAGCACGCTCTGCTGGTTGCCGAACAGGATATTCGCCGTCGGGCGCCCGCGCCGCTTCGCGCTCTCGTCCACCACATCGTCATGGAGAAGCGTCGCGGTGTGGATGAACTCCACCGCCGCCGCCAGCCGCACCTGATGGTCGCCCTCATAGCCGCAGAGCTTCGCCGCCGCCAGCGTCAGCACCGGGCGGAGCCGCTTGCCCCCCGCCTCGATCAGATGCGCCGAAAGCTCGGGAATGCGCGGGGCGTGGGCGGAGGCCATGCGCGCGCGGATGGTGGCGTTCACCGCCTCCAGCTCCGGCGCCACCAGCGCGGAAAGGCGGGTGAAGGCGTCTTCGCTCTTCACTTGCGCGCCGTTCCGGTTTTTTTCTGTCTGAGCCAAGACCAACCCTGTCGCGAAGGCGCTCTCGACCTTGGCCGCGCGGCGCGCCTATATCTCTCCGGACCAATGGAAGAACTGCTGAAAACGAACGATCCGACAATCATCAGCTTCGCCACCGCCCTCCTGCGGGCGGAGGGTATAGACTGCTTCGTATTCGACGTCCACACGAGCATCCTCGAAGGGTCGCTCGGCGTCCTGCCGCGGCGGCTGATGACGGCGCGGCGCGATCTGTTCATGGCCCGCGCCATCCTGCGCGACAACGGCCTCGATCTCAGCGAGGAGACATGACCGGACCGGCGGAATTCGACCCGGCGGCGCTGAGCGAGGACGCGATTCTCGGCGGGCGGGTGCGGCTGCTGCAACCGCGCGCGGGCTATCGCGCCGCGACCGATCCGGTCCTGCTGGCGGCGGCGGCGCAGGCGAGGCCGGGGGCGCGGGTTCTCGACGCCGGCTGCGGCGCGGGGGCGGCGCTTTTCTGCCTCGCGGCGCGGGTTCCGGGGATCGAGGCGCACGGGCTGGAGCTGCAACCCGCCTACGCCGCGCTGGCGCGACGGAATGCGGCGCTGAACGGCGCCGGGGCGGAGATCTGGGAAGGCGATCTTTTCGCCCCGCCCGCCGCGCT
>JBKECG010000412.1:0-3221 GCA_047974395.1 Pikeienuella sp. | reverse complement strand
ATTCCGGCCCAGGTGATCGTAGGCAAGGGACGCCGGGGCGCCAAGAAGCAACTGCCCGAACGGTTCGAGCAGGCCATCGACCGGGCTGCCATGAAGGTCGGGGCGCAGGATACCGACGCCTATCTGGCCGAGTGGCGCAAGGCTGAGCCCTATCAGGTGGACGGAGAGGCGGATGCCGTGGCTGAGGCCGAAGCGGCGCGTCTGGACACGGAATACGATCGGGAGCGCATCAAGGCACTGATCGCGAATGACGGATGGACCGAAGCGCGTTAATTCTGACAGGAGATGACCCTGATGGCGAAAATCCTTGATCTCTTCTCCCGGCGCTCCGCCGCCGCTGCGCCTGTCGCCGCGCCGGAGGCCGCCGCCTCGCTCCTCGATGGGTTCTCCATCGAGGTGATGCCCCGCACCGCCGAGAAGATCGAGGATTTCCGCACGCTTCTGCCCGCGGGCACCCGCGTCTATCTCGCCCATATCGACGGCACGCCGATCGACGACATGGTCGCCACCGCGAAGCGCATCCGCGAGGAGGGCTTTCCGGTCATGCCGCATTTCCCGGCCCGGATCATCGCCGACCGCGCCATGCTGGCCGACTGGATCGCCCGCTATCAGGGCGAGGCCGGGGTTGATCAGGCGCTGCTGCTGGCGGGCGGTCTGGACGCGCCGCGGGGCGAGTTCTCCGACTCGATGCAGATGATGGAGACCGGACTTTTCGACAAGGCCGGCTTTCGCCGCCTCCATGTCGCCGGCCACCCGGAGGGCAATCGCGACATCGACGCGGACGGCTCGGACGCACGCGTGATGGAGGCCCTGCGCTGGAAGGCGGATTTCGCCGCGCGCACCGACGCGGAGATGGCCATCGCCACCCAGTTCTGCTTCGAGGCGGAGCCGGTCATCGCCTGGGCGAACCGCCTGCGCGACGCCGGGATCGCGCTGCCGATCCATATCGGCGTCGCCGGGCCGGCGAAGCTTCAGACCCTGATCAGGTTCGCGCTCGCCTGCGGCGTCGGCCCGTCGCTGCGGGTGCTGCAACGGCGCGCGGCCGATGTGACCAAGCTGATGACGCCCTTCACGCCGGAGAAGTTCCTTTCCGATCTCGCCGCGTACAAGGCGGCGAATCCGGGCTTCAACATCACCAATGTCCATTTCTTCCCGCTTGGCGGCATCACCAAGACCGCCGAGTTCACCTCCGGCTTCGGCGGCGCCCGCCCGCTGGCCGCGACCGGCTGAATCCCCGAAGACTGCTGAAAGAACAACATGACCCGCACTGTCGTCGAATCCAGGACGAAGACCGTCACCATCGGCTTCGATGAACCCTTCTGCGTCATCGGCGAACGGATCAATCCGACCGGCCGCAAGAAGCTCGCGGCGGAGCTGGAGGCGGGCGATTTCTCCACCGTCGAGAAGGACGCGCTGGAGCAGGTCGCCTGCGGCGCGGCGGTGCTGGACATCAATTCCGGCGCGGTCTTCTCCAACAAGATGGCCGAGGACCCGCGCTACGCCGACAACAAGTTCGTCGAGCCCGGCCTGATGAAGGAACTGGTCGAGCGGGTTCAGGCCATCGTTGACGTTCCGCTCTGCATCGACAGCTCCGTGCCCGGCGCGCTGAAGAACGGGCTGGAGACGGCCGAGGGCCGCCCGCTGCTGAACTCCGTCACCGGCGAGGAGGAGCGGCTGGAGATGGTCCTGCCGCTGGTGAAGAAATACAATGTTCCTGTCGTCGCGATCTCCAATGACGACACCGGGATTTCCGAAGACCCGGACGTGCGTTTCGAAGTCGCCCGCAAGATCGTCCAGCGCGCCGCCGATTTCGGCATTCCGCCGCATGACATCGTCGTCGATCCGCTGGTGATGCCGATCGGAGCCATGGCCACGGCCGGCCATCAGGTCTTCACCCTGGTCCGGCGGCTCCGCGAGGAACTGGGCGTGAACACGACCTGCGGCGCCTCCAACATCTCCTTCGGCCTGCCGAACCGGCACGGAATCAACAACGCCTTCCTGCCGATGGCGGCGGCGGCGGGGATGACCTCGGCGATCATGAACCCGGTTCAGATCGGAGCCAGCGCCAAGAAGATCGAGGAGCGGCTGGCCGAACTCGCCGCGCTCGGGATCGTCGTGCCCGAGGGGGTGGACCCGGCCGCGCTCGCGCCGCTGATCGGGCTCGGCTCGACCTCCGCGACCCCGTCGAAGGAGATCGAGGCGATCAAGGCTGCGAATTTCCTGCTGGACAACGACCCGTCCGGGGCCGGCTGGATCCAGTTCAACAAGCCCCCGGCCGCCGAAGGCGAGGGCCGCCAAGGCCGCCGCCGCCGTCGCGGGTGACAAGCAGGGCGCGGGTCCGCTCGCCCGTGTTGATCACCGTATCGAACTGAAAGCTGTCCGCTGAGCGCGCGGCGCCGCGCTCCTCAACACCCCGCGCCCGGAATCGCCGCCGCCGCGCCATATGCGCGCCCGTGAGCGGCGTGTTTCCTTGGGCGTAGACAGGATATGTCCGAGATTGGAGGCGACGACCGGAATCGAACCGGTGTTCACGGATTTGCAATCCGCTGCGTAACCACTCCGCCACGTCGCCTGAGCAGTGCTTCGGCGTCTGATATCGGTCGGCGTATGAAAGGGCAAGGCCTCTCGGTATTCAGTGCAGAACTCTGGCCGGGGCGGGCTGGGCCGCGGGCAGGGCGCCGGTGCCGAGCCGGGAGGTCAGACGTTTCAGGTGTATGCCGAGCCGTTCGGCCAGGCTGACGGAGATGAAGGCCATATCGGCGCGAAAGATCAGGGTCGCGATCAGGATCGCATCCTCGCGCTGGCCATGCGCCGCCGCGCCGATGAAATTGGCGAAGGCGGCCTCGTCGCCGCCGAAACAGCGGCAGCCGGGCTGATGGCGCATCAGCGGGCGGCGGGCGTGGCGCGAGATCATCTCCACCAGGCCCTGAAGCGCCTCCGTCGCCTGATCTCCATCGCCTGAACCGAGCGTCGCATGAAGATCGGCGCGCGCCCGCTCCCGCAGCGCATCACCAGCAAGCCAGAACCGGAGATACAGGATTGCGGCGGCCTCCAGATCCGGCAATTCATCGAGATGACCGACGGGCGCGCCGCCGCGATGCGCCTGAGTCGTCATTTCGTGAGCAGCAGTTTGCCCTGCTTGGTGATGCGGAGCGTATAGACCTGCCCGTCGAGCACCAGAGCCGCCTTGCCGCTGTCGTCGGTCAACTCGCGCGCGTCAT
>JBKECG010000395.1:0-12796 GCA_047974395.1 Pikeienuella sp. | reverse complement strand
ATCTCACCAACAAGAAGCTCTGGGCCCCGATCAAGCGCAAGGGCCATTGATCCGGCCGATGAAGATGAAAACCCCCGCCGGCGCGCGCAGGCTGGGGTTTTTCCTTGCGGGCTGCCGGACGTGACCGCGCCCGACCCCGGCGCGCGCCCGGGCCGAGCATCCGGCTCTTCGCCATTCTCGCGCGCGAGGCGCCGGTCGGCGTCATCTTCCGGCGCGGGCCGAGCAATCATGTGCAGCTGATCCGCTGGGACCGGAAGGCGGATCGTTTCGAGCCGGGGCAATGGTTCAAGGGCCGCATCTACGAGTGGCGCGCCGATCTTTCGCCATCGGGAAGGCTTCTCATCTATTTCGCGGCCAAGCATCGCGGCGCGAATGCGAACGGCACGGTGATCTCCCGCCCGCCCTGGCTCACCGCGCTGGCCCGCTGGCCGAAGGATGACGCCTGGGGCGGCGGCGGGGTTTTTCTCGACGAGAAGACGCTGCTCCTGAATCATTCTCCGAAATTTGCGCCGCAGGATTTTGAGCACGCGAAAGACGTCTCGCGCCAGTCGGGGCTGACCATCCGGCCGTTCGACGAAGACTCCACCGGCAAGGCTATGCCGGCGCCCGGATTTTATGGGAAGGATATGTCGTCGCCTGGCCATCATCGGGCGCGCGACGGCTGGCGGATGGCGCCGCGCGACGAGGAGCGCCGGATGGGCGGCTGGCGGCGGACCCCGAAGGAAATCATCGAGAAGCCGGGGCCGGAAGGCTGGCGGCTACAGGAAATTTGCCACGGCGTCTTGCGCAAAGGCGGGCCGGCGCGTGACCTCACCTTCCGCGTTCTCGACGCCGGGGGCGGGCTCATCGCCGATCTCGGCGCGGCTGATTGGGCGGATTGGGACCGGGGGCGGCTGGTCTATGCGCAGGACGGGCGGCTCTGGCGCATGAAGCCGGGCCGGCCGGACCCGGCGCGGGCCACGCTTCTGCATGATTTTCGCGGCGCGAAATTCACCCCGATGGTGGCGCCGGCGGAGGCGACGCGCTGGCCCTGAGCCCCTTCTATGGCAGCGTTCCCGCCGCCCGCGCGCGGTCGCGCCAGGCGGCGAAGCGGTCGCTTTCGATCCAGTCGATCACCGCCTCGACGGCGTCGGGGCGCAGCGACCGTTTCCGCAGGAAATCGCCGAAGGTCTTCTCCGGCGGCTTGTTCCGATCCTCCAGCATGAGCGTGAAATTCGCGATCGAGACAGGGCCGGTGTCCGGCTGCGAAAAAGCCGCCTCGATCCCCTCGATCACCACCGCCCCGTCGAGCGCGAGGCTCAGCATCAGCCTCGCCGCCTCCCAGAGAAAGACGGTGGTGTCCTGATCGGTCGCATCGGCCCAGGCGTAGTGCAGCATCAGCGCCCTGCCCCATTTATCGACGAGCGCGATTTCCTCCTTGCTGAGGAACTCCTCTTCCAGCCGCGCCTCGCCGAAGCGCCAGAGCGCGTCGTCGGAATACATGTTGCAGATCGCTTCGCCCCGCGCGAGCAGCTCCATATAGCGCGGCAGCAGGATGCGCAGATCGTTGACATCGACCGGAAGCCCATGCGCGGAATTGGTGTATTCGCAGATCATCCACGGCGCCATGATCCGGTTGGGCGTGGCGATGATCTCGCGCCTTGTCTCGTCGCTCATGCAGACATTGCACATGCAGACCTCAAGCCCGGTCGAGACGTGATCGACGCCGAAAAGCGCATAGGCCCGGTCCACCAGCCGCGCCAGATCGGCGGAGAATGGGGATTGCAGGGCGATCTGCGTCCGCAACGCGGCCAGCTCCTTCAGCAGCCTCCGGTTCTGGCGCTTAGAGATGCTGCGCTTGCTCATCGCGGGGCCCTGAAACGCGCTTTCAGCCCGCCGAGCCGCTCGCTCTCATGCAGGCTCAGCTCCCCGCCATGGCTGCGGGCGATGTCGAGCGCGATGGAGAGGCCGAGCCCGACCCCGCCGCCCTTGTCCTGATTGCGGGCGGCGTCCAGCCGCTCGAACGGGCGAAAGGCCAGCTCGCGCGCGGCTTCGGGGATGCCGGGACCGTTATCCTCGACGGTGAATTCGATGAAGCGGCGGGTGACGCGGGTGGAGATGTCGATACGGTCGCCGAACTCCACCGCATTGCCCACGAGATTGGCCAGCGCCCGTTTCACCGCCATCCGTTTCAAGGGCGCGGTGGCGTCGCCCGGCGTCTCCACCGTGGAGAGGACGGAGACCTGCGCCCCCCGGCGGCGGGCGTCGGCGGCGACCTCCTCGGCGATCTCCACCGGATCGACATCGGTGATCTCCTCGCCCTGCTCGCCGCGGGCGAAGGCCAGGAACTCGCCCAGCATCCGCTCCATCTCATCGACATCGCGGCGCAACTCGCGCACCTCCGCCTCGTCCTCCAGCATGGCGAGGGCGAGCTTCATCCGCGTCAGAGGCGTCCGGAGGTCATGGCTGACGCCGGAGAGCATCTTGGTCCGCTGCTCGATCTGCCGCTCCAGCCGCGCCTTCATGTCGAGAAAGGCCGCGCCGGCGCGGTGCACCTCCTCGGCGCCCCGGGGGCGAAAGGGCGTGTCGCGGCCCTTGCCGAAATCATCGGCGGCGGCGGCCAGCGCCCGGATCGGCTGTATCTGCCGGCGCAGAAAGAACACCGAGACCGCCATCAGCCCCGCCGCGGCGCCGAACATCCAGAACAGCAGATATTCGGGATTGGAGGAGATCATCCGGTCGCGCGGGATCAGCACCCGGAGGACCCCGCGGGAGGTCTGCACCCGCGCGTCGATCACATCCACGTCGGAAACCAGATCGAGCGCCAGCGGCCGGGTCACATTGGCCTTGAACGCTTCCTCCACCGCGCCGCCGGCGACGTCATAGAAGCCGCGGATCGCCGAAGGTTCGACGATCGCCCCCTCGACCAGCCCGAATTGCATGCCGAGCGGGCCGGCCAGCTCGCCCAGCGTGGTCTGGGCGTCGACCGGGTCTTCGGTCCGCTCGACCAGATCGACCGCGTAGTTCAATTCCTTGGCGACGGCGGTCGCCATCTGCGCGGTCGCGCCCTCGAAATGGCGCTGGACGAAGACATAGGCCACCACCGCCTGCAGAAGGATCACAGGCGCGACAAAGATGATCAGCGCGCGACCGAAGAGGCTGCGCGGAATGTATCTCTTGAAGATCATCCTCGTCCTCGCGACGATGAGAGCCTAGGTTCACCGCGCCCGCCGCGCAATCCGGAGAGGCCATGACAGACCCGTTCAACAAGGACCCGCGCGTCGAATACGGCGTGGCCGTGCGTCTGGCGCCACAGGTGCGCAGGGTGACGGCGCCGAACCCTTCGGCGATGACCTTCACCGGCACCCAGAGCTATATCGTCGGCGAGGGCGAGGTCGCGGTGATCGACCCGGGTCCGGTTTCGGCGGCGCAGGCGCAGGCGATCCTCGGCGCGCTGGCGCCGGGGGAGCGGGTGGGCGCGATCCTCGTCACCCATACTCATGTCGATCACTCGCCCGGCGTCGCCGCGCTGAAGGCGGCGACCGGCGCGCCGAGCTACGGTTTCGGCCGGCACGGGGCCGGCGAGAGCGAGACCATGGCGCGTCTGCGCGCCACCGGCGCCGAATTCGGCGGCGGCGAGGGCGCGGACAGGGATTTCACCCCGGACGAGATCATGGGCGACGGCGCGGCGCTGGAGATCGGCGGCGCCCGGCTGACGGCGCTGCACACGCCCGGGCATCTTTCCAATCATATCGCCTTCGACCTCGCCGGCGCGGGGGTCTTCACCGGCGATCTGGTCATGGGCTGGGCGACGACGCTGGTCTCTCCGCCCGAGGGCGACATGGCGGCCTTCATGGCCTCGATGGCGCGGATGACGGCGCGCGATGATCGCGTTTTCTGGCCCGGTCATGGCCATCCGGTGGAGGACCCGGCCGGGATGCTCGCCTATCAGATCGGGCATCGGCGCAGCCGCGAGGCGCAGATCGCCGCGGCGCTGGGCGCGACCGGAGAGGCGACCCCGGCCGCGCTGACGGCGCTGATCTACACCGATGTCGATCAGCGCCTGTTGCCGATGGCGGAACGCAATGTCTTCGCCCATCTCCTCGGGATGATCACCGAAGGGCGGGTGGAGACCGATGGCGAGATCGCGCCGGGCGCGCGCTTTCGCCTGATCTGAGCAGGCGTTCAGCGGCAGATATTCCTGAGCGCGACCCAGTCCTGATCCGAAAGCGCCGGCTCGAAAGGCTGGTCGCCGATCCGGTCGGCGGCGCGCATCGCCGCCGCGCGCCCGGAGAGATCGGGGTGGGAGGAAAGATGCGTCAGTAGCGCGGGGACGTCGCCCCCCTCCGCCTTCAGCTGGATGAAGAACCCGGCGAAGGGCGTGGTCGGCAGGCCCTGATCGCCGAGAAGTTTCGCGGCGAAATCGTCGGCCTGGCTCTCCGCCTCGCGCTGATAGCCCGATTGCATCAGCGCCTCGGAAAGCGCCACGGTGATGGTGGCGCCGGTGAAATCGCCCAGAAGCAGCCCGATCAGCCCCGCCGTTCCGGCGGCGCGCAGCGTCAGCCGGGTCGGATCGCGGGCGACGACATGGCCGATCTCATGCCCGAGCACCCCGGCCAGGGCCTCCGGCCCCTCGGCGTTGCGCAGGAGGCCGCGGAAAATGACGATCTGACCGCCCGGAAGGGCGAAGGCGTTGACCATCTCATGATCGAGCACCCGCACCGTCAGCGGCACATGCGCGTTCGCATTCGCGGAAATCCGCGCCGTCAGCTTCGCCAGCGCCCGCTCGCCGGCGCCCCCGGTGCAGAAGCGCGGCTCCCCATCGGAGAGGAGGGTGGTGAACTGCTCCACCATCTCTTCGCCCATGGCGACTTCGGTCTCGGGCGGGATCAGCTCCGCGAGCTGATCGGAAAGCGCCGGAGCGATATGGAACAGGATCAGATAGAAGGAGCCGAGCGCCGCCACGGTCCAGAGGCCCGCCCGCCGCCAGCCGGAGCGCGATGTCGGCGCCGGCGCGTCGAGCGAGGGGCAGACCTGCCGGATCGCCGCGACCATGTCGGGATCATCGAGCGTCAGCCGTTCGTCGCTTTCGAAATCCGGGGTCAGGGACAGCGCCTCCGACCCGGCCCCGAGATTGCGAAGCCCCGCGAGCGACCAATGCGCGATCGGCATGTCGTCATGGGTCATCAGGATCAGCGAGGCGTCGCCGAAGCGCGCGATGACCTCGCGCGCTTCGGCTGTGCGCCCGTCGAAATAACGACCGGGCGCCTCAAGCAGCTGGTATTCCGCCAGCGCGGTGATCAGAGCCCCCCGCCGATATCGGCGCCGAGCGCGTCGGCGAAGCCGCCGGCCTCGGCCGCTTCGTCATGCTCGCGCTGACGCGCACGGCCGACCCCGTCGATATCGTGGATATCGACGGTCGAGATCGTCGCCGCGAGCAGCGGATGGGAGATGAAGGCGTGGCTCATCGCCGAGGCCATGGCGACCACCGGCAGATAGATCAGCGCGAGGAGGGCGATCCCGATCAGCGCCGACGGATCGAACATCATCTGACCGTTGGCCATGGCTTCGAGCATCTGGAAATCGAGGCCCGCGCCCGCCAGCACGCCGAAGCCGAGCGCGGTGAAGATCGCGGCGGTGATGCCGAGCACGACGCCGATCACGATCCAGCCGACCAGATAGACCCCGATGATGGTCCAGACGCTGACCGTGATCGTCGCGAAGGTCCGCCCGCCCAGCACCTTGCCGCCATAGATATGGCGGAAGCTGAAAACCTGGTGATGCAGATAGGCGAAAATGGACCAGAAGATGAAAATCAGCAGCAAGGCGATGCCGCCCATGCCGCCGGCGATGGCCGCGAAGGGATTGGCGGGCCCGGAGGCGTCGGGGGAGGGGATCGTATTCGGGTCGAGCCTGGACACCCTCTGCGTCACCGTCCAGTAGACCAGGGCCATCTGACCGACGATGAGCACCACCAGCGGCGCCCAGAACATCAGCCAGCTTTTCATCAGCGGCCAGATCGCGCCGCGCTGCTCGAAGCGCAGGTCGCCATAGAAGCTGCGATTGGTCACATAGCGCGACAGTTTCATCTGGGCGACCGGGTAGAGCAGGCCGAGCGTCAGCACGCTCAGGAAGGACCAGAGCATGGCGCGCCAGGTGTAGCCCCAGGCCCCGGGCAGCAACCCGAAGCGGATGCCGCGCCAGCGCGTCCGCGCCAGAAGATAGCGATAGGCCCGGTAAACCGCCCAGTAGATCAGCGGCAGCAGCGCCAGCAGCGGCAATTGCAGCGCCAGCGGATTGCCGTCGAACACCGAGAGACCGATGAAAGTCAGCGCCAGGTTCACCACCAGCAGATAGGCCGCCAGCGCGACAATCGCGATCAGGAAGCCGAGCAGCTTTTCGATCGCCCGCCCGGTATATTCCAGCGGCGCGCCGTCGATCTCGATTGAGGACCAGTAATAGCGGCGCAGCCGGGTGATCATCCAGAACCGGCCGATGCCGAGGGTGACGATGGTCAGAATCATCCGCCCGAGCGCGATGAAGAACAGATCCTTGCGCGAGCCGTTATAGACCGGACGTATCGAACGGGGCGCCGCTCCATCCGCTGAGACGGCCGCAGCCGCGGGTGGGATGATGTCTGCACTTGTCATGTCGGCTTCGCCTATACTGTGTGTGTCAAAAACCGGCGGAACATATGGCCCAAAGCCGGCATGCGCAATCCGCGCCGGAATATGGACGAAAGTGTTTTTGTCGGCTTTGTTTTCGGACCGGGGAGCAGGGCGCGCCGGACATGAGCGGCCGCGGCGCGGCATGGTGCGAACCGCGTCCGGGCGGGAGGTCGCCGCCGCTCTCCGCTTGCGCTTCGCGGCCGGCTCAGGTCAGGCTGGCCGCTTCCATGTCAGAATCCGCCCCGACAGGTGGTCGAACGCCAGTATGCAGAGAATATAAGCGGGTATGTGAAGGTAATATACGGGGTCCAGATGCAGGTCGGGCGCATAGGCGCCCTCCGACCGGTACAGACTGGAAAAGTGAAGCGACAGCAGCAGATACCCGCCCACCACCATGATCGCCGCCCAGATCAGGGACAGGAGGCATGCCGCGATGATTCTCAATGGGAGGCGCTTTCCCCGATCGCCCGGATTTCGCGGCCGCAGGGCGATCCGCAAGATCCAGTAAAATATCTGTATGACGATGAAAAACAGAAAAGGGAACGCGATCCATCTGGAATATATATGGAATACGCCGCTTTCGCCGGAATAATAGAAAGTCGTCTGTGAAAGGGCCGTCAGATACCAGGCGACCACGGCCCCGATCAGGAACAGGACCGGGGCGTTCCGGATCAATCTGCGCTTCATGAATTCATGCCGGTCCAAATTCTTCGAAGGGCGTCCCGCGCCGTCCGGGGCGCGGGACGCCGACAGCCTCAGCGGAATTCGGGCAGCTTGTAGTCCATCTCCTTCAGCCGCTCGCGCAGGTGCAGCTTGGAGATCTTGCCCGTCGCGGTGTGCGGCAGCTCCTCGACGAAGAGCACATCGTCCGGGCGCTGCCATTTCGCGAGACCCCTGGAGGCGTATTCGATGATCTCCTCCGGGTCCGGGTCCTCGCCCGGGGCCTTGACGCAGACCAGGATCGGCCGCTCGTCCCATTTCGGATGGGCGATGCCGATCGCCGCCGCCTCGGCGACGCCGGGATGGCCGACGGCGGCGTTCTCCATGTCGATGGAGCTGATCCACTCGCCGCCGGACTTGATCACGTCCTTCGAGCGGTCGGTGATGCGGACATAGCCGTTCGCGTCGATAGCGGCGACATCGCCGGTGTCGAACCAGTCATCCTCGGCGATGGCGTCCTGCTCCGCCTTGAGATAGCGGCGCACGACGGCCGGGCCGCGCACCCAGAACCGGCCCTGGGCCTTGTCGTCCCAGGGCAGCTCCACGCCGTCGTCATCGGTGATCTTCATGTCGACCGAGAAGGGCGGGTGCCCGACCGTGCATTGCGCGTCCAGCTTGCGGGTCTCGTCCAGCGCCATGACCTCCGGCTTGAAGGAGCCGGTGGTGCCGAGGGGGGAGGTTTCCGTCATGCCCCAGGCGTGGAGCACCTGAACGCCGTAATTCTTCTGGAAAGCCTCGATCACCGCCCGCGGGCAGGAGGAGCCGCCGATCACCACCCGTTTGAGGGTGGAGAATCCATGCCCGCTCTTCTTCAGATATTGCAGCATGCCGAGCCAGATCGTCGGCACCGCCGCGGTCAGCGTCACGCCCATCTCCAGCAGCTCGTAGAGCGCCGGCGGGCTCATGTCCCGCCCGGGCATCATCATCGCCGCCCCGTTCAGCGGCGCGGTGTAGCCGAGCGACCAGCCATTGGCGTGGAAAAGCGGCACCACCGGCATCAGCACGTCGCGCGAGGAGAGATCGAGACAATCCGGCGTCGAGGCGGCCAGCGCATGCAATATGTTGGAGCGATGGGTGTAGACCACGCCCTTCGGGTTGCCGGTGGTGCCGGAAGTGTAGCAGATGCCGCAGGCGTCGCGCTCATCGCCCTTCATCCAGGCGAAATCGCCATCCTGCGCGGCGATCCATTCCTCGTAGCAGATCGCGTCGGGCAGGGCCTCGGGCATATGGGCGCGATCGGTGAGAATGACGAATTCGCGCACCGTCTCCAGCCGCGGGGCGATGGCGGCGATCAGCGGCGCGAGATCGGCGTCGACCATCAGCATCCGGTTTTCGGCATGGTTGATGATATAGGTGAGCTGATCCGCGGAAAGCCGCGGGTTCAGCGTATGCAGCACGCAGCCCGCGCCGGGAACGCCATACCAGACCTTCATCAGCCGGCCGGTGTTCCAGGCCATGACGCCGATCGT
This sequence comes from Pikeienuella sp., assembly GCA_047974395.1. Taxonomy (GTDB): domain Bacteria; phylum Pseudomonadota; class Alphaproteobacteria; order Rhodobacterales; family Rhodobacteraceae; genus Pikeienuella. Next base: position 3,960 of record JBKECG010000395.1, on the reverse strand, counting down.
CTCTCCCGGTTTCATCCCCGTCGCGATCAGCGCCTGCGCGGTCTGCCTGGCGCCCCGGTGGATCGCGGCCCAGTTGCTTTTTTCGATCGGGCCTTCGACCGTGCGGGTGATGATCGGCCGGTTCGGATGGTATTTCGCGGCATGGTCGATGATATGCGAGACGCGCATCTCCCAGTGCTGCATAAGATCGCGCATGGCGTTCTCCCCAATATTGCTTGGGGGTGAATTTAGCAGCGAATTCCGTGGGGGGAAGAGCGCAGGCGCCCCCGCGCCGCGGCGCGGCGAAGATTTGCGCGGCTCAGGCCGGCCGCCGTCTCCGGCGCAGCAGCAGCATCGGATTGAGCCCGAAGGCCCCGATCGCCAGCGCGGCGTAGATGACCGTGAAGAGCGCCGAATAAAGCACCGTGTCGAGATCGCCGATTCCGGTGAGCGACCCGGTGATTTCGGCGAGGCCCAGAACCAGCGCCGCCGGGACGAAGCTGAGCAGGAGCGAGCGCGCCAGCCGCAGCATCGGCCCGGCGACCGGCGCTTCGAAATGGCGGAAAACCCCGCGCAGGCGGATGCCCATGGTCAGGATATTGCCGACCAGCACCGCGACCGCGATCATCTCGAAGCGCGGATGGAGGGATGCGGCGGCGTAGAGAAGCAGGAAGACCAGCATCATGCCGTATTGCTGGCGCTCGGGTATGTCGGGGCGGTCCACCGCCTGGAAGGACAGGCTGGTGAAGTCATAGGCCAGCGCGGCCGCCGCCGAGACGACGAGAATCCGGAAGGGCGACGCGGCCGGGGCCATCTCGGGGCCGAGCACCAGCGCGAAGAGCGAATCGGCGAAGAAGGAGCCGAAAAGGCAGGGCGCGAGGAACAGGAAGATGAAATTGCAGAGAAAGGCCCAGAACCGCTCGAAAAGCTCGACCCTGTTCTCCTTGATCTCGCTCAGCCAGGGCAGGACGACCGAGAAGGTCGGCGAGATGACCTGTTGCAGCGGCACCACCGACAGCATCTGCGCGAAGGCGTAGAAGCCCGTCTGCGAGGTGGAGAACAGCAGGCCGACGAAGATCTTGTCGCTTTCCCTGACCAGCGAAAGCGCGATCCGCCCGCGCAATGTCGGCCGGGCGAGCCGGAAGACATCCTTCAGCAGCGCCCGGTCCCAATGCGGCGGCCCCGGCCGCCAGCCGGACAGGAAGACATAGAGCAGGCTGGTCGCCAGCACCCGGAATGAAAGCAGCGCGATCAGCGCCCAGTAGCCGCCCCCGGCCAGCGCGATGGCGACGCCGGCCGCGACGCCGACGATGACGCCGCCGATGATCGCCAGCGCCCGCAGATCGTTCCGGAAACAGCGCATGATCAGCGCGGCGTGCTGAAAGCCCAGCCCGTTGAACAGCAAGGTCAGCGCCGCGACCAGGCCGGCGCCGAGCACATGCGGCTCGTCCATCGCCCAGGCGATGCCCGGCATGGCCAGCATCAGCAGCAGCATGCCGGCGGTGGAGCAGCAGAGCGCGTACCAGAAAAGATCCGTCGCCTCGCGCTCGACCACCTTCTCGCTGCGCAGCATGTAATAGATCGAGCCGCCGTCGATCAGCAGCACCAGGATGGAGACGAAGGGCAGGATCATGCCGTAGACGCCGAAATCCTCGGGGGAGAGAATTCGCGAGAGGATCACGGTGCTCAGCGCGGCGCCGAAAAGCTGGAACAATCCGGCGAGAAAGTTCAGCGACAGCCCGCGCCCGATCCCGCCGCCCGCGGAGGAGAACCGGCCGTCAGGGGTGGCGCTTCGCGCCCATTCCGGCAAGGCCATGGATAAGTCCCCGTCCACACAACATTACAAAACCGCGCCCTGATAGCCGCTGTCGGGCCGGGACGCCAGTGCGCCCCGCAAAGGCGAAGGGCCGGAGCTTTCGCCCCGGCCCCCGCCGTTTCCGCCTGTCTTCAGGTCACTCGCGCGCGGCGCCGAGGAACTGGAGCAGGAACATGAACATGTTGAGGAAGTTCAGATAGAGGCTGAGCGCCCCCATGATCGCGCCCTTGGCGAGATAGGCCGCGCCCTCCGCGCCCATCTGGGCGAAATGCACATATTCGTTCTTCAGCCGCTGGGTGTCGAAAGCGGTGAGGCCGGCGAAGATCAGCACGCCGATCACCGAGATCGCGAACTGGAGCGCCGAGGAGGCGAGGAAGATGTTCACGATCGAGGCGACGATCAGGCCGATCAGCCCCATCACCAGGAAGGCGCCCATGGGCGCCAGATCGCGCTTGGTGGTGTAGCCGTAGATGCTCAGCCCGAGGAAGGCGATCGCGGTCACGAAGAAGGTCGTGGCGATGGAGACGCCGGTATAGACCGCGAAGATCGAGGAGATCGAAAGACCCATCACCGCCGCGAAGACCCAGAAGACGGTCTGCGCGGTCGAGGCGCTCATGCGGTTGATCGCGGCGGCGAAGCCGAAGACGAAGAGCAGCGGCGCGAACATCACCGCCCATTTCAGCGGCGAGGCGAAGAGCGCGGTGATCACGCCCGCGGGCACCAGCATCGTCTCCTGTCCGCGCATCACCGCGAAGAGGTCATTGCCGAAGACATAGGCCACGACGCCGGTGATCGCCATCGCGACGGCCATCAGCGTATAGACCTTGTTCATATAGGCGCGAAGGCCGGCGTCGATTTCCGCGCCCACGGCGCGGTCGCGCCGGACCGCCGTCTGATAGTCAGCCATTAGAGCTGTGTCCTCTCCGTTGTGTTCCATGTCGAGGCGCCCGCCGGGGATCGGCGAACGTCTTCCTGATGGAATATCGGTGGAGGCGGGCGAAAATTCAAGATTTACTCGTGCGATCTCAGAACCGGGGCCGGACGGCGCGAAAGCGGCCTCCAGGCGAAGGCCAGCCCGGCGAGAAGCGAGGCCAGCGCGCCCCCGGCGACCACGCCGATGGCGGAGACGGGATCGGGGCGGACTCCGGCCTCCATCACGAAGACCGAGACGCCCCAGGCCGCCGCCGCGCCGAAGAACACCGCCACCGCCCCCGCCGCCGCGCCGACCAGCGCCGCGCGAAGCGCGAAACTGGCCAGGATCCGCGCCCGCGTCGCGCCCAGCACCTTCAGGATCGCCGCTTCATAGGTCCGCGACCGCTCGCCAGCGGCCGCCGCGCCGATCAGCACCGCGACCCCGGTCAGAAGGACCGCCGCCGCCGCCCAGCGCGACGCGGCGGCGAGCCCGGCCAGCCCGTCCGAGACCCGCGCGATCGCGTCACGCACCCGGATCGCGGTGATGTTGGCGAAACGCTCGCCAACGGCGCGCACCAGCGGGGCCTCCGCCCCGGCGTCCGCATGGACCGTGGCGATATGGGTGTGCGGCGCGCCGGCCATGGCGCCGGGATCGAGGATCATCAGGAAATTGATGCCGAGCCCGCGCCAGTCGATCTCGCGGAAATTGGCGATGGTCGCGGTCAGCTCGCGCCCGAGAATGTTCATCGTGATCGTGTCGCCGATGGAGAGGCCGAGCGCGCGCCCCTGCTCGGCGGAGAACGAGAGGAGCGGCGGGCCCTGATAATCCGCCGGCCACCATTCGCCCTCGGCGATCTCGGCTCCCTCGGGCGGGGCGGCGGCGTAGGAGACGCCGCGATCGCCCTGAAGCACCCAGCGCGCGTCCGGGTCGATCGTCTCGCGCGCCTCGGCGGCGGGAAGGCCGTCGAGCCGGGTGATGACGCCGCGAAGCATCGGCGCGGTGGCGATCTTCGTGACGCCTTCGACCCCGTTCGCGACCTCCAGAAACGCGTCGAGCTGGTCGTTCTGGATGTCGATGAGGAAAGAGGCCGGGCTGTTGGTCGGCAATTGCTCCTCGATCATGTTCCGCATGTTGGAATCTATTTGCCCGATCGCGGCCAGCACCGTCAGGCCGAGCCCGAGCGAAAGCGCGGCGCCCGCGGTTTCTCCGCCCGGCCCGCCCACGGCGGCGAGGGCGAGGCGCAGCGACGGGC
>JBKECG010000391.1:0-1618 GCA_047974395.1 Pikeienuella sp. | reverse complement strand
GTGACGCTGGACGCGACCCGCTCGGTTCTGAACGCGTCGGAGGCGGCGCGCGCGATCATAGAGGAGGCGCTGGACGATGGATAATCCGGGCTATGTGACGCTCTCGCGGCAGGCGGGGCTGGCGAAGGACATGCGGATCATCGCCAACAACCTCGCCAATATGTCGACCGACGGGTTTCGCCGCGAAGGCGCGATCTTCGCCGAGATGGTGGACCGGCTGAACGTGGTCGGCGGCGCTGTCGCCGAAACCGCGGCGCGGGCGCGGGTCACCGATTTCAGCCAGGGCGTGCTGACCATGACCGGCGGGGCCTTCGATCTCGCCATCGAGGGCGAGGGCTTCTTCCAAATCGAGACCCCGGCCGGCCCCGGCCTGACCCGCGCCGGCGCCTTCACCCGCAGCGCCGATGGGGAACTGATGGATCATTCCGGCCGGCGGTTGCTGGACGAGGGCGGCGCCCCGGTCTTCGCCCCTGCCGACGCGCGCGAGATCGCGATCGCGACGGATGGCACGATTTCCGCCGACGGACAGCCGATCGGCCGGGTCGGGCTGGTCACGGTCGCCGACCGGAGCGCGCTGACGCGCGGCGAGGGCGGCGTGTTCTTCTCGGATGAAGCGCCGGTTCCGGCCGAGGAGGCCGCGATCTTCCAGGGGTTCCGCGAGAACAGCAACGTCAATCCGGTGCGCGAGATCGCGCGGATGATCGAGGTTCAGCGCGCCTATGAGGCGGGGCAGAACCTGCTCGGCGCGGAGGATGAACGGATACGCCAGGCGATCAGGGTGATCGGCGCGGCGGCCTGACCGGCCGGCGCGAGGGCGACGAAGGAAGAGCGAGCGAAGGAGAAACCAGATGCGCGCACTCGACATAGCGGCGACGGGAATGGACGCCCAGCAGACCAGGGTGGAGACGATTTCCAACAATCTCGCGAATATGAGCACCACCGCCTACAATCCGCGGCGGGCCGAATTCGCCGATCTGCATTACCAGCAGGTGCGCCAGCCGGGCGCGGTGAACGCCGCCGACGGCTCGGTCCTGCCGACGGGGGTGCAGCTTGGCCTTGGCGTGCGCACCGCGGCGGTGTCGATGGATATCGAGCGCGGCTCCCTGCGCCAGACCGGGGGCGATCTGGATGTCGCCATCGAGGGGGCCGGCTATCTGGAGATCCGCCTGCCCTCCGGCATATCCGCCTATACCCGCGACGGGGGGCTGAAGCGCACCGGCGACGGGCTGATCGTGACCACCGAGGGTTATCCGGTGGTCCCCGAGATCACCATTCCCGAGGACGCCCGCAAGATCACCATCAATGGCGATGGCGAGGTCGTCGCCAGCTTCAACGACCAGACCCAGACCGAGGTTCTGGGCCGGTTCACCCTAGCCGGTTTCGTCAATGAAAAGGGGCTTGAGGCGATCGGCGGCAATCTCTTTCGCGAGACAGCCGCCTCCGGCGCCCCGGATATCGGCGACGCCGGCTCCAACGGGCGCGGCCGGTTCCGGCAGGGTTTTCTGGAGGAAAGCGGCGTCGATGCGGTGCGCGAGATCACCGACCTGATCGAGGCGCAGCGCGGTTACGAGATGAACGCCAAGGTGATCACCGCCGCCGATCAGATGCTCGGCGCGAC
>JBKECG010000336.1:0-9980 GCA_047974395.1 Pikeienuella sp. | reverse complement strand
CGCAGAACCGGCGCCGGCGCGCCGGCGTCGATCGGATCCGCCTCAAAGGTCATGGCAACCATCACGCACCCTGTCAGTAGTTTTATCTTTTCCGGCCCTCCTTCCCCATGGCGTCAGGAGGCTGGAAGGCCGCAGCTTTCTATCGGATCGGGCGGGGCTGCGACACCCCGCCCGATCTGTTCACCCGGTCTCAGATGCCAAGCACGCGGTTGCGCTGGCTCAGGAAGGCGCCCTCGAAATCCTTCATCGTGCCGCCGGCGGAGCGGATGAAGGACCAGTAGCTCTCGTCGATCCGCGCCGCCAGATCGGAGGTCGCGCGCACATCGGCGAAGGCTTCGTCGGAGGCCTCGCCGAACGCGTCCCAGAGATCGTCGTTGAAGGTGCGCAGCTGCACGCCATGCTCTTCGACCAGTTTCTTCAGATAGACGCCGTTGAGCGCGATGGTCTCCTCATAGGCGTTGGCGTTCTCCTCATAGCAGGCGGCCTGGATCGCGGCCTTCTCCCAATCGGTCAGCGTGCCCATCCACGAAAGATTCATGCCGAGCCCGGCCGAGGGACCCGGTTCATGCATGCCGTTGGTGTAGTAGAATTTCGCCGCCTCGTAGAACTTCATGAAGTAGTCGTTATAGGGACCGACCCATTCGGCGGCGTCGATTGAGCCGGAGACGAGATTCTCATAGATCTGCCCGCCCGGCAGCACCACGGTCGAGGCGCCCAGCTTGGCCAGCACCGAGGCGCCGAGCCCGGCGATGCGCATCTTCAACCCCTTCAGATCGTCTACGGTGTTGATCTCCTTGTTGAACCAGCCGCCGGCCTGGGCGCCGGTATTGGAGCAGAGGATGGCCTTGATCCCGAATTGCCCGGTCATCTCGTCCCATAGCGCCTGTCCGCCGCCATGCTTGATCCAGGCGTTCAGCTCCGGCGCGGTCATGCCGAAGGGCACGGTGGAGAAATAGACCAGCGCCGCATTCTTGCCGGCGAAGTAATAGTCGCTGGCGATATAGGCCTGACTGTTGCCGGAGGCGACCTCGTCCAGCACGTCAAAGGCGCCGACACGCTCGCCGGCGGCGAAATACTCGGTCTGGATCCGGCCCTCGGTCAGTTCGGTGATCTTGGCCGCGGTCCGCTGGGCGGAGATGCCGATGCCCGGGAAATCGCGCGGATAGGCCGAGACGATGGTCATGGTTTTCGTCGCCTGCGCGATCGCGGGGGCGGCGAGGGTTCCGGCGGCGCCGGCGAAAGCCGCGCCGGCGAGGAAAGTGCGTCGTTCCATGTGCAGATTTTCTCCCTTTGATTCCACCGGGTTCAAACCACGGTCTTGCGCTTCACCCTAAGAGCAAAACGCGGAGGAATCCAAGCGGGAAGACGAGCGCCGCCAATTTCGGGCGCCTGCCGCAAGGTCAGGGGAGCGCGATGCGGGCGGCGCCTCAGCCCCGCCCGCAATTCAGATCCGCGCGGCGTCAGAGGCCGAGCACGCGGTTGCGCTGACGCAGGAATGCGCCCTCGAAATCCTGCGACGTGCCGCCGGCCAGACGGATGAAGCTCTGATAGCTGTCGTCGATCCGCGCCGCGAGTTCGGAATGGGCGCGCAATTCCTCGAAAGCCTCCATGGCGGATTCGCCGAACGCGTCCCAGAGTTCGTCGTTGAAATTGCGGAGCAGGACGCCGTTCTCCTCCACCATCTTCTTCAGATAGACGCCGTTGAGCGCCATCGCCTCCTCATAGGCGTTGGCGTTTTCCTCATAGCAGGCGGCCTGGATGACGGCTTTCTCCCAGTCGGTCAGCGTGTTGTACCATTCGATATTCATGCCGCAGGCGCCGGAGGCGGCGGGTTCATGCATGCCGCCGGTGTAGTAGTACTTGGCGGCCTCGTAGAACTTCATGAAATAGTCATTGTAGGGGCCGACCCATTCGGTGGCGTCGATCGCGCCGGAGACGAGATTCTCATAGATCTGACCGCCCGGCACCACGACGGTGGAGACGCCCAGCCTCGACATCATCGTGCCGCCGAGCCCGGCGATGCGCATCTTCAGGCCGCGAAGATCGTCAACGCTGTTGATCTCCTTGTTGAACCAGCCGCCGGACTGCACGCCCATGTTGGAGCAGATCAGCCCCTTGACCCCGAACTGCTCGACGGTCTCGTCCCAGAGCGCCTGCCCGCCGCCATGCTTCATCCAGGCCGCAAGCTCTGGCGCGGTCATCCCGAAGGGGACCGTGGTGAAATAGACCAGCGCCGGATGTTTGCCGGTGAAGTAATATTCGCAGGACAGATAGGCCTGGCTGTTGCCGGAGGCGACCTCGTCCAGCACGTCGAAGGCGCCGACCCGTTCGCCGGCGGCGAAATACTCGGTCTCGATCCGGCCTTCGGAAAGCTGCCCGATCCGGGCGACGATTCGCTGACAGGAAATGCCGGTGCCGGGAAAGTCGCGCGGGAAAGAAGAAACGATGGTCATCTTCTTGCGATTCTGCGAAATCGCCGGGGTCGCAAGGGTTCCGGCCGCGCCGGCCATTGCTGCGCCGGCAAGGAAAACACGCCGTTCCATGTGAGGTTTTCTCCCTTTACTGTAAATAGTTACGGTTCACATTGCGTCCCGTATTCTACAGATCGGGTATGGAAAAAGCCAAGATCAAACTGACGCGCGTCAGTCGGGGCGCATCCGCCGGGGCGTCCGCCTCAGTCCGGCGTCGCCGCTTTCGGATCGGGTTTGCAGAGATCCTCCGCCGACAGGTCCTGCGGCGACCAGCTCAGCCGCCATTGCCCGCCGCGGAAATATTCCAGCGGCGTGAAGCGGGCCTTGTAGTCCATCTTGCGCGAGCCCGGCACCCAGTAGCCGAGATAGAGATAGGGCAGGCCGGATTTGCGCGCGATCTCCAGATGATCCAGCACCATGAAGACGCCGAGGCTGCGCCGCTCCAGATCGGGCCGGAAGAAACTGTAGACCATGGAGAGCCCGTCGGCCATCACATCGGTCAGACAGGCGGCGACGAGGCTGCGCTCCTCGGGCTGGTCCGGGTCGTGATATTCGATCACGCGGGTCCTGACCGTGGTCTCCTCGACCATGGAGGCGAATTCGGAGATGTCCATCTCCGCCATGCCGCCATCGGCGTGGCGCGAATGGAGATAGGTGCGAAAGAGCGCGTACTGCTCCTCCGTCGCCCAGGGCGCGCAGGTGCGCCGCACAAGCGAGGCGTTGCGCCGGAGGATGCGACGTTGCGACGCGCTCGGTTCATGCCGGTTGGCGGGGATTCGCACCGAAAGACAGGCGCCGCAATCGGCGCAGGCGGGGCGATAGGCGACCGACTGGCTGCGCCGGAATCCCCGCAGGCTGAGCGCGTCGTTCACGTCGCGCGCGTCGGAGCCGCGCAAGGTGGTGAACAGCTTTCTTTCCTGCCGGTCGGGAAGATACGGGCAGGGCTGGTTCGCCGTCAGAAAGAACTGGGCGGTGATCTTCTGGTTGATATGGGTCATGCGGCGTCGACGTCAGTCCAGGTTGACGCAAAGGTAGCAACGCTTGCCGCCGCTGTCACGCTGGAGAATTGATCATCGTCGAGCCGAAGGGCAGGTCATGCAGCCCGCGCCCCATCGCCGCGCCCGCCATCAGGATCACCGAGACGAGCTGCGCGACCACGAAGGCCGTGGCGACATAGAACAGGATCGTATGCGCGACGGCGTGGAAAAGATCAAAACGCGCGCCGGAAAGCTGGCGAAGCTCGACCCCCGCGAAGCGCATCCCCCATGTCGCCGAGCGGTTGGAGATGGTGGCCGCCCGATAGATGAAATCCAGAACCGGCACGAGCATGCCGAAGAGCAGAAAGCCGATGCCGAGCGTCAGCACCCCGATGACGAAGGCCAGTCCCCAGATCAGGGCGATGTCGATGGCGAAGGCGAGCAGCCGCCGCGCCGGCACGCCTTCGTAGAACTGGCTGTCGGCCTCCGGATCGGGCAGCCCGCCCTGTTCCCCGATCACGCCGAAACCCTGCCCGCCCATCGCCACCTCTCATCTTCCGTGAGCTTCCGACATGGGGGGCGGCGGGGCGGCCTGCAAGCCGGGCGGGGCTGCTCGCGGCGCGAAGGGGCGCCCCGCCCTCAGGGTGTCGCCAGCGGCGTCAGCCCCGCCGGGCCGCAGATCGCGCTGTCGGGACGGCTGGCGCCGTTCTGCGAACGTTTCGCATAGGGGATGGAGGAGAGCACCCTGCGGATTGCGGCGATGCGGGCGCGTTTCTTGTCGTCGGAGCGGATCACGGTCCAGGGCGCGTAGCCGAAATTGGTGCGCTCGAACATCTCCTCGATCGCGGTGGTGTAATCCGACCATCTGTCGAGAGACTGGATGTCGATCGGCGAGAGCTTCCACTGTTTCAGCGGGTCCCGCTCGCGGTCGAGAAAGCGGCGAAGCTGTTCCGCCCGGCCGACCGTCAGCCAGAGCTTGAAGAGCCGGATGCCGTCATTGATCAGCATGTCCTCGAATTCGGGGATCTGATGGTAGAAATGCTCGCGCTCGGCGTCGGATGAGAAACCGAAGACACGCTCGACCACGGCGCGATTATACCAGCTGCGGTCGAAGAACACGATCTCTCCGGGGCTGGGCAGGTGCTGGATATAGCGCTGGAAATACCATTGCCCGCGCTCGGCGTCCGAGGGTTTGGGCAGCGCCACGACGCGGGCGGAGCGGGGGTTCAGATGCTCGCGGAAACGCTTGATCGCGCCGCCCTTGCCGGCGGCGTCGCGCCCCTCGCAGACGACGACGATGCGCTCGCCCTTGTCGCGGGTCCAGGCCTGAAGCTTGACCAGTTCGATATGCAGCTTGCCGATCTCGTCTTCGTAATCCCTGTTTCCGAGCCGTTCGGGATAGGGATAGTCGGGGTCGAGAAAGCCGCCCTTGCCGCTCTTCCTGTGTCGCTTGATGGCCTCGCGCACGTTTTCGGGCGCGTGTTTCCTGAAATAGTCGCTGATCTCGCCCATTCCAGCCTCCTTCCGCATGCGGGTGGAGATAATGGGCGCTCCGGGCGCCCCGGTCCAGCGCCTCGCAATGCGGGGGGCGGGCGTGATATGCGCGGCGCGGCAGAGAAGACGAAAAGGGTGGGCCGGACATGCTTTACGCAAGCCGCATCGCCGGCGCCCTGATGCTCGCGGCGGGTCGAGCGAACGCCCCCCTGAAATGACATGGGAGTTCGGTCCGGGGGTCGGTTTCTTCCGGGGGTCCGACACGATGGAGTAGGATGTGACGCTGAAGATCGGCAAGCTCGATCTGGACCCGGAGGACGGCCGCTTCGAGGCGTGCTTCGCCGTGTCAGCCTGCCCGTGACCATGGTTGACAAGCGCGATTGTCAGGATGTCCGCGCCGAGGTCAGATACGATCTAAGCAGAGTGCGATAACTCATTGTCTTCAAGTCAACATCAAGCAGGGGTGCGGGCGGCGATGGCGCCGATCAGCTCCGCCAGCGCCTCCGGATGCACGTGATGAGCCATGTGCCCGGTCTGGGCCAGTGGCAGGAAGCTCGCGTCAGGGACGGAGGCGGCGAAGTAAAGCCCGTGCTGGGTGAAGTCCAGCAGCCGGTCGGAGCCCCCGTGCATGACCTCGACCGGAACCCGCAGCCCCGCATAGCGGGCGGAAAGCGCGGTCACGGCGCGCTGCGCGTAGGCGAGATCGTCGGCGTTCGCCGCCACGGTCGCAGGGCGGAGCGCGAGCGGGACGCCGACATAGTCGAAATAGCCCTCGGGCGGCGTTTGCGGGCTGAAGGCGCGGTCGATGAACTGCGCCGCGCCGCCGCTTTCCGCAGTTCTGACCATGCGGCGGCTATAGGCGCCGGCCAGAAGCGGGCCGACGCCGATCGCGTCGAGAAAGGGCGCGATCCCGTCCCAGGGCATGGTCATGCCGGAGACCGAGACCACGCCCGCCACCTGATCCGGCGCATCCAGCGCCCAGGCCAGCGCGACGGCGGCGCCCCAGCTGTGGCCGACGATGATCGGGTTTTCGACGCCCATCTCCAGCGCGGCGACGCGAAGCTGCATGGCCTGGGATTCGGGGCGCCAGGCGTTGGAATGGTCCTGCCGGTCGGAGTAGCCGAAACCGGGTCGATCCATGGCGATGACACGATAGGATTCGGCCAGCAGTGGCGCGATGCTGAAGGTCCAGTCGCGCAGATTTCCGCTGGCGCCATGGATCAGGACGACCGGCCGCCCCTCGCCCTGGTCGGTGGCGTGAACGCGCCGCCCGGGCGGGCCGTAGAAGCGGCCGAGCGGGGGATGGCTCGTCTCCGCATCCGTCGCCGGGACCCGGCCGCGAACCGGGGCGCAGGCGGCGGCGAACCCGGCGCCGGCGCCCAGAATGAAATTTCGCCTGATCATCTCTTTCCCGCACCGATATCATCGGGAACGTGGCGATAGAACCGCGAGTTGGGGAGTCCTGTCGCCCGGCGACGCCCGCCGCCCCGAAAAGCGGGGCGACGGGCTGGTTTTCCGGTCAGGCGCGCCGGCGGCGCAGGGCGCCGATCGTCGCAAGCCCGCCGACCAGCAGCAGCCCGCTGGCCGGCAGCGGCACCGCGTTCACCGGCGGCGCGCCGGCTTCGGTGTAGAAGGCCTGGCCATAGGCGGTGATGCCGGGGACCGAGGACCGCACGCCGTTACTCGCCACGCCGGTCGCGAGATCAATCGTATAGATCATGTCGCCGGCGACGCCATACATCGCGCCGTCGGGGCCGGTCGCGAGACCATACATGTTGCTGACGCCGAGGTCGCCGACGACCGAGCTGCCGTTCCACAGATCATTGAGATCGAGCTTCACAAGCTGATTGTAGGAGGAGGCGAGGTAAAGATCGCCCGCCGTCGAAAAGGCCAGATCGCCGCCCGAAGAGAAGCCCGAGTTGCCGAGATAGTTCCCGGCGCCGGTCGCGGTGTCGATCGTGAACAGCCGGGCCTGACCGGCGGCGTAAAGCGTCCCGTCATCGCCGAAGACCAGCGCGTTGGCGCCGGTAACGCCATGGTCGCCGATCCTGGTGGCGCGGCCGGTGGTGGTGTCGACGCTATAGAAGCTGGTGAAATCGACCCCGAAGAGATTGCCCGTCGTGTCGAAGGCGATGTCGGTGAGCACCGTGCCCGTGACCCCGATATAGGTGGCGAGGCCGGTGACGGTGTCGATTGTGCCGATGCCGCCGTCCGAGTCGCTGACATACATCGTCGCCGCATGGGCCGAGCCAAAGGTCGCGGCGGAGAACACCACCGCGGACATGAGAATTCTGCGAATCATTACACGCTCCACTATAAAAGATAGTGTTGGCGACCTATAGCATGCTCAAGTAGTTGACAGTATTTGTAACTTATTTTGTTTTAGATTCCTCGCAAACATGAATCCGCGATGCCCCCGCGGGGAAAGCGCCCGCAGGCTCAGCGGCCGATCCGCTCCAGATCGAAGGGCGTGGTCTGGTAGATGCGGTTGATCCAGTTGCCGTAGAGCAGGTGCCCGTGCCCGCGCCATGAATTGCGCGGCGGGCGGGAAGGGTCGTCATCCGGGTAGTAATTCGCCGGCACGTCGATCGGCGCGCCCGCCGCGACGTCGCGATCATATTCCTGCTTCAGCGTGTCGGCGTCATATTCCAGGTGATTGAACATGTAGAGCGCGTTTTCCGCCCGGTCGCGCAGCAGGCAGAGCCCGCTGCCGGCGGAGGAGGCCAGCACCTCCACCCCGGTTCCGGCCAGATCCGCCTCGCGCGTCTCGGTCCAGCGGCTCACGGGGGCGAGGAAACGGTCGGGAAAGCCGGTGAGCCAGGGGGAGCCGGGGGCGCGCACTTCCTGCTCGTAGCAGCCGAAGAGCTTCGCGCCCATGTCGTGTTTCGGCACGCCATGGAAATGCTTCAGCATCGCCTGCGCGCCCCAGCAGATCGCGAAGGTCGAATGGACATGGGTGCGGGTCCAGTCGAAGACCTCGCCCAATTCACCCCAATAGGTCACCTCCTCGAAGGGGAGATGCTCGATCGGGGCGCCGGTGACGATCAGCCCGTCGAACCTGCGCTCGCGCGCTTTGGCGAAGGGCTGGTAGAAGGCGCGCATGTGCTCGACCGGCGTATGACGGCTTTCATGCTCGGTCATGCGGATCAGCGTCAGTTCGCTCTGCAACGGGCCGGCGCCGATCACGCGGGCGAACTGCGTCTCTGTCTGCACCTTTTTCGGCATCAGGTTCAGAAGCGCGATCTGGAGCGGGCGGATATCCTGCCTGAGCGCGTCATCCTCGCTCATCACCATCACGCCCTCGCGCGTCAGCACGTCGCGGGCGGGAAGGTCGGCGGGGATCTTGATCGGCATCGGCTCCGGGCCTCGGGTTTTCGTGAGCGGATTGAGATACGGCCCCGCGCGCGGCGGCGCAAGCGGGGCGGGGGCTCAGCCTTTCGCGCGCCGGTCCAGCGCCTCGGCGATCAGGCGGGTCAGGTCGTCGCCGCAGACGACTTCGGCGATATCGTCCGCCTCCACCGTCACGCCCCAGCGGTCGGCGATGGCCTGATAGCGCGGACGCCGGTGCGCGATCAGCCTTGCGAAACCGTGGCGGATGAAGGCGTCGGGATCCACCTCATCCTCCTGCGCGCCCGACTCGGCCAGATATTCGGCCCAGACGGATTTCAGGAAGCTCTCCTGATAATACATCGGCTTCGGCGCGCGGTCGAAACGGGCGACCAGGGCTTCCTCATGGGCTTCGGTCCCGCGGATATAGACCGGCAGCATGGTCCGGCTGATCGCGGTCAGAACCTCGTCGGCCGGGTCGTCCGGCTCCACCACCTCGCAGACCGAGCCCGAGCTGTCGCAGATGAAATGGTCGTACTGGTAAAGCGCGCGCGCGCGGCCGGTGAAGGCGGGGGCGTCGAGCATGGCGCTGATCTCCGCCCGCCGGTGCAGACGCTGGCGCTGGAGATATTCGTCGAAGGGGATGCCGCCCTTCGCCGGGTCGCCCGGCTTGCCGAGCCAGGTCGAGAGCGGCGCGAGATTATGGAAGGAAAGATTGGAGGCGATATAGATCGAATCCGAGCGCAGCAGATCCCGCAGATAGGGGTTCTTCATCGCCTCGCGCTTGAAATTGTCGGTGATTTCCTCGCCGAGATAGCGGGTGCCGATCCGGTAATCGACGGAATAGTGGAACCAGTCGCCTTCTTCGCGCAGCATCGCGCCGATGCGCGTCTTGCCGGTCCCGGACATGCCGATCAGCGCGATCGCCTTGCGCGGCGCCCGCCGCCAGTCTTCGGCCGTCTCGTAGATCATCAAAGCCTCCTGCGCTCCGGCGCCGGCGTTACCGTCAATCCGTTCCGGGCGCAATCCGCCGCGCGAGGGCGAGAAGCGCGAGCCCGCAAAGCGCCATCGCCGCCGCCGCGCCCAGCATCAGGTCATAACCGCCCGCCCGCCAGAACAGCGCGGCCAGAAAGGGCGCGAGCGCGGCCCCGGCGATGAAGGGCATGGCCAGCGCCCCGGAGATGCCGCCGAAACCGGCCCGGCCCAGCAGATCCGCGATCGCCAGCGGCTTGGCGATCGAGCAGATCCCGTTCGCCGCGCCGATCGCGCCTATGGCGAGAAACACCCGCCAGTCGGGCGCGCCCGCCGAAAGCAGCAGGAGATAGGACGCGCCGGCGACGCCGTAAGCGCCGAGGATCAGTCCGATCCCGGCCGCGCGCCGGGCGAAGAGGGTGATCAGCACCCGCCCCGCCACCTGCGCCGGGCCGATCAGCGAAGCGGCGAAGATCGCGGTTCCGCCGATCGCGCCGCGCGATTCCAGCATCGGGATCAGGTGGCTGACGATCATGCCATGGGTCAGCGCGATGATCGGCAGCGCCCCGGCCAGCAACCAGAAGGCTGGGCGCCGCCGCGCGGCGCGGGCGGCGCGGCGCTCGGCCCCGCTCGTCTCGCTGTTCGGGCGCGCGGGGCCGTCGGCGGAGAGCCGCCGGGCCGCCCAGAGAAAAAGCGGCGCGGCGACGAAGATGCAGGCGCAGGCGAAGACGGTCAGCGC